>NZ_BAABWK010000001.1:1564321-1892732 GCF_040362765.1 Pyruvatibacter sp. HU-CL02332
TCATCTCACCATGTACGCGGGAAATCATGGACACCGCCTGATCTGACAGGCCTTCCGGCAGTTCCTCGTCGCTAAAATCAATCTCCGCCTCAATCAGCGCCAGTGCCTTCACCAACTGCGCCTTCCAGTCAGCACAGCGCGCCGTCAGCCCACCTTCAGCCTGCGCCAGAGCCAGACGCCGCTGCCCGGCCGTTTCCGCATCAATGAGATCAGCCAGACCTTCCACCTGTGTGAGGTCCATACGGCCATTGGCAAAGGCGCGGCGGGTAAATTCGCCTGATTCCGCCAGCCTGAACCGGGCAAGGGTCGAAAGTGCATCCAGAACACCCGCGACCACCGCCGTGCTGCCGTGGACATGCAGCTCCGCCATATCCTCGCCGGTGACAGTGCCGGGCCCGGGCAGCCAGAGCACCAGCGCGTGATCAAGCTGTTCGGATGTATGGGGGTCCGTGAGCCGCCGCACGACGGCCTTGCGCGACGGTGGAAGGCCAGCGCTGCCCAGCGCCGTCAGCGCATCCGCAGCACGCGGCCCGCTGATGCGAATGACCGCAATGCCTGCCCGCCCCGGACCACTGGACAGGGCAAAAACGGTGTCGTCCATGGGGGTCGTAATCCGGAATTAGCTACGCTTGCGTCGAGTCTTAGGGGTCTTCTTTGGTGCGGGTGAATCGCTCTCTACCTCGTCATCCATCGGTGCACCACCGCCGCCAACGGCAGACTTCGCCACACCCCAGAAAAGCTTCTGCAGCTTGTCGATACCTTCAACGCCCACCGGCAGCGCCAGCTTCACCAGCAGCTCCGGGTCCACATAGGCAACATTGCGTTTGATCTGATCGCTGATCTGCGCCACCAGCTCTTCCTGCATGGGAGCGAGGTCCGGCAGGCCGATGACCTTGCGGGCTTCCTCAGGGGTCATCTCGATGTCGATGTTGATCTTCATGCGTTGCTCCTGCATTCCTGATGGCGTCGGGTCACCATTGTGACCCCTTATGCACCGCCCTACGTCGTGAAAGCCACCATGTCACAAAACCTGCTCCGCGAAGAGACCAGCCCGTATCTTCTTCAGCACAAGGATAACCCGGTGCACTGGCGCCCCTGGGGCCCGGCAGCGCTGGCGGAAGCCAAGGCAGCCAACAAACCGATCTTGCTGTCCGTGGGATACGCCGCCTGCCACTGGTGCCACGTCATGGCCCATGAAAGCTTTGAAGATGACGCGGTGGCTGCGGTGATGAATGAGCTGTTCGTCAACATCAAGGTGGACCGCGAAGAACGTCCGGACATCGACACCATCTACATGTCCGCGCTACATCATCTGGGCGAGCAAGGCGGCTGGCCGCTGACAATGTTCCTCACCCCTGACGGCGAGCCCTTTTGGGGCGGCACATACTTTCCCAAGACCGCAGGCTATGGCCGGCCGGGCTTTCCCGATGTCTGCCGCGAGGTCTCGCGCATCTTCCATGATGAAAGCGAGAAGGTGACCAAGAACGCAGATGCCCTGCGCGCGGCTCTCAAGGAGCAGGCAAAGGCACAGGCCCCCGGAGAGCCTGCCCCGGAAATCCTCGACAATGTGGCGGACCGGCTGGTGCGCAGCGTTGACCCGGAACATGGCGGCGTTGGCAGCGCCCCCAAATTCCCGCAGCCCTTCCTCCTGGAGCTGCTCTGGCGGTCCTGGCTGCGCACGGGAGACCAACGTGCCCGCAACGCTGTGACCCTTACCCTCACCCGCATGTGCCAGGGCGGCATCTATGATCATCTGGGCGGTGGCCTTGCCCGCTATTCCGTCGACGAGCGCTGGCTGGTCCCCCACTTCGAAAAGATGCTCTACGACAATGCCTGTCTCATCAGCCTGTTGAGCGATGTTGCCACCGGCACCGGCTCCACTCTGTTCGCGGCCCGTCTGCACGAGACCGTTGGCTGGGTGCTGCGCGAAATGGTGACCGAGGAAGGCGCCTTCGGGGCCAGCCTTGATGCCGACAGCGAAGGCGAGGAAGGCAAGTTCTATGTCTGGAGCGAAACCGAAATCGACGCCGCGCTCACCGACTTTGCGCCCGACGACGTGGCCGACTTCAAGCGCATTTATGACGTAACACCCGACGGAAATTTCGAGGGCCACACCATCCTCAACCGTCTGGACCACCCCGACGACCTGCCAACCGAGCAGGAAGCCCTGTTTGCCCGCATGCGCGAAGTCCTGTTCACCACCCGCGCACCGCGCATTCGCCCCGGCTGGGACGACAAGATCCTGACCGACTGGAACGGCCAGATGATTGCTGCCCTCGCCAAGGCCGGTGCCGCCCACAACGAACCCGTCTGGTTGGAAGCGGCTCAGAAGGCATTCGACTTCATCCGTACACGAATGATCATGAACGGCAGGCTGCATCACGCTTTCAGGGCGGACAAGCTGCAACATCTCGCCATGGCAGACGGCTATGCCAACATGATTTCAGCCGCCCTCGCCCTCTATGAGGCCACGGCGGATGACACCTGCCTGAGCCAGGCCAAAGACTGGTCAGAAGAGCTGCACGCCCACTATTGGGACGAGGAAGGTCACGGATATTTCTTTACCGCGGACGACGCCGAAGCCCTGGTGGTGCGCACCCGCAGCGTGACCGACGACGCAACGCCCTCCGCCAACGCCACCATGATCGAAAACCTGGCCCGGCTTTATTATCTCACGGGCGATGAAACCTATCGCGATCGAGCCAATCAGATCATCCGGACATTTGCCTCTGATCTGGCGCGCAATTTCTTCCCCATGTGCACCTATCTCAACGGCCTCGACACCCTTCTCAACGCGACCCAGGTCGTGATCGCAGGCACGGGCCCTGAGGCAGATGCATTGCGGCAGGTGGCCCTTCAATCTCCCCTGCCCTCCCTGGTTCTCAATGTCGCCAGCGATGATCTGCCTGCGAGCCACCCAGCCCACGGCAAGACCGTGCCAAAGGACGCTGAAGCGGCAGCCTATGTCTGCCAGGGCACAAATTGCTCGCTACCGGTCAACAACCCGGATGCCCTCCACAGCATGCTGGCACGGCCCGTATAAGAGTGCGTGCCCGAAAGTGCTGATCTAACCAGCCACTTCACATCCTCAGCACACAGGCCACATTTGCTTGCGTGACGGTCCCTGCACGCTAAGGTGCGCGGCAATAGTCAGGATATTCCTCACCCAAGCTATGGAGCGCGACACGTGAGCGGACAGGACATCGAGATCAAAGGCCCCGACGGCACATTTGGCGGCTACCTCGCCACCCCGGACAATGGCAAAGGCCCCGGCATCGTCGTCATCCAGGAAATTTTCGGCGTCAATCAGGTCATGCGCGATGTTTGTGACCAGCTCGCGCGGGAAGGGTTTGTCGCCCTGTGCCCGGACCTGTTCTGGCGGCTGGAGCCCGGCATTCAGATTACCGACAAAACCGAAGAAGAATGGGCCAAGGCGTTTGAGCTATTTGGCAAGTTTGATGTAGATGCCGGCATCATTGACGTAGACGCCACCATCGAGCATCTGCGCCAGATGGAAGTCTGCAACAACAAGGTCGGCGCTGTGGGCTATTGCCTCGGCGGCCTCCTCGCTTACCTGACATCTGCCCGCACAGACGCGGATGCCAGCGTCGGCTTTTACGGCGTCAACATTCAGGAAAAGCTGGATGAAGCCGAGCAGATCAAAAAACCACTGATGCTGCATATCGCCGAAAAGGACGAGTTTGTTCCTGCCGAAGCACAGGCAGCGATCAAGGAAGGCCTCTCCGGCAAAGACCACATCACGGTTCATTCCTATGCAGGCCGCGACCATGCCTTTGCGCGCGAAGGCGGAGCCCATTTCCATCAGGACGATGCTGATCTCGCCAATGGACGCACCCTGGCATTCTTCCGCCAGCACCTCGCCTAGCCTCGGGCGGTTTAAACCTGAATCAATCCGGGCATCGTTCCGTACACGAATCAAAACAACACGCACTTAGTGACAGGCAGGAACGTCTCCATGGTCAAAGCCATTCGTATTACTGAAACCGGTGGCCCGGAGGTTCTCAAGCTTGTGGACGTGGATCTGGCTGATCCAGGCGCTGGCGAAGTCCAGGTTCAGCACACCGCGATTGGGCTCAACTACATCGACACTTACTTTCGGTCAGGCCTCTACCCGGCGCCCATTCCATGCGGCCTGGGTCTTGAAGCAGCAGGCGTCGTCACGAAAGTCGGCGAAGGCGTCACTGCACTGAAAACCGGTGACCGTGTTGCCTATGGCTCAGGACCACTCGGCGCCTACTCAGAAGCCCAGAACGCACCGGCCAATCGCCTGGTTAAAGTGCCCGATGGCGTGAGCGACAAAGATGCCGCCGCCATGATGCTCAAGGGCATGACCGCGCATTACCTTCTGCGCCGTACATATGAAGTGAAGGCCGGCGACACGATCCTGTTTCATGCAGCCGCTGGCGGCGTTGGCCTTATTGCCTGCCAATGGGCAAAGCATCTGGGCGCAACGGTCATCGGGACTGTTGGCAGCGAAGAAAAGGCTGCACTCGCCAAACAGGCCGGAGCGGACCACACAATTCTCTACCGTGATGAAGACGTGCCTGCACGGGTCCGTGAGATCACCGGCGGCAAGATGGTGCCGGTTGTCTATGACGGCGTCGGCAAGGATACGTTTGAAATGTCGCTGGACTGCCTTGCCCCGCTGGGCCTGCTCGCCAGCTTCGGCAATGCGTCAGGACCGGTTCCGCCTTTCGACCTGAGTATTCTGAATCTCAAGGGGTCGCTGTTTGTGACCCGGCCATCACTGGCGGCATACACCGCAAGCGATGAAGATCTCGCGATGACGGCCGCAGACCTGTTCGAGGTCATGGCAAAGGGTGCTGTGAAAGCAGATGTACGCCAGGAATATGCTCTGGCAGACGCGGCCCAGGCCCACAAAGATCTTGAGGGTCGCAAAACGACCGGTGCAACCGTCCTGATCCCTTAGAAAGCAGCGCCGACGCTAAGCCCTATTGGCCGTCCAGCAAACTCTTGTCTGGCGTCCCGGCACCCACGTCGATGAACGCTGTGTTCTCGACCGCCAACAGATGCTGCTTCTCCGGCTGATATGACATCGGGTCCAGAACGTCGCGCGCCTTGCACCATTGCAGTGTGCCAATCAGGCGCGGCGGACCGTCACCAACAGCAACCGGCAAAAACGTCATTTCAAATGCATGACCGGATGCAGGCTCACTGTCACTGTCAGTGCGAACCACCATCACACACCCACAGGGATGGTCACCAACGCCCTGAAAAAGGTTGCGTCGAAAATCACGCCGCTCCGGCGCCACATAGGCAAGCATGTCCTGGCCGGTCAGATCGACGCCCGAGCTTTCGGTAAGAGCACTGCCCCACAACCGATGCACCAGATCGGGCCCCTGCCATTCGAGATATCGAACATAGGGTGCAAGAGTCCGCATTTGGGGCGGCGAAATATCTTCTTTGTCGGGAACCGTTTTGTCGCCGCGTATGTACCACCAGTGGGCAAGAAACGCGTGAGCCACCGGCGTCAGCCGCACATCCCCGTGGTGACGGGGAACTTCTGACAGGGGAGCGGCGACTTTGGCAGCTGCCGAGTTGGCAACCTCTGGGCGCAATGCAGAATAGGCCCATCCAGACACGAGAGGCGGGTTGTCTTTTTCACTCACGTGAACCTCTTCCTGAAAGGGGGCCAAAACGTCGGTCGAAGCAGCAATTCTGCCCACTTAAGGCACAAATCGTGGAAAGAAACCGTTACTTCGTTGGATGACAGTTGATCGGACTTAGTCCGGAATGCCATACCCAAGATCAAGGTACCGGAACGAATGGATGACCGTTTTAGGATCGTCCGCCAGCTCAACGCGCTCGCCGGGCACCGAATCCACAAAAGACCCGGGGCCAATCATACGAGGCTCCCCGTCTTCTCCCGCTGCAACCGGCAATGTCAGAAACTCGAACAATCGCGTCATGCCGGATATGTCGGTGACCCGGCGCTGCTGAACAAAGCCGCAGGGAACGCGATGCAGGTTCTTCAGGCGTTGGATTTCCACCGGGCGCTCGGCTTCAGGTAAAAAATCGAAGACATTACGGCCAGTCAGATCCACATTCATCCACTCGGATAGTGCTGTGCCCCAAACTGTGAAGACCACAGCATCCGGCCCGCGCCATCGCATATATCTGACATATGGGAGCAGGCTGACGAAGTCCGACGGCCGAACGTCTTCCGCAGCCGGGACCGGTGATGATCCACGGACGTCTTTCCAATACGCCAGAAAAGCCTGCGAGCGAAACGAGAGTGTCGCCTCACCGTTCACGTGGCCGACAAATTCCGGTAGATGATCCGTATGCGCCATAGGACGAACCTAGGCCGCAAAGGTCTGCAATCAGTTAATGATCAAACTAATTTGCACAGGACCTGGAAGTCCTAGACCGGAACACCAAAGCCAATATCAATGAAGGCGTGCTCGAGCAGATCCATGGGCTTCCTTGAATCAGCCATCCCGTCCCAACGGTCCGGCAACTCACGCATCATCACCGAGCCCAGAATGCGGTCATATCCGACGTTTGCGTCACTGCCATTCGAGACCGCCGCAACGGGCAGATGAAGCACTTCCAATTCCCGGACGCCGCCGCCTGCAATGTACGACCTCTTGACCGCGACACTTCCACACGGCTGCGCATGCAATTCCCGAAAAGTGGAAAGCTCACGATCACGCTCTTCCGGCACCATGAGATCAAGCAGGTTCATGCCAGTGAGATCATGGCCGAGCGCCGCGCTCAATGCGCTGCCAAAGACACGAATACGCAGGTCTTCTGCGCCTTCCCAGCTCAGATAGCGGGCGTAGGGAAGCAATTCACGGAAGCCTGACGGGCTGATCTGGGAACTGTCGGGCATGGCGCGTGAGCCGCGGACACCATGCCAGTAGGTCAACATCTCGTTGCCAACATGGGTCAGGGAGATGTCGCCCTGCACCATCGGTAGACCTTCGGTCTGTCCGGAAAACTCGGTTTTGGTCGCACGCACATAGGATGGATCAAAGGCCGGCGCAGACCAACCAGGCACAACCAACTCATCTCCACCCAAAGGGGTGTTCGCTCGGATACCGCTCGGCCCGTTGTCCTGAGTCACTACGCATCACCCATGGTTGAGCCTCGATACGTGAAGCTGTCACCATGGATGTTAGCAGCAGAAAGTTACGTGTTCATTGAATCGAAGAATTCATCGTTCGATTTCGTCTGCTTGAGCTTATCGAGCAGGAACTCAATCGCGTCCGTGGTGCCCATCGGGTTCAAAATACGGCGCAACACATACATTTTCTGCAGCACCTTCTTGTCGACCAGCAGTTCTTCCTTACGCGTGCCGGACTTGAGAATGTCCATGGACGGGAAAGTCCGCTTGTCCGCGACCTTGCGGTCAAGAACGATTTCAGAGTTACCGGTGCCTTTGAATTCTTCAAAGATCACTTCGTCCATCCGGCTGCCGGTATCGATCAGCGCCGTTGAGATGATGGTCAGTGAACCGCCTTCTTCAATGTTACGGGCCGCACCAAAGAAACGCTTGGGCCGCTGCAACGCGTTGGCATCCACACCACCGGTCAGCACCTTTCCCGAGGACGGCACAACTGTGTTATAGGCGCGGCCAAGGCGGGTGATGGAGTCGAGCAGGATCACAACATCGCGGCCATGTTCCACCAGGCGTTTGGCTTTTTCGATGACCATTTCAGCCACCTGCACATGACGCTGGGCGGGCTCATCAAAGGTCGACGACACGACTTCGCCCTTCACCGAGCGCTGCATGTCCGTCACTTCTTCAGGACGCTCATCAATCAGCAGCACGATCAGATAACACTCGGGATGATTGGCAGCGATCGAGTGCGCGATGTTTTGCAGCAGAACCGTCTTACCGGTACGCGGTGGCGCAACGATCAGCGCGCGCTGGCCCTTGCCCAGCGGCGACACGATATCGATGACGCGTGAGGACTTGTCCTTGATGGTCGGGTCTTCGACTTCCATCTTCAGACGCTCGTCAGGATAAAGCGGCGTCAGATTGTCAAAGTGGACTTTGTGCTTGGCAGCATCCGGGTCTTCAAAATTGATCGTGTTGACCTTGAGCAGCGCAAAGTAGCGCTCGCCGTCTTTCGGACTGCGAATGTCACCTTCCACCGTATCGCCGGTGCGTAGGGAGAAGCGGCGGATCTGCGATGGCGAGACATAGATGTCATCGGGGCCTGGCAGATAATTGGCATCCGGTGAGCGCAGAAAGCCGAAGCCGTCCTGCAGCACTTCGAGAACGCCTTCACCGATAATATCGACCTCTTTTTCCGCCATGTTCTTGAGGATCGAGAACATCAGCTCCTGCTTGCGCAGGGCACTGGCGTTTTCCACTTCATACTCTTCGGCAATGGAGAGCAGCTCAGTGGGGCTTTTGGCTTTGAGGTCGGCGAGTTTTACAGGATCCATCGGGTCTTCTTTGAAACTTTGGCTGGTGCCTCATGACCACTTTGGCGGATGAGGCAAAACGGGGATGGGCTACGACCTGCCGTCCGGCAAGTAGCGCCCTGAATGGGAAAAATCCTAATGGCCGCTAGGAACGGCAATCCGGCAACGTCTTTGTTTTTAAAACTGACCGCTTGTGGCGCGGTCATGACATCAGCTTCGGTATGGATTTGTGAGGAGGCGGGTCATTCTCAGGACACGAGATTGGGAGGAACCCCAACAACAGCAACCAGAAAATGGTGAAAGCGAATTTGTCTAACGGTCGGAATTAGTCAGATTTGCCGGTGAGCCAAGTTGACCAGAAGTGCGGCCAGACACAGTGACAACGGCAAAACGTCCGGATGACGTTGGGGACAATATCTCTATCGACGGCTGAAAGCTTACCGGAATCCGCAGCCAAGCGCAAAGCCATAAAGAAGGCCGCATTCTACCTAGGGGTGGAAGCGTCCTAGAACGGCTTCACGATCACCAGAATGACGATGAAAATCGTCGCCACCGGCCCGATCTCATTGATCATCCGGAAGAACTTCTCGGTCTTCGGCCGCTCATCGCGCTCAAACTTCTTGCGCCAGGCTGACAACATGCCGTGCAGGGCACTGAGCCCCACAACGAGGGTGAGCTTGCCGTGCAGCCAGCCGGCCTGGCCAAAGCCCTCAAGGCCCGGATAGAGCGTAAAGACAAGCAAGATGCCCAATAGCCAGGTAGCGATCATGGCGGGGTTGATGATGATGCGCATCAGCCGCCGCTCGGCCAGCTTCATGGTCTCCGACATCTCGGAACCAACGGCAGACGGGTAGTGGTAGATGAAAAGCCGCGGCAGCATATACATGCCGGCCATCCAGAAGATCACCGAAATGACGTGGAGCGCCTTGATCCACAAATAATAATCCGCCACCGGTTTTCTCCCCGATTTATTGGTCTAGGCCGCCAGATCAGCGGGACATTTGCCACAGGTTCCCGGGCAGATACGCTTGCCGCCCACTGGCGCCACGCCATCCCCGGCCCCCAGAACCGCTGCTTTCAGCGCCTCGATATAATGCGGGTTTGTGCCCAGCGCAGGCACCCGCTTGTAGGACACAACGCCCGCTTTTTCTGCCAGTTCGGCATATTCGATATCAAGCTCTACCAGCGTCTCGGAATGCTCGGACACAAAGGCGATCGGCACAACGACAAGTGACTTGCCCTCTTTGCCCGCCCGCTCGATTTCATCATCTGTGGATGGTCCGATCCACTCCAGCGGACCGACGCGGCTTTGGTAGCAGGTGACATAATCAAGGTCCGGTTGACCAAGGGCTGAAACCGTCGCCGCCACCGTCTGCTCGACCTGCCATTGATAGGGATCTCCGCCGTCGACAACCTTCTTCGGCAGCCCATGGGCGGAGAACAAAACCCGGGTGTTGGGCTCTGACACATAGGACCGGAGCAAATCCGTGTGCGCCGCGACATATATGCTGTCCGTCGGGTAGCAACACACAGTTTTCGTGTGCACCGCAAAATCATGCGCCCGCGCCTGCTTCTCCCAATCCAGAACCGACGATCCCGTGGTCGTGGTCGAGAACTGCGGATAAAGCGGCAGCAGCGTCACTTCATCCGGCCCAAATGCTTTCAGTTCCGCAATCACCTCAGCCGCAAACGGATGCCAGTAGCGCATGGCAATCACGACCTTGAAGTCATCCGCGGGATTTTCAGCTTTCAGGGCCGTTTCCAGCGCAGTTGCCTGAGCCTGGGTCAGCTCCAAAAGCGGCGACTTTCCGCCGATATGACCGTAGATTTCCTGGGCAACCGGCGCCCGGCGCGTGGAAATCAGCTTGGCCACCAGCCACCGCAAAGGCTGCGGCAGACCAATAATGGCCTTGTCGCTGAACAGGTTGAACAAGAACGGCTGCACGGACGCCAGCTGGTCCGGTCCACCCAGATTGAAGAGAACAACAGCCCGTTTCATCGATTGCGCACCCTTTCAACGACCTGACCCACATGTTCCGGCGGTGTCTGCGGCACAATCCCGTGGCCGAGATTGAACACAAACGGCTTGCCGTCAAACGCCTCAATAATTGTATCCACCGCCTTCAGCATCTTGTCGCCACCGGCCACCAAAAGCAGCGGATCAAGATTGCCCTGGCAGACTGTCTTGTCGCCAAGTTCTGATACCGCCCATGACAAGGGAACCGATGGATCAAGCCCCACCGCATCAACCCCGGTCTCCGCCACATAGCGCGGCAGCAAGGGTCCTGCCCCTTTCGGGAAGCCGATGATGGGCACCGTCACGCCAAGCGCTCTGAGCCGCTCAACCAGTGCCTTGGTGGGGGCAATGGACCAGCGGGCGAACTCCTCCTCCGGCAAGACACCCGACCAGGTATCAAACAGCTGCAAGATGTCAGCCCCCGCCTGCACCTGCCGCAGCAAATATTGCGCGGTAGATTCAACGAGCACATCCATCAGCGCCTCAAACGCCTCGCGCTGCTGATAGGCAAACAACCGCGCCGGCGCTTGATCGGGGGTGCCGCGCCCGGCAATCATGTAGGTCGCAACCGTCCAGGGCGATCCGGCAAAGCCGATGAGATCTGTTTCAATCGGCAGGGACGACCGCAGAATGGATACCGTCTCATAGATGGACGAGAGCGCGTCCGCTGCGCTGTCCACATCAAGCGCCGCGATCGCTTTGCCGTCTTCGAGAGGCTCAAGACGCGGACCTTCACCAGTTTCAAACCAGAGCTTTTGGCCAAGCGCCTGGGGGATAAGCAGAATGTCCGCAAACAGGATCGACGCATCAAAGCCATAGCGGCGGATCGGCTGAAGTGTCACTTCGCTGGCAAGCTTTGGATCAAAGCACAGGTCAAGAAACCCACCCGCCTTCTCGCGTGTTTCCCGATACTCAGGAAGGTACCGCCCGGCCTGACGCATGAGCCATACGGGAGGAGGTGACATCACCTCTCCCTTGATAGCCCTTAGAAGCCTGCCGTCTGGTCGAGACGCTTGAGAAGTCTTTATGTCGCTCGGCACGTCACTCTTCCAAACTATGATTCTTATCTAAATAGATGAGGATAGTAGGGGGCAGGGAAAGCGGGGATTGTGGCGCTGTCCCAGTCTCACCCAGAGATATACTCCGGTTCGCACGTCGACCCATAGGCTTTGCAGAAAAGACCTGTGGGCAAATGCACCAATGCCAGTGACAGTAGGCGAAAGGATAACGGGGAAAACAGGATCAAGTGACGCAGGCGCTCCGACTTACCCCCATAATCCCCGTGTTCAGATCAAACTCTGGCCGGGCTCATCCACAGACTCATGGATTTGCCGTTAACACTTCATTAACCCTTGTGATTCACAGGCCCCCCTGTCGAAAGGCGAATCTATCCCCATAAACAGGACATCACACATGGCTTATCCCGGAGCCCGATTGGACCTGTATGAGCCTGCTGACGGCCAGGTCATGGCTGTCGCAACCGCGCCAAAAAATGCCGCGCCATTGCCAGCCAAGCGAGAGAGCGGTAACCACGACTGTCTCTTGTCCTCCAAAGGCTCACCCGCGTGACTGCACCCACTGCCCCTAGCGACAGCAAGTCGTTCTTTCATCTGCATCTCGTGTCTGATTCAACAGGCGAGACGTTGAATGCTGTGGCGAAGGCAGCCGTTGCCCAGTTCGAGATGGTGCATCCGGTGGAGCACATCTATGCGCTTGTCCGCGGGCCGCGCCAGCTGGACCGGGTTCTGCGCCAGATTGAATCCTCTCCCGGCATCGTCATGTTCACCATGGTCAACGACAAGCTGCGTCGGGAACTGGAGACCCGATGCCGCGAGCTGCAGATCCCCTGCATTGCCGTTCTTGATCCGGTTATGCAGGTGTTGGGTGCCTATCTTGGAACCGAGCGCACGGAAAAGCCGGGGTCGCAGCACACCCTTGATGCTGAATATTTCAGCCGCATCGAAGCCCTGAACTACACCATGGCCCATGATGACGGCCAGAACCTGGACAACCTCGAAGAAGCCGACATCGTATTGGTAGGTGTCAGCCGCACATCGAAAACACCAACCTGCATGTATCTGGCAAACCGAGGCATCAAGGCTGCCAACTACCCGCTGGTGCCAGAGGTCCCTGTCCCACCGCAGATTGAAGCACTGGAGTCGCCTTTGGTCGTCGGCCTGGTCGCCTCACCGGAACGGCTGATGCAGATCCGCCGCCAGCGTCTTTTGTCTCTCAAGGAAGATTCGCAGACGGACTATGTCGACCTTGATCTCATCCGCAGCGAAGTAACCGCCGCACGCAGGCTCTATGCCCGCCACAGCTGGCCCATCATCGATGTCAGCCGCCGCTCCATCGAAGAAACAGCCGCCGCCATTCTCAATCTACACACCGAACGCCTGGCCCCATCTGACTAGAATGCCCGACTAGAATGTCTGATTAGGCCGCCTGATTTGCGAGTACCGAATGTCTTCAATACCCCCAACCATTATTCTTGCTTCCGGGTCAGCCGTGCGCGCCAACCTCATGCGCGGTGCCCACATCCCGTTTGAAATCGTGCCCGCCGACATCGACGAAAGCATTCTGAAATCGGAACTTGAGAACAGCCCGGCCGCAAACGGCGAACATGGCGCCGGTCCCGACATTGCCACAGCCCTTGCAAAGGCCAAGGCAGAGATTGTGTCGAAGACGCATCCAGATGCATTGGTGATTGGCGCCGACCAGGTCATGACCCTGGGCAAGACCTGCTACGACAAGCCGCGCGACATGGCCGAAGCTCGAAGCCGTCTATGGGAGTTTCGCGGCAAGCCACACCTGCTGCACGGCGGCGTCGCTCTGGCCAAAGGCGGCAAAACGATCTGGGACTATTACCAGCCGTCTCACCTCACTATGCGCAATTTCTCTGAGGCGTTTCTCGATCACTATCTGGAGACAGCGGGCGATGCGATCCTGAAAAGCGTAGGCGCGTATCAGCTTGAAAGCATCGGTGCACAATTGTTTGAAAGCATCGACAGCGACTATTTCTCCATTCTTGGTCTGCCGCTGCTGCCTTTGATGGCCGAGCTGCGCCGCCTTGGAGCACTGCCGGAATGAGCGAGACAGACATTCCCAATACGGGCCCGCGAAAAGTCTGTGTCATTGGGTGGCCGGTAGAGCATTCGCGCTCGCCGACCATTCACAACACCTGGCTCAAGCGCCACGGCATTGAAGGCGAATATACCAAACTGGCCGTGAAGCCCGAAGAGCTTCTGGACACATTGCGCTATCTGCCAAATCTCGGTTTCCGCGGGGCCAATGTCACCGTCCCGCACAAGGAAGCCGCTTTTGAAGCGTTGCAGCCTTTTGTCGATGCGCCGGCAGAGCGATTGCAGGCTGTAAACACGATGTATCGTGACCCCGACACCGGTGACATTCGCGGTACCAACACCGACGGCGCAGGTTTCTGGACCCACCTAAAACAATCCGTACCCGGATTTAATGGCAAAACTGCTGTTGTGCTCGGCGCCGGTGGCGCAGCCCGCGCCATTGTTGACGTGCTGGAAACCGAAGGGCGCATGAAAGTGCGCCTCGTCAACCGCACCGTCGCCCGCGCAGCCAGCATGGTGGCAGACATTGAGGCCAAGGCGACGGTCTATGGCTGGGAGCAATTGCCTGCAGCCCTGGAGGGAGCTGACCTTCTGGTCAACACAACGACGCTTGGTATGGAAGGCCAGGCGCCTCTGGAAATCGACCTTGCCCCATTGCCGGACCATGCGGTGGTCTATGACATTGTCTATGTGCCGCTCGAAACGCCCCTGCTCGCGCAGGCGCGCGCCCGTGGCCTTGCGGTGGTTGACGGTCTGGGCATGTTGCTGTGGCAGGCAGCACCCGGCTTTGCAAAATGGTTTGGTGTGGAGGTCGATGCAGAAGATGTGGCCGCCGCGCGCGCGCTCATCGAAGCGGACCTCAAGAACACAGGTCTCAAGAACAGGGAAAACAATTGATGCTGCTTGTTGGTCTCACCGGTTCCATCGGCATGGGCAAATCCGAAACCGCAAAGATGTTCGCGAAACTCGGTATCCCTGTCTATGACGCGGACGCCGCCGTGCACGCGATCTATGAAAAAGGCGGTGCCGCTGTTGAACCACTGCGCGCTGAATTTCCAGACGCCATCGTTGATGATGCCGTGGACCGGGTGAAACTGTCCAAGCTTGTCCTGAACAACAAGGACGAGTTGAAAAAACTCGAAGCCATCGTCCACCCGCTTGTGGGCGCCACGCAGCTTCAGTTCCTCAAGGACGCCAGCGACGCAAAGGCACCAATGGCCGTATTGGACATCCCGTTGCTTTATGAAACAGGCGGTGAGGCCCGCGTCGATGCGGTGGTCGTTGTGTCCGCCCCGGCAGATGTGCAGCGTGCGCGTGTTCTCGAACGTCCGGGCATGACCATTGAAAAATTCGAACAGATCCTCGCCAAACAGGTGCCTGATGCAGACAAGCGCGCAAAGGCTGATTTTGTTGTCGAGACGGACAAGGGCCTCGACCATGCATTTGAACAGGTGCAGCGAATCACCGAGGATTTGAAATCCTGGGAAGCCAAAGTGCTCAAGGAACGTTTGGGCTAACGCCCACAGGCTGCGTTCGGGAACGCACGCCACAATTTGATTGGGACCGCTGACAAAGCGGAGCGTCACGCATATGCGCGAAATCGTATTCGATACGGAAACAACCGGCTTCAAGCCATCCGAAGGCCACCGCCTGGTGGAAATCGGCTGCGTTGAACTGGTCAACCATGTGCCGACCGGCGCGGTGTATCACACCTACATCAACCCCCAGCGCGACATGCCCGAGGGCGCGTTTGAAGTGCATGGTCTGTCTGAACAGTTCCTGTCCGACAAGCCGCTGTTTGAACATGTGGCGGATGACTTTCTTGAGTTTGTCGGTGACGCACCCTTAGTGGCGCACAACGCCAACTTCGACATGACGTTCATCAATGCCGAACTCAAAGCCGCCAACAAGCCCACCCTGCCCGACGGTCAATCCATCGACACACTGGCCATTGCCCGCAAGCGCTTTCCCGGTGCGCAGGCATCGCTCGATGCCCTGTGCCGTCGCTTCAATGTGGATAATTCATCCCGCGAAAAGCACGGTGCGCTTTTGGATGCGGAGCTGCTGGCGGAAGTTTACCTCGAGCTCATCGGCGGCCGTGAACCTGGCCTGGTGCTCGAAGAAAAAAAGGCCGCCGCAGACGCGGCCCGAAACGGCGGCCCGGTCACGCCTCGCCGCGCACGGCCAACGCCCCTGCCCTCGCTAATTACCGATGACGAGCGCACAGCCCATCGTGCCTTCGTTGCCGAGTTCGGCGACAAAGCGGTGTGGCTGAAAGAAGCCTCTAACTAGATAAATCAGGCGTCGCTGGCTGGAGCGCCGGACTCTTCGGCAGCCTGCTTTTCAGCCTGGGCCTGCTCAAGCCGCTGACGGTAGAGCGCTGCAAAATCGATCGGGTCGATCATCAGCGGTGGGAAGCCACCGTCGCGGGTCATGTCCGCAATCACCCGACGGGCAAACGGGAACAGAATGCGCGGGCATTCAATCAGCAAAACCGGCTGCAGGCCCTGCTCGGGAATGTTTTCCAGCCGGAACACCGCGCCATAGACGAGCTCAACGAGGAAGACCTGATTGCCATCAACTTTGGCGTCCGCCGTCAGTCGCAGCTCAACTTCATAGTCACTGTCCTTCTGGCCCGGCACGCGCACATCAACGGCAACGTTGATCTGCGGTGACTGGTTGCTGAAGCCGCCCGGCGCATTCGGGTTTTCGAAGGACAAATCCTTGATGTATTGGCCAAGAACGCGGATCTGCGGCGCCTGGGGCTGTGCCCCGTCGCCTGCACCATTCGCAGCACCATTTGTGTCAGCAGCGGATGTATCGGACATGTGTTGTTGGCCTTGAAAAGAGAGTGATCAGGGTGAGCTGAGATATCGAACGCGGTGGCTAACACGCTCCCCGCCCCATCGCAAGCAACCGGCAACTCACGCCGGTAGGACTACTTGTCCCGCCATGGGCTGTCTTTGGCACCGGGTGCGCCGCCCGATATATCGGTTTCGATGGCCGACCCGTCGATTGTTTTCGGTGACGATGTGCCCGATGCAGCGCCCGTCGTCGTACTTGCGGTGTCATTGGCTGGCGGGCGCTGTTCCTTCCACATTTCAGCTTCATCTGCGTAGTGCATGCCCGAACCGGACATGCTGCCAGACATATAAAAGGACCCGCTCCGCTTGGCGCGCTCCACAATGCGGCTGCGCAGGGCGGCCCGGATCTGCGGGATGAACAGCGAGAAGCCGATGGCGTCCGTCAAGAAGCCCGGTGTGAGAAGCAGGCCGCCGGCGAACACCAAAAACATGCCGTCAAAGGCCTGTTCGACAGGCATTTCTCCGCGCTGGATCTTCGCCTGTGCGGTTTGTGCGGTGGAAAGACCCTGCCGCCGCAGCATCCACGCGCCCAGAAAGGCCGTGCCGATCACCACTGCAATGGTCGCGGGCGTCCCGATGGCTCCCCCCACTTCAATGAACAGGGCGATTTCAATAAGCGGGATGCCGATAAAAGCCAGCAACAGATAGAAGAACATTCACTCACCAGATTTGTGGGTTTTGGGCGCGGTTTTGGGCGTCAATGACGTCTGACAAAACATCGGGCTGGCGCTCGAGTTCTGCTACCCTAGCTTCAATGACATCTATATCTAAGTAGGCATGCCCGCGTCGCTGGACCAGAGCAAGCCGCAAAAGCTATGCTGCGTCTTATTAGGCGCGTTCAACCCGTTCTGAATGTCTGCCTCAATCCATGGAAGCCGCAAACCGCACATGACCGCCGATACCCTGATCAATCTTCTGTTTCTCGCCATCGCGGTGGTTGTGTTCTTCCGGCTGCGCGCCGCATTGGGCAAGCGCACGGGCAATGAGCGCCCACCGCATGACCCTTACGCGTCAGGACCATTTGAGCGCCGCAAACAGGACGACGACAACTCAGCTGACACACTGGCCAACGACGACAATGTCATTCCCCTGCCCGGCCACGAGCCGACACGGGAAACAGAAACAGCGCCACGCCCGGCTTATGCGCCTGAAGGCTCTGCTCTGGCCAACGGTCTGGCGCAGATCGAGCTGGCGGACCGCAACTTCACCCCGGAAGGTTTCCTGGACGGTGCCGGCAAAGCCCACGAAATGATCGTGAATGCCTTTTCAGCGGCTGACCGCGACATGCTACGCCAGCTTCTGGACGACGATGTCTATCGCAACTTTGAAGCCGCCATCGAAGACCGCGAAGTTGAAGGCCGCAAACTCGAGCAGAGCTATGTGGGCCTCTCATCTGCTGACATTACTGAAGCCGAACTCGACAATGGCCGCGCCCGGGTGACCGTGCGATTTGCCAGCGAGATCATTTCGGCCCTGCGTGCCGCCAATGGCGACATCGTGGAAGGCAGCCCGGAAGCGGTGCGCCAGGTCGTCGATGTCTGGACCTTCGAACGCGACACCAAGGCCCGCGACCCCAACTGGAAGGTCGTCGCCACAGGTGGCAATTAGGCCGACATCAACCCGGGGGAACGGCCATGCCCAAGCCACGCGCAGGCCTATTGGCGGGCAGCCGCGCAGCCATCGCCGCAGCTGTTGTGGCCGGTATGGCCCTACTTGCCGGACTCGTATGGCTCATGACTGAAGAAGGGCCTACCCCGCCTGACACCGCAAGAATGATCCTGTCCGAGACAGACTTCGCAAATCTGGACGGCTGGGAGGTGGATGACCACGCTCAGGCCCTGGCTGCCCTGCGCCAAACCTGCAAAATTCTAAAGCGCGTGCCCGCTGACCGGGCGCTACGCGGCGACCCGCAGCTTGGCATTACCGCCGGAGACCTGCATCCGGTGTGTGATCTGGCGGAAAAAACCGCCGATCAGGACGCCAAAACCTTCTTCGAGACCGCCTTTGTTCCGTTCCATATCCGGAATGGCGAAGAGACGGCCGGCCTCATGACAGGTTATTACGAGCCCGAAATGAAAGGCTCCCGCATCAGGAGCGATGCCTTTCCCACGTCGGTTCTGGCCCGCCCGGACAGTCTGGTGATGGTAGAACTAGGCGATTTTCGCGACAGCCTGCGCGGTCAGCGCATTGCGGGCCATGTGGAAAACGGGCGTTTGCGGCCATTTGCGGACCGCACCCAGATTGTAGAGGGCGCCTTGGATGAGGAGGGCCTGGAGCTTATCTGGCTGCCCTCCGCCATTGATGCTTTCTTCCTCGAGATCCAGGGGTCGGGTCGGGTAGTCCTGCAGGATGGCCCGGATGCCGGTCAGGTTATACGCCTGTCCTACGCCGGGCAGAACGGACACCCCTACACGGCCATCGGTAGGCCCTTGATCGACCGCGGCCACATCCCCCGTGAGGAGATGTCCATGGCCGCGATCCGCTCGTGGCTCGAGGCCAACCCGGACGAGGCCCAGGAGGTGATGAACCTCAATGCATCCTTCGTCTTCTTCACCGAGTTGGAGGTCGAGCACCCCGAGCTTGGACCGCCCGGTGCCCAGTCAGCGCTTCTCACCCCCCATCGCAGCATCGCGGTCGACCGAAAGCACCATGCGCTCGGCTTGCCCTTCTGGTTTGAACTGCCAAACCCCTCAGGCGCGAGTCCGGACGGCCCAATGCATCGGTTGATGATGGCGCAGGACACCGGCGGCGCCATCAGAGGCCCTGTACGTGCCGATTACTTTGCAGGTGTCGGCGACGCAGCGGGTGAGATCGCCGGCCAGATGCAGGACAGGGGCAGTCTCTCCATGTTGTTGCCCCACGCGGTGGCCGAGCGTGCCCGGAAGATCACATGGTAAACCCAAAAGACTCAAAGATTCGCCCGCTGCCGGAATGGCTTGCAGGCCAAAGATTCGCGGGCCGCGAAGATGGGTCCGAAACTCGGGATTCATCTGGCCGACGGGTGGCCGGCTGACATGGCGAAACGACGCCCGCCCAGAGGCCTGGACACCACCGAACAGCAGCTTTGGCAGAAGGTAACGCAGGCCGTGACGCCGCTTTCCAGCCGCCCGGACATGTCCGAGCTGCTGAAACTCGACAAACCAAAACAACGCATTCCGGGTGCGAAACAAAAAAAGACGAGCAGCTCACCTGCAGCGCAGCGGACTTTCGTGCCGCCCATGCAGCCTAAAAAGCACGCAAAACTGCCAGATCCCCACGATGCTGGGACTCTCGATGGCGGATTGCAACGCAAACTCCGGCGCGGCCGTATTGATCCCGACGCCAAGATCGACCTGCATGGCCTCACCCAGGCGCAGGCGCACCAAAGACTGCGGGCCGATCTGCCCCGCCACCGCGACAATGGCGTGAGATGCCTGTTGGTGGTGACCGGCAAAGGCTCGGCGTCGGCGCTTGCTCGCCACACGCTCCATGGCAGTGCGATTTCAGAAACACCCGAGCGGCGTGGCGTGCTTCGAGACAGCCTGCCGCGCTGGTTGGCGGACGCTGAATTCCGTCCCCACGTCGCCGCGGTCCGTCCCGCCCACCCGCGCCATGGCGGTGGTGGCGCGTTTTACGTGTGGCTGCGTCGGCATCGGTGACCTGAAAAGATTCGCAATAGGCGAAATTCAGTCCGGCCCCGAATCAAGCCAGTTTTTGCAAGAGATTCGCGGACTCGTAACGCAGACCGACTGCGGGATTCGCCCTGAGCGATCAATCCTTAGCGAAACCGCTCAAATCTAAAGGATGAATTTCTGAAGATCAGTGTCTTTGGCAAGGTCGCCGATGCGACTTTCCACATAGGCCCGGTCCACACTGATGACAGCGCCCGACGCATCCGTGGCCTCAAAGCTTACCTCATCCAGCACCCGCTCCATCACCGTGTGCAGACGCCGCGCGCCGATATTCTCGACACTGCCATTCACCTCAGTGGCGATGTCCGCGATCGCATCAATGCCCTCTTCCGTGAAGTCCAGGGTCACGTCTTCCGTGCCCATCAGCGCCACATATTGCTTCACAAGGCTCGCTTCGGGCTCTGTGAGGATGCGTTTGAGGTCGTCGCGCGTCAGCGCAGTCATCTCAACACGGATCGGCAGGCGACCCTGCAACTCGGGCAGCAGGTCCGACGGCTTGGAGACGTGAAACGCGCCGGACGCAATAAACAGCACATGGTCGGTCTTGATCGGCCCGTGTTTGGTCGAAACCGTCGTGCCCTCGATGAGCGGCAGAAGATCCCGCTGCACGCCTTCGCGGCTGACGTCCGCCCCCTGCCGCTCGGACTTGGCGCATACCTTGTCAATTTCGTCGAGAAAGACGATGCCGTTGTTCTCAACCAGGCTGATGGCTTCGCGGGTCACTTGCTCGTCGTCAAGTAACTTGTCACTTTCGTCCTGAATGAGCACCTCGTAGCTATCGCGCACTTTCAGCCGCTTAGGCTTGGTGCGCCCACCAAAGGCTTTGCCCAGCATATCGTTGAGATTGATCATGCCCACATTGCCGCCTTCCGGCATGCCGGGAATGTCCATCATGGGCATGCCGCCCGTATCACGGATTTCCAGGTCTATTTCCTTGTCGTCCAGCAAACCGTCCCGCAGCTTCTTGCGGAAACTGTCGCGGGTGCCCTCGCTTGCGCCTGCGCCAACCAGCGCCTCCAGCACCCTGTTTTCCGCTGCCGCATGGGCGGAGGCCTTCACTTCCTCGCGCTTGGTTTCGCGCACCATGCCAATGGCAGCCTCCACCAGATCGCGGACAATCTGCTCTACGTCGCGGCCCACATAGCCCACTTCGGTGAACTTTGTGGCTTCAACCTTGATGAAAGGCGCCTGCGCCAGCTTGGCCAGGCGACGTGAGATCTCGGTCTTGCCGACACCCGTTGGCCCGATCATGAGAATGTTCTTGGGCATCACTTCGTCCCGCAGCGCCGGATCAAGCTGCTGACGCCGCCAGCGGTTGCGCAGGGCAATGGCCACGGCGCGCTTGGCGTCCTTCTGGCCGACGATATGTCGGTCTAGTTCAGCAACAATCTGGCGGGGAGAAAGCGCGGTCATGGGGTTAGTCCTTGGGAAGTCTGAATAAGGGAAGAACCGGCAGTCGTAGCCGGCAGGGGCGGATCAGGCCTCGTCGAGTGTTTCGACAACCAGATTGCCATTCGTGTAGACGCAGATATCAGCCGCAATGCCCATGGCTTTGCGCGCGATGGTTTCGGCGTCCTGATCTGTGTCGGCCAGCGCACGGGCGGCAGCGAGGGCGTAATTGCCGCCGGACCCGATGCCGGCAATGCCGTTCTCCGGCTCCAGCACGTCGCCCGTACCGGTGAGAATGAAGCTTTCGGTTTTGTCTGCCACCAGCATCATCGCTTCCAGCTTGCGCAGGTAGCGGTCCGTCCGCCAGTCCTTTGCCAGTTCCACGCAGGCGCGGGCCAATTGACCGGGATATTGCTCAAGGCGGCTTTCCAGCCGCTCAAACAGCGTAAAGGCGTCAGCTGTTGCACCGGCAAAGCCGCCAATCACAGTCCCGCCGCCCAGAACCCGCACCTTGCGGGCGGTGGATTTCATGACCGTATCGCCCATGGAGACCTGACCATCCCCGGCGATCACCACCTTGCCGCCTTTGCGAACGGTCAAAATGGTCGTGGCGTGCCAGTTGGGAAAATTGTCGGATGAGGCCATGGGGTCGGAAGTCCTGATGAGAAAAGGCTGATATCTGGCGCAACAGGTGGCCCGCCGCGCCCGCCGGGTCAAGCCATGCCCCGAAATCACCTAAATTCAAAGCGGTCGACACACCCATTCGATGTTCAGACGACCCGCATCCCTCCGGCTTGACCGGAGGGCCCACTCGCCTTGCTGCCTTGTACGGAGCTCCAAGGAGACGCGGAAACTGCGGCAAGTGGAAGTGCGAGTAGGCCCCGGATCAAGTCCGGGGACGCGGCTGTTTGAGGTGGCTGGGCCCCTTAAAACTCAGTCGATCGGCAGGCCAGCTTCCTTGAGCCGCGCCTCGAGGCGAGCCATGCGGGCCATCACCGGGGCAACAGCGGCATCCACGGCCTCCTGCGTAAACCGCTGGGTGATATGGGCGTTGCAGTTGGTTTCCCAGTACTCGATCTCGATGACGATGGCGCGCTCCACCTGGGCATCGTAATTGGGGTCGCGCAGTGAGCGGATAATGTCCGGATCCGTCACAATCCCGGCCTTACCGCGGATTTTGACGCGCCGCTGAGCGGGATAATCCATGAAAAACAGGAACACATTCTCGTTTTCGCCGAGATTTCCAACCGTGACGTAGCGCCGGTTGCCCGCGTAATCCGCAAAGCCCAGCGTCGTTGGCGACATGACCTTCAAAAAGCCTTCCGGTCCGCCACGGTGCTGCACATAGGGGCGGCCTTTTGCATCAGCAGACGCCATATAGAAATGGTTCTGATGGGCAATGAACTTGGCAACGGCGTCGTTGATCTCGGAGGGCATGAGGGTGTCCGGGGTCTTAGGGGTTCCGTGGGAGAAATGCTGTCATGTAACCCCGCATATGGCACCTTGTGCGCGAAGCTGCTAGACCGCGCTTCACACGAGTTTTTGAAGTCCCGCCCGAGGCCCCGATTCTGGGGGCGAACCGGGCCCTGAAGGCAGACGGACATGGACAGCGAACGCGACGGCCGCATCGCCACTGTTGAGCGCAAGACCAAAGAGACGGAAGTCTTCGTTTCGCTCAATCTGGATGGCACCGGAGAGTATGACGTGGATACCGGCATCGGTTTCCTCGACCACATGCTTGAGCAATTGTCCCGCCACTCGCTGATTGATCTCAAAGTGCGCGCCGAGGGCGACCTGCACATTGATTTCCACCACACCACTGAAGATTCCGGCATCGTGATCGGCGAAGCCGTGCTGCAGGCCTTGGGCGATCTCAAAGGCATTACCCGCTACGGCAATGCCATCATCCCCATGGATGAAACCTGCACGCGGGTGACCCTTGATGTGTCGCAGCGCCCGTACCTGATCTGGAAGGTCGATTTCACCAAGCCCAAGCTTGGCGACATGGACACGGAATTGTTCAAGGAATGGTTCCAGGCCTTTGCCCAGGCGGCTGGCATCACGCTGCACATCGAAAACATGTATGGCGAGAACAACCACCACATCGTGGAAAGCTGCTTCAAGGGTCTGGCCCGTGCTCTGCGTCAGGCCATCGAGAT
This sequence comes from Pyruvatibacter sp. HU-CL02332, assembly GCF_040362765.1. NCBI lineage: Bacteria > Pseudomonadati > Pseudomonadota > Alphaproteobacteria > Hyphomicrobiales > Parvibaculaceae > Pyruvatibacter > Pyruvatibacter sp. HU-CL02332. Next base: position 1,587,926 of record NZ_BAABWK010000001.1, read on the forward strand.
TGACCCGCGCAAGGCTGACGCCATTCCCTCCACCAAGGGCGTGCTTGGTAGCTAACCGGCAGATTCGGCCATGATAAGTGCCGCATTCGAAATCATTGTGGTCTTCCTGTTTCTAGCGGTCTTTGCCGTTAGCGTCAGCGCGTCCGCGTTTCAGGTCTGGCGGTCGGTGGCAGGCCGCTTCCGCGGTGATGCGTGGCGCATAGACTTCTACTTTGTCGCCATCGTTGCCTGCGTGCTGCAATTCATACCGGTTGTTATCTGGCTGGATCCGGCCCTGGTTGGCCAGGTCCGCGAGCTGGGGGCTGATGAACTGACCAGCGAACTCGCGGGTTTCATTCCAGCGGTCATCTCCGCGGTGATAGCAACAGTCGGTCCCATTGCTCTGCCCGTGGCCCGTGCCTTTGCCACTGCCCGCATCGACAGGCTGACCTACATCTTCAGCGCCGCATCGATCATCGCACTCCCCTTTGCGCTCGTTCTGGTGACGCTCTACCTGTCCTACCTTGCCGCCACCATCACCCAAACGCCGGCGGACTACCTCTTCATGTTCAGTCTGCAGACGGATTTTCCTGCGTGTCGGCAAACTTTGATTGATTTTATAGGCCTACCGGTGCCACAGACACTGGCAGCTGTTCCCTCCGAAGCAGCGGCTCTTCTGTGGTTCTGGGTGGATATGTCCCTCGCAGCCATACTCTTGGACTTTATGGAAATTTACGGCTGCGGCGTGTCCTACCTTTCCCACGACAGTGACAGCTTTTTGGTCTCCACCCTGGTGTTTGCCTATCGCAGTTTTGCGTCGGTGATGTTCGCCGCCGTGTTGCTCATGCCCGTGCGTCAGATGCTGGCGGCCCGTGCGGATACGGGAGAAAGCCTGTCATGACCGGCCAAAGCACCGTCGCCATCATCGATTACGGGTCCGGCAATCTGCGGTCCGCGGAAAAGTCGTTTGAACGGGCCGCCCGGGAAATCGGCGCGGACGCGGACATCTGCGTCACCAGCTCTCCGGATGTGGTGGCGAAGGCGGACCGTATCGTACTTCCCGGCGTGGGCGCCTTCGCTGACTGTCGCCAGGGCCTCTATGCGGTGGATGGCATGGTCGAGGCGCTGCGTGAGGCGGTCGAAAATCGCGCCGCGCCCTTTCTGGGCATCTGCGTCGGCATGCAGCTGATGGCCACGCGCGGCCTTGAACACGGCACCCATGAGGGCCTGGGCTGGATTCCCGGCGATGTCACCGAAATCACGCCGGACGACGCATCCCTCAAGATCCCCCATATGGGTTGGAACGCGCTGGAACCTGTCGATGTGGCTGGCCAGCCGCATCCGGTTTTTGAGGGTCTTGAGCATGGCGAGCACGCCTACTTCGTGCATTCCTACGCCATCAAGCCCGAGCAGCCTGCCCATGTGCTCGCCCGCGTCCACTATGGCGGTGAAATCACAGCCGCCGTTGGACGTGACAACATGGTTGGCACTCAGTTCCACCCGGAAAAGAGCCAGCTCGTCGGCCTGCGCCTGATCGCCAATTTCCTGCAATGGACGCCATAAGAATATGATCTTGTTTCCTGCCATCGACTTGAAAGACGGCCAATGCGTGCGCCTCGTACAGGGCGACATGGACCGCGCCACGGTATTCTCTGACACGCCCGCCGAGCAGGCCAAAGTCTTTGAGTCACAAGGCTTTGAATGGCTGCATCTGGTCGATTTGAACGGTGCCTTTGAAGGCAAGCCGGTGAATGGGGCTGCGGTCGAGGACATTCTCAAAACCGTGTCCCTGCCGGCTCAACTGGGCGGCGGCATCCGCTCGCTCGCACAGATCGAAGCCTGGCTCGACAAGGGCATTGCCCGCGTCATTCTCGGCACCGCAGCCCTGCGCGACCCTGATCTGGTCAAGGAAGCCTGCAAGACATGGCCGGGCAAGATCGCCGTGGGCATTGATGCCAGGGACGGCTTTGTGGCCGTCGAAGGCTGGGCGGAGGTCTCTGACATTCAAGCGCTTGATCTGGCAAAGCAGTTTGAGGACGCAGGCGTCGCCGCCATCATCTACACGGACATCGCCCGCGACGGCGCCATGCAAGGCATGAATGTCGAGGGCACAGCCCACCTCGCCAACTCAGTTGGCATACCCATCATCGCGTCGGGCGGCGTCACCAATCTGGATGATCTGCATGCCCTCAAGGCCGCCAGGGCGCCGGGCATCGTCGGCGTGATTTCCGGCCGGGCAATCTATGATGGCCGTCTTGACCCGGCCCAGGCGCTTGCCTTGCTGAAGGATGCCGCATGAGCCTCAAAGCCCGCGTCATTCCCTGTCTGGACGTGAAAGACGGCCGCGTCGTCAAAGGCGTGAACTTTGTCGATCTGCGTGATGCCGGCGACCCGGTAGAGGCGGCAACGGCCTATGACGCCGCCGGTGCGGACGAGCTGTGCTTCCTCGATATCACCGCCAGCCATGAAAAACGCGGCACGCTGATTGACGTGGTGCGTCGGACTGCCGAGCGCTGCTTCATGCCCCTGACCGTCGGCGGTGGTGTGCGAACGGTGGAAGATGTGCGCCAGTTGCTGCTGGCCGGCGCTGACAAGGTGGCGGTCAACACGGCGGCGGTGACAAATCCCGATTTTATCAAGGAAGCGGCCGAAAAATTCGGCTCCCAGTGCATTGTCGTGGCCATTGATGCCCGGCGGGTGTCAAAGGAGGGCGAGGCCGACAAATGGGAAATCTTCACCCATGGCGGTCGCACGGAAACCGGCATTGATGCAGTCGAATTTGCGCAGAAAATGGTCGAGCTGGGGGCAGGGGAGCTGCTCATCACCTCCATGGATCGCGACGGCACGCGCTCAGGCTTCGATGTGGCCCTGACCAGCGCCATTGCGGACAGGGTCCGCGTACCGGTGATTGCGTCCGGCGGTGTCGGAAATCTGGATCATCTGGTCGAAGGCGTCCGCGATGGACATGCCACAGGCGTGCTGGCGGCGTCGATTTTTCACTTCGGCGATCACACCGTCAGTGAAGCCAAGGCGCATATGGCGGAGCAAGGCGTCGCAGTACGACCCTGAGCCTGCCCTTGCGTGACCAGAGCCGGCGCGCCATCTTTGGGCATGTCTTCGGCCCGCAAAAATCCGACAAGTAAAACGTCAAAATCCAGCGCGCGCCAGGAAGCGCCCCGCGAAGCCCCCCGCGAGATTGAGCTCGAGCTTGTGGTGGATCCACCAACACTGGCCCGCATTCGCAAGGCCGGGGCACTGTCGCGCCTGCCGATGGTCTTGGGATCAGCGCGCAGCACGGTCCACAACCTCACCTCGTTGTACTGGGACACTCAAAATCATGCGCTGGCCCGCACCGGCATGGCGCTGCGCGTGCGGCGCGACGGGGGGCGGGTGGTGCAGGCCCTCAAGGCGGCGGACAGTCTGGGTCGATCGGGCGGTCTTGTTGCCAATCGGGCAGAAGATGAAGCCATGCGTCCAGCGGCGGATGCGTTTGCCCCGCCCGATCTGTCCTTGGTGGCGGATGAGCAGCTGCGGGCGCGCGCTGCTGCGGCCATAGGCAATGACGACCTGGTCCCGATTTTCGAAAGCGCCATCTCCCGCGTGGCGCGGGTGCTCAGAAGCTCTGGCAACGGGTCCTTTGAGGCGGCCCTTGATCTGGGCGAGGTGCGTCTGCCGCCGTCAGAGGATGGAACGCCGGGCCTGCGAACACCCATCTGCGAGATCGAGCTGGAGCACATCAGCGGGCCTGTCGAGACTCTGTTTGATGTGGCCCGGGCGCTGGCGGACAAGTACCCGATCAAGGTCGGAACCGTCTCCAAAGTGGAGCGCGGGTTCGCTCTCGCTGCCCGGCGCAGCGGTCTCGATCATCCGCGCAAGGGCCCCTCGGTCAAGGCGGGTAGGTCTCCCGTCGAGCCCGGTATGACCACACACACAGCCTATGGTGCATTGCTGGCGCACTGCGCCCGTCAGATGGCAGCCAACCAGTCGGCCATCCTCATCGACCAGAATTCGTCCGGCATCCATCAGATGCGGGTCGCCATGCGGCGCCTGAGGTCGGTCCATGCGGCATTCAAGCCGGTGCGGCCACCGTCGGGCACCACGGAAGTCATCGAGCAGGTAAAGCGCATGTTCAGGCCGCTGGGAACGGCCCGTGATCTCGATATTTTCTGTACCGAAACAATGCCGACACTCCAAAAGGAGGCCGCTGGAGTAGGGCCGTCTCTGGTCCCCCTGGCGGCAGCAGCCCAAGAATTGCGCCGTGAGGCCTGGGCGCGCGCCATCCGCATTGTGGATGACCGTACCTTCACCCACATGCTGCTGGAACTGGGCCATCTGAGCGCCACGGTGAGTGCACCGGACGACGGTAGTGCCACCTCGCCGGCCGCCACGAAAAAGGATGCCTCGCTCGCACAGTTTGCAGTCTCCCGACTGGACCGGCGCTACCGCCAGGTGCTGACGCAGGCACGCGATCTAGAGACCATGGACGACGAGGCGCGCCATGATCTGCGCAAGCGCCTCAAGAGCCTACGATACGAGGCCGCGTTCTTCGCGCCGCTGTGGCCACGCAACCAGGTGAAGGCATTCATGAAGCCTTTGAAGCGGCTGCAGGATGAATTCGGGGCGATCAACGATGCCGCCACCGCAGCGTCAGTCGCTCGGCTTGCGGCAGACCGGATTGGCGGTGACCGCGCCCATGAAGCAGCGGGCTTTGTTGGAGGGTGGTATGCGGCCCGGGCTGATCTGGCTTTTCGGCAGGTGGTCGAAATATGGCCTTTCTTCGAGGAGCTGCCGCGGTTCTGGCAGACGGATCCGCACATAGACCCGAATTAGAGACAATTTGAGTGATTTGATGCGGGCGCATTTAACGCGTGTGGATGCATAAGGAAGGTGACGCGATCCCGAAACCTTCCAACTCCGTGGACCCCCACATGGCCGACGCCGCCGCACAGACTGCCACAAACCCGCCGCAGGCCGCCGTAAAGCCAGCGGATCAGGCTGAAATCTCGGCCGGCGTGGGGGATATGCTGGACTCGCTCACCCACAAGAGCCGGGCTCCGGAAATTGCGCCTGGCACCCGGATTGAGCTGGAGCTTCTCAAGGCGCTCAATGCGCTGCACATCAAATACATCAATGGCGTGCGCGGTGGCCGCAAGATGATCCTGCGCGCCTGCGACCTGTCAAAACTCGATCTTTCAGGCATGAACCTGGAGGGCGCCGACCTCATGGGCTGCTCATTTCGTGGCGCGCGCCTTGAAACCACACGGCTATGCCACGCCAATCTTTTCGGAGCCGATTTCAGCCGCGCAAACCTGACTGATGCAGACTTTGAACGCGCTGACATGCGCGGCGTGTGTCTTGATGAAGCCAATCTGAGCTACGCCAATCTTGCCCAGGCCGATCTGCGGGCCGGGCGGGTGATTGACGCGGAAGAAGCGGCGGACCGGCCGGATTCCGGCGTTGTTTCGATGATCGGTGCCATGCTGCGCGAAACGGACCTGACTGAGGTCCGCATGAAAGAAGCAGACCTGACTGAGGCGCGGATTGTGTCTGCGCGCATGGTGCAAACCGACGCTCGGCAGGTATCCTTCAAACGTGCTCAGCTCAAAGGGGTTGATATGCATGGTGCACAGCTGGCGGATGCCGACTTTGACGGCGCCAGCGTCGACCGCGCCAGTCGAATGAGTGCCAATTTGATGCGGTCTGGGAACATTGCCGCCCTCCCGTCCAAAAGTCTGATTGATGAAAAGCTGGCGCTCCATGAGCGCTGGGTCAAAAGTGACGGAAAACTGGGAACCCGAGGTGATTTCACCGGCCAGGACCTGTCCGGAATGAATCTGTCGCGCCGCATGTTGGCCGCCGCCATTCTCAAGGATGCGATCCTTTTGGACGCCAATCTGATGGGCAGCCGACTTGCCGCTGCAGATCTTTCCGGCGCCAATCTCGGCGGAGCCAAACTTGATAAGGCGGATCTGCGCGGCGCAGACCTGCGTGGTACCTGCACCCGAGGTGCGGCCATGGGCGACGCCAAATCCGGTGAACTCGTTGGAACCGGCCTGCGGACCCGCACGGCAGAACCAGACGCCTAAAGCCGCTGTTTTCTAGGGCCGTAACGGCGAGTTGGCAGCCTATCCGCAAATCTGGTAGGCCTGCGCGGCAGGCAAAAGCCTGTGTCTCGACCCAATACAGGCGTTTGAATGTCCAATTCCAAACAATCTGCAGGCAACCCGAAGGCAGGAACGGAAGTTCTTGATCGCCTGGCTGCGTCCATTGCCTCCCGCAAGGGTGCGGATGCGTCGGAGAGCTATACAGCCAAGCTGCTGAGCCGTGGCATTGAAAAATGCGCACAAAAGCTGGGTGAAGAGGCCGTTGAGACGGTCATCGCTGCGGCGTCACGCGACAAGCCTGAGGCGGTCAAGGAAAGTGCAGACGTGCTCTATCACCTGCTGGTGCTCTGGGCGGCCCTGGATATTGACCCCAGTGAGGTCTATGGCGAGCTTGCCAATCGCGAAGGCACGTCGGGCATCGCTGAAAAAGCCAGCCGCAAGAAGTCCTGACCGCCATGGCTGAGCCCTACGATCACGACAACATCTTCGCCAAGATCCTGCGCGATGAGATCCCGTGCAAACGTGTCTATGAAGACCCGTTTGCCCTGGCGTTCCATGACATCAACCCGCAGGCACCCGTCCATGTGCTGGTTATTCCCAAGGCCCCCTATGTGAGCCTTGATGACTTTCTGGCTGAGGCAACCGACCCCCAGATCACCGGTTTCTTTCGGGCTGTGGGAAAGGTTTCACGTGCTTTGGGACTCGCTGAGAGCGAAGGCGGACAGGGATTTCGCGCCCTGGCCAATGCCGGCGGGGACGCCCATCAGGACGTCCCGCACCTGCATGTGCATCTGTTCGGCGGCAAGCCACTGGGGCCAATGCTCGCCAAACAGCCGGAATCCCCAAAATGACTCGCTAATCGCGAAGGCTTACGGGGCCTAAGGATTCACGAAACCATTCATTCCGGGGCCGGAATTAGCAAGATTCGCGATCTGCTATCGGCGCAGGCCTTGGAAGATTCACAGGCTCTTCTGGTTTGGTGTGAGCTTAGAGCCCTTTTGACGCCACTAGCTCGGCCAAAGCCACTTCCGGACGCGGGCCCATATGCGAAATCACTTCCGAAGCGCAGATCGAGCCCATGCGGCCGCATTCAACCGGGGACCGACCGGTTGACCAGCCAAACATGAAGCCCGCGGCAAACTGATCACCGGCACCGGTGGTGTCCACCAGCGCAGATGGCTTGTCTGCATCGACCACATGAACCTCGCCATCGACCACGATCACTGACCCGGCAGCGGAACGGGTGAGGGCGGCCACCCGGGCCTCGCCACGGACCGCCTGAAGGGCCTCGTCAAAGGTGTCGACCTGATAGAGCGACATGATCTCGGCTTCATTGGCAAACAGGATGTCCACATTGCCCTTCACCAGATCGCGGAACTCGTCGCGGTAGCGATCAACGCAGAAGGAGTCAGACAGCGTGAGAGCAACCTGGCGCTCTGCGTCATGGGCTGCTTTGGCAGCCTTCAGGAAAGCTTCCTTCGCAGCCGGCGGGTCCCACAGATAGCCTTCGAGATAGGTAATGGCTGACCGGGAGATGACTTCCACGTCCACATCGTCCGGCGTCAGGTCCTGAGCGGCACCCAGATAGGTGCTCATGGACCGTTCTGCGTCAGGCGACACCACAATCAGGCAACGCCCTGTCGCCGGGCCGCGATCCGCAGCGGATGTGTCAAAAGCGACACCAAGGGAGCGAATATCGTGGGTAAAGGCCGTGCCCAGCTGGTCATTGCGGACTTTGCCGATGAAAGCAGCCTTGCCGCCCAAAGAGCCGACCCCGGCAATCGTATTGGCAGCAGAGCCACCTGAAACCTGCACGGTCTGGCCAAGGGCGTCATACAGCTCCGTCGCGCGGGCTTCATCCACCAGCGTCATCGCGCCTTTTTCAATGCCATTGGCGACCAGGAACGTGTCTTCTGCATGGGCCAGAACATCGACAATTGCGTTGCCAAGTCCGACAACGTGAAACTCAGGGGCGCTCATCAGCCAAACTCACTTGTTGCGATAGGTGGGAATACCGGTCTGTCAGAACACCTGCGCCATCGCGCTCGGGCTCTGCATCCAGCAGGTATGAAAGGAGCGCGACTATAGAATCCGGATCATGCCCGCGCCACCACCAAAAGGCGCGCCTTTTGCCCTGCCTTTTACATGCCCAAAAGATGAGGCATGGTGCGCTTCATGATCGGCGCATTCGGTAAAACCCTCTCCCAGATTTTCTCCAAACCCTTCCGCAGCATCCTGTGGCGGTCGCTTGGCATGACCCTGCTGTTGCTGGTCACCCTTGGCGCGGTGGGCCTGTGGGGCACCGGCTACATCCCAAATCTGGGCATCGGCTGGGCCGACACGATCATTGATGTGCTTATAGACGCTGCCGTCATCGTTGGGCTCATCTTTCTGGTGATCCCGGTGACCGCCATCTTCATCCCGCTATTCCTGGACGAAGTCGGGCAGGCGGTGGAAGAACGGCACTTTCCTGCCAGTATCGGACCCCGAAAGCAGGGCATCATTGAAGGCCTGTGGCTGGGTATCAAGGGCCTGTTCGTGCTTCTAGCGGTCAACCTGGTGGCGTTGCCGCTTGTCTTCCTGTTGCCAGGCCTCGGCTTTGTGATCTTTCTGGTCGTGAACGGATTTTTGCTGGGCCGCGAATTTTTCGAAGCAGCTGCGGTCCGCCACTACCCCCCGGCGCAGATCAAGCAGCTGCGCAAACGCCATTCTGGCCGGGTATTTATCGCCGGCATGGCAGTTGCGGCATTACTTGCCATCCCGATTGTCAATATTCTCGTGCCCCTGTTCGGTACTGCCTTTATGGTGCACGTGCTTCAGGGGGTGATGACGCGGGACGCGACACTTACGCCCGCCGCCTGACGGTCAGCCTGACCATCTATTGGGAACAAAAAATGCGATCCAAACCGCTTACAGCCCCCAAAACCATCAAGTCGCTAGCCGTGGTTCTGCTCACCGCCGGATTTCTGGCGGCCTGCGCTCCGCAACCCGGTGTCGGGCAATCAACCCTGGTCAGCCCCACACCTCAGCGCACAGTAGTATTACGCCAGGCCCCTGATCCCAAAAGCCTCATCGGTGTAACGCCGCAGGCGGTGGAGCAGCAGCTGGGTGCTCCCGCCTTCGACGGCAGCGACGGCGAAGCGCGCATCTGGCGCTACTCAGGCAGCAACTGCGCTTTGCTTGTCGTTTTCTATCCAGAAGCGGACGGGAGCATAAAATCCACCCACCTGGATGCGCGTCGTCTGCAGGGAGGCTCGACCCCTATCGAGCCGTGCCTGCGTGAAGTGGTCAACGCGCCCCGCGCCTAAGACCCGGCTTTGGGTATTGCCTTGGCTTTAGTTTTCGTCTTGGTTTTTGGCTTTGGTGCAGTTTCAGCTGTCGTCTTGCCTTTGAAGCTGCACAGATCGGCCACATAGCAGGATGGACATTCCGGTTTGCGCGCCTTGCAGATGTAGCGCCCATGCAGAATGAGCCAGTGATGGGCGTGCTGCATGTAGGGTTTGGGAATCCGCTTGAGCAGCTTGAGCTCAACTTCCAGCGGGGTTTTGCCCGGCGCTAGCCCCAGCCGGTTGGACAAACGGAATATGTGCGTGTCCACGGCCATGGTGTCTTCGCCGAACGCCACATTAAGCACCACATTGGCCGTCTTGCGGCCAACGCCCGGCAACGCCTCCAGCGCCTCCCGGTCCCTGGGGACTTCGCCCCCATGTTGTGAGATGAGTTGTTGCGACAGGGCGATCACATTCTTGGCCTTGTTGCGATAAAGCCCGATTGTCTTGATGTAGTCGCGCACCTTTGCTTCGCCGAGCGCAACGATCTGTTCAGGCGTATCAGCAACCGCAAACAACGGTCCCGTGGCCTTGTTGACGCCGATGTCCGTTGCCTGGGCAGACAGCACCACCGCCACCAGCAAGGTGTAGGTGCTGGAGTACTCAAGTTCAGTTTCGGGGTTGGGGCTCTTTTCCTGAAAGCGGCGGAAAAGCTCTTCGCGTATGGCTGGTTTCATGGGGCCGGACTTTACCTCATGCCTGCGATGGGACCACGCGCAATTTGCGTCATCTGGCCGCATCGCCTTGGCAGCACCCCGCCTGCCGCTCTAGCTTCTTACTCATGACCGGTGACCAACAAGAACACGTCTTCTTTGATGCTGTGCTGCATCCCCATCGCTCCCTGCCGCCCAAAGGGTTTCTGGCGGTAATGGTTGCGATCGGCATCATCAGCTTTGTTGCAGGTGGAGCGTTCCTGCTGATGGGCGCGTGGCCGGTATTTGGGTTCTTCGGTCTTGATGTGGCGCTGATCTATTTCGCATTCCGCATGAACTATCGCTCCGGGCGTGTGGTCGAGCATGTGCGGCTGACTGACAAGTCCCTGACCATTGAGCGCGTGCACCCGTCTGGCAAGGCTCAGCACTGGCGGCTGGAGCCCACCTGGGCGCAGGCGCGCATGACGGTGACGGCGCGTGGCCGCACCCTGCGTCTCAAATCCCGGGAGACCTGGGTCGAGATCGGCAAGTTCATGCCGGAAGAAGAACGCGAAAGTTTTGCCGACGCGTTCACTGCAGCCCAAGTCCGACGTCGCGACAACATCGGACTGCTGGGTGCAGAAAACGTGCAGCTCACCTGAGCGGCTTAAGAATAAGTGCGGTCCGCCAGGATCTTCTTGGACAGGACCTTGCCGTCGTCATCCAGCTCATAGGCAATGGGAACGCCGGTTGCGATATTCACTTCGACGATTTCGTCCGGACCCAGATTATCCAGCTGCATGACAAGCGCCCGCAGTGAATTGCCGTGGGCTGCTACGAGCACGCGTGTGCCTGCCAGCACCTTGGGCATAATCTCCGCGTCGAAGTAAGGCAGCACACGCTCGGCCGTCATCTTCAGGCTTTCGCCACCGGGCGGGGGAATGTCGAATGACCGGCGCCAGATATGCACCTGCTCTTCGCCCCATTTTTCGCGGGCGTCATCTTTGTTGAGACCTGCAAGATCGCCATAGTCGCGCTCGTTCAGGGCTTCATTCTCAATCACCGGAATGTCGCTTTGGCCAAGGGCTTCAAGCGCCAGCTTGTTGGTCTCCTGCGCCCGCTTGAGGCCGGATGTGTAGGCCACATCAAACTCAAGGCCGGCAGCCTTCATCAGCACGCCTGCTTCAGCAGCTTCCTTGCGGCCTTGCTCGGTCAGCTCGACATCGCGCCAGCCTGTGAAAAGGTTCTTTTTGTTCCATTCGCTCTGGCCGTGACGGACCAAAACCAGCGTGTGAGCCACGATGCGTCTCCTGTTGAGGTATCAAGTGTTGTTTCTAGAAGTCAGACAGGCCGAGTACGTCCAGCATGTCGAAAGTGCCGGGTCCCTTGCCCTGTCCCCATAGCGCTGCCTTGACCGCGCCGCGTGCGAAGATCGATCGATCCTCGGCAATATGTGTGAGGACAATGCGCTCTTTTTCAGCTGCAAAAATGGCCGAGTGTTCACCCACCACGGAGCCGCCACGCAGGGCTGCAAATCCAATGTCGCCCTGCTTGCGCGCGCCGGTCTGTCCATCGCGTCCACGGTCCGACACATCGCTCAGACTGACGCCGCGCCCGGTTGCAGCGGCTTCGCCAAGCATCAAGGCTGTGCCCGACGGCGCATCCACCTTGTGCCGGTGGTGCATCTCGACGATTTCGATATCCCAGTCCGTATCCAACGCTTGGGCCACCCGCTTGGTCAGCGCCGTCAGCAGATTGACACCCAAGGACATGTTGCCCGCCCGCACAAGGGTTGCGTGGCGTGACGCCGCTTCAAGGCGCGTGTCGTGTTCCGGTGCCAATCCAGTCGTGCCGATCACATGGACAATGCGTGCCTGAGCCGCCAGATCCGCAAATTCAACCGTTGCACCCGGCGCGGTGAAATCAAGCACCGCATCAACCGACGCGAAAACCTCCAGCGCATCGCTGGTGACAGGAACGCCAATCTCGCCGATGCCTGCCAGCATGCCTGCATCGGCACCGATGTCAGCATGGCCGTCGCGCTCGAGTGCGCCGGCTATGGTGCATCCGTCAGTGTCATTGATCGCGTTCAGCAGCGCGCGGCCCATGCGGCCTGCGGCGCCGGTGACTGCAATGCGTATCGGTGCCATCAGAAAAGTCCACTCAGATTGGCTGCATCCTATGTACAGCGTATGGGCGTGCAGTATTTGGTACGCGCGGTTGTATCAGCCAGACCAGCCGCCGCAAAGTACGGACCCTCACACGCCCGCCATGCACTGAAATACAGGCTTAAGTCCTTTCATTCGAGGTTTAATGGTTTGTTGGTGAGATTTGGGCATTCTACTAAAACGAGCAATAGATTCCCAAGGCCCCCATAACGTGTTGTCCACATCTCTCCCATTTTCGATGCCGATCAGGCGGGCGACCGGGTTCATGACCCGGCCGAGGAAAGATGCGCTGATAGCCATTGTCACAGGCATAGGGGGGTTTTTGATATCCGCCAAATATGACCTTGAAGAACGATGGCATGAGGTTGCGGACCGCTACGAGGGGCATCTGCATCTCAATGAGCTACCCATCGCCTTCTTCCTGGCTGGATTGGGCTTTGCCTGGTTTGCTTGGCGCAGGTGGTGTGATTTCCAGCGGGCGGCCACCCAGAGACGCGCCACAAATGATGCGTTGTCGCAGCAGCTTGACCGCAATCAGGAAATCATCGCCGAACTCAGCACGGCCCGCCGGAAGGCCCTGGAGCTTGATCGGACCAAGACCCGGTTTCTGGCCCATATGAGCCATGAACTGCGAACACCTTTGAACGCGATCATGGGTTTTTCGGAGTTGATGCAGCATCAGGTCTGCGGGCCTTTGGGTGACAAACAATATGAAGAATACGTCTCCACCATTCATGAATCCGGACAGCATCTGCTTGAGCTCATAAATGATCTGCTCGACCTGACCCGGATCGAGTCAGGGGACATGACGCCCCAACACGAAATCTGCACCATGCGTGAAGTGGCCCACAGCGCCTGCAAAATGTTGCAGGACCAGGCCGCCGAAGCCGGGGTGCACCTCAATCAGGTCAGCTTGGCGGCAGCGGACATATCCGTGAATGTTGACCGACGGATGATCCGTCAGGTGTTAATCAACCTGATTGCCAACTCAATTCGCCACACACCGCGGACCGGACAGATCAATGTCACCGCATTCAAGGCACCGACCGGGGAAATAGGATTCTCTGTCACCGACACGGGCGAGGGAATGGACCCGCAGACGGTCAAACGTCTGGATCAGGGCTTTGCGGAAGTCGAGAATGCCTTTCGGCGTGAGCACCATGGTGCAGGTCTTGGCCTGCCCCTTTCACGTGCCATTGCACAGGCACATGGCGGGTCCTTGATCATCTCAAGCGCATTGGGCGAAGGCACGACCATTGAGCTTCTTCTGCCCGAAGAAGTCATCGTCGAAACGGCACCGGTGCTTGCAGATCTGCGGCGCGCCAGCTAGCTGGCGGCACCGTTCAAGAACTCTTTCACCCGCGAAAAGAAGCCTTCTGACTCCGGGCTGGTCTTGTCCGTCGATTCACCCTGAAACTCTTCCAGCAGCTTCTTCTGCTTCTTTGTGAGGTTCATGGGTGTTTCCACATTCACCTGAATGTACAGGTCGCCATGCTGCGATGACCGCAGCACCGGCATGCCCTTGCCCTTGAGCCGGAACTGTTTGCCGCTCTGGGTGCCTTCGGGAACCTTGACCTTTACCCGCGCGCCCTTGAGGGACGGTACTTCAATCTCCCCACCCAGCGCCGCTGTCGGCATGGAGATGGGAACGCGACAGAACAGGTCCGCGCCATCGCGCTGGAAGAACTGATGCGGCTTGATTGACAGGAAGATGTAAAGATCACCGGGAGGTCCACCGCGGCCGCCCGCTTCGCCTTCGTTGGAGAGGCGAATGCGCGTGCCATCTTCAACGCCGGACGGAATGTTGACCTGAAGTGTGCGCTCTTTTTCCGTGCGCCCGGCGCCATTGCAGGTATCGCACGGGTCCTGAATAACTTCGCCACGACCACCACAGGTGGGGCAGGTGCGTTCAACGGTGAAGAAGCCCTGTGACGCACGTACTTTGCCCGCGCCATGACACATGCCGCAGGTGGAAGGCGATGTGCCAGGCTTTGCACCGGACCCGGAGCATGTCTCACACGAGACAGCCGTCGGCACTTTGATCTGTGCCGTCTTGCCTTCATTTGCCTCGTCGAGGCTGATTTCCATGTTGTAGCGCAGGTCCGCACCGCGTGTGCGCCCGCCACCACGACGGCCGCCGCCGCCACCGCGCTGCCCGCCGACAAACTCGCCGAACAGATCATCAAAGATGTCGGACATGGAGGACGCAAAGTCCTGCCCGAAACCAGGGCCGCCCTGTCCACCAGGACCACCCGGGCTGCCATGCTCAAACGCCTGATGGCCAAAGCGGTCATAGGCTGCCCGGCTCTGCGGGTCCTTGAGGGCGTCATAGGCTTCGTTCAATTCCTTGAACTTGGCTTCCGCGTCAGGATTGTCCTGGTTCTGGTCCGGGTGATATTTTTTGGCCTGCTTGCGAAAAGCCGACTTCAGCGCCGCATCATCTGCGTCGCGAGGCACACCCAGAATTTCGTAAAAGTCGCGCTTTGACATGGCGTGATATTCCGTAGGCGGAACACTTGCGAAGTCTCCACCTGAAGGCCCCGGCACTGCGGATCACCGCACCACCGGGGCGTATCAGGGTAGACCGGCCAGCGTGTTAAGCCGCGCCGTCCTTCTTGTTGGCGTCATCGCCAGCGTTGTCATCGACTTCGGTGAAGTCAGCGTCAACCACATCATCACCAGCCGGATTGTCGGCAGCTTCAGAGGCAGCGTCTGCGGCTGCGTCCTGGCTGGCCTGTTCCGCCTGGCTTGCCGCATACATGGCTTCGCCCAGCTTCATCGATGCCTGACCCAGCTCTTCAGACTTGGTCTTGATCAGTTCGGGATCAGGATCTTCTGCCTCAAGAGCGGTTTTAACCTCGGCGATGGCTGCCTCAATGGCACCCTTGGTTTCCGCATCCACCTTGTCGCCGTTTTCTTCCAGCGCTTTTTCAGTGGAGTGAACCAGAGCCTCAGCGCCATTGCGCGCTTCGACTGTTTCACGACGCTTCTTGTCGTCTTCAGCGTGGCTTTCAGCATCCTTGACCATCGCGTCAATGTCAGCGTCTGACAGACCGGACGATGCCTGAATGCGGATCGCCTGTTCCTTGCCGGTCGCCTTGTCCTTGGCGGTCACGTTGACGATGCCGTTGGCATCAATATCGAACGCCACTTCCACCTGCGGCACGCCGCGCGGTGCGGGCGGAATGCCCACAAGGTCAAACTGACCGAGGATCTTGTTGTCCGCCGCCATTTCGCGCTCGCCCTGGAACACGCGGATGGTCACCGCGTTCTGATTGTCCTCGGCGGTCGAGAAGGTCTGAGCCTTCTTGGTGGGGATCGTCGTGTTGCGCTCGATGAGGCGTGTGAACACACCACCCAGCGTTTCAATGCCCAGCGACAGCGGTGTCACGTCCAGAAGCAGCACGTCCTTGACGTCGCCCTGCAGAACGCCGGCCTGAATGGCGGCGCCCATGGCCACAACCTCATCCGGGTTCACACCCTTATGCGGCTCCTTGCCAAAGAACTTCTGCACAACTTCCTGGATCTTCGGCATACGTGTCATGCCGCCGACCAGAACAACTTCGTCGATGTCTGATGCCTTGAGGCCTGCGTCTTCCAGCGCCTTCTTGCACGGGTCAACCGTGCGCTGAACCAGCTTGTCCACCAGCTGTTCCAGCTTGGCGCGGGTCAGCTTCATGGTCAGGTGCTTGGGACCGGACGCGTCAGCGGTGATGAACGGCAGGTTCACTTCCGTCTGCGTTGCGGAGGACAGCTCGATCTTGGCTTTTTCAGCGGCTTCTTTCAGACGCTGCAGGGCAAGCTTGTCGCCCTTGAGGTCAATGCCGTTTTCCTTCTTGAACTCTTCAGCCAGGAAATCGACCAGAATCATGTCGAAGTCTTCACCACCAAGGAAGGTGTCACCATTGGTGGACTTCACTTCAAACACGCCGTCGCCGATCTCGAGGATCGACACGTCAAACGTACCACCACCAAGGTCATAGACCGCGATGGTCTGACCGTCGGATTTGTCCAGGCCATAGGCGAGGGCGGCCGCGGTGGGCTCGTTGATGATGCGCAGCACTTCAAGGCCGGCAATCTTGCCGGCATCCTTGGTGGCCTGACGCTGGGCGTCGTCAAAGTAGGCAGGAACCGTGATCACGGCCTGCTCAACTGTTTCGCCAAGATAGCTCTCAGCGGTCTCTTTCATCTTTTGCAGAATGAAAGCCGAGACCTGCTGGGGAGAATACTTCTCGCCATGGGCTTCTACCCAGGCCGCGCCATTGTCCGCCTCGACGATGGAGTAGGGCACCATGCCCTTGTCCTTTTTGACCGTCGGGTCGTTGATGCGGCGGCCGATGAGGCGCTTGATCGCAAAAAGCGTGTTTTCAGGGTTGGTGACAGCCTGGCGCTTGGCCGGCTGGCCTGTCAGGCGTTCGCCTTCAGCCGTAAAGGCCACCATGGAAGGCGTCGTGCGTGCGCCTTCTGAATTCTCAATAACTTTCGGGTTGGACCCGTCCATGACCGCAATGCACGAATTTGTCGTGCCAAGGTCAATGCCGATGACTTTCGCCATTTACTTCGTCTCCACGTTACTTTTAGGCGGACCAGGAATGCTGCGGCCTTACTCTTCAAGCACCGAACTGCATCCGTGTTGCGGGACCTATACGCGCCTAAACGGCAAACGTCAGGCCCTGCAGGTCCCCTCGTGTTGAACCTACAAAAAAGCGTGTCCAAAAAGACCCGCAACTTCAGAGCGGTATATAAGTAGCGGCAGGGTGCACTGCAACAGGCCTGCGACAGTTTTCCAGCGAAAGAGTGTGATTCAGCCAATGGCCCCAGCGTCAGAGCACCAGGCGGCAAAAGTCCCGATTTCCAGCCAAAAGCTGGAGATTGCGTCCGGGGTCACGCTGCTGTCCGGCGCCTTGGACACAGCCTCACAGACAACCCTGCTGGGCGAAATCCGCAAAATCTCAAGCAAAGCCCCGCTTTATACCCCCACCATGCCGCGCACCGGCAAGCCGTGGACCGTCCGCATGACCAATTGCGGCCCCCTGGGCTGGGTCTCGGACCGCTCAGGTTATCGCTACCAGCCAAATCACCCCGAAACCGGCGATCCATGGCCTGCCATCCCCCAGATGCTGCTGGACCTGTGGGACGAGGTCACCGGCTATCCGGCCCCGCCCGAATGCTGCCTGGTCAATTTCTATGCTGACAAAGCCCGCATGGGCCTGCACCGAGACGAAGACGAGGAGGCACTGGACGCCCCCGTCCTCTCCGTCTCGCTGGGCGACACCGCCACCTTCCGCCTCGGCGGGCTGGAACGCAAAGGCAAGACCCAGAGCTTCAAGCTCCACTCCGGCGACGTCCTCCTCATCGGCGGCGACAACCGCCTCGCCTATCACGGCATTGATCGGGTCTTCCCCAGCACCTCAACGCTGCTCAAGGATGGCGGCCGCATCAACCTCACGCTGCGGCGGGTGACAAAGCCCTGACAGCCCTCTGTTTTGGTGCATGCAGCACGGTGCTGGTCTAAGCTCGTCGCAACAACAGCGGGCGGTGGGTCACCGCAACGCCGCGTGGATTGTCCGGTTAAACCGGACAATGGCGAAATTGGTCTGTTGGTGGTGACCCGCAGCGTGGGCCCTGTCCTGGGGCTCACCAAAGTATCCCCGCCATCCTCCGGCTTGACCGGGGGATCCATGGCGGCAAGAGGGGACAAGAGATGGGTGCAGCGCACGATATCGGTGTGGCTTTCAAACGCTGGCGCTATGTCAGCAAACACGGCAAGGCCGACGCGCCCATGTCCGGCGACGACTTTCGCGCCCAGGCGCAGCCGCTGATTGATGCCGCAGCGGAACATATTGCCGAAGCAGCCTTCATTGATCTGCCGCCTTCGCGGATGCCGTGGACATCAACGGACATTGTGCTGGAAGACGGCGACGAGGTGACGTTGCTGTCGGTCGGGCGGCTGTGGCTGAGCCGGGGCCTGGACATCTGGGTCGGCCCGCAGTTTCAGGTCTGGGGCCGGGTCGGGGAAACAGGCGAGGTCTTCAACGGCACCCGCGAGAGCATGACGGTGACCGCGTCGGACACGGGCGCGACGGGTGGCCGCCTTTATCTTGGCGGACAGTTCCCCGGGCAGTTCTCTGAAAAGACCGGCCGCATGATGCCCGACCTCAATGCCTATGAGGGCGCTGACGGCGAATTCACCGTGCTGGCCATTCGGTGGCGCGGCTTGGCAGCGGATGGACTTGCGGCCATGGCACAAGCGGGTGACGTGAACGGCTTGGTGTCAGGGGAGCAGGATCGCCTTGAAAAACCGAACACGCCGCCGGCCGGCTGGAACCATCTGTGGTTCCTGGGCCAGAATGATATCTATACGGAGCAATCTGGCACCAATGGCAGTTCAGACGACCACGCCTGCATCCACTGCCATACCGACAAGAATGTCGGCATCCTGCAAAAGGAAACCCCGTTCGAGCTGACGCCGGACACGCAGATTTCATGGGACTGGAAAGTAGACGCGATCCCCTCCGCCCTGCCGGAGGATACCGCGGCCAGCCATGACTACATTTCCATCGCCGTCGAGTTCGAAAACGGCCGCGACATTACGTATTACTGGAGTAACGATTTGCCGATAGGCAAAGCCTATTGGTGCCCCTTGCCGACGTGGAAAGATCGCGAGTTCCACGTTGTGGTTCGCTCCGGAGAGGGCGACTTGAAAAAATGGCTCAGCGAAAAACGTAATCTGTATACGGATTATGAGCAGTATATGGGCGCACCGCCCGAACGGATTGTTCGCGTGTGGTTCATTGCCAACAGCCTGTTCCAGCGTATTCCCGGCACAGCGGATTTTCGCAACATCCAGTTGGTGAACAAAAGTGACAGCCTGCGGGTGCTTTAGCCGCGCATGTGAGGACACAAAAAAGGCCAGCTGCGAAGCTGGCCTTTTGCGTGTCGTGAAAGGCCGAGAGCCTTACGCTTTGGTGTCGATCTTTGAGCCCGGTGTTGGCTTTTCCGGGTCCGCTGACTCAGGCGCCGGGTCGGCAGGGGCTTCCGGTGCAGCTTCTGCTGCGGGTTGCGGGGCGACGGCAGGGCCGCCCTTGGAGATGCCGACCATGGCCGGGCGCAGCAGACGATCGCCGATCACATAGCCGGTCGCGACCACTTCCATGACGGTGCCCGCCGGACGGGTGGGGTCGGGGGCTTCAAACATCGCCTGATGCAGATTGGGGTCAAACTTCTCCCCATGCGGATTGATGGCTTTGACGCCGTGGCGCTCCATCACGGACAGAAATTCCCTCTCGGTCATTTCCACGCCTTCGATGAGGTTGCGGACCGGCTCGGGCGCGCCCTGGCGATCTTCCTCAGACAGGGTGTCGATGGCCCGGCGCATATTGTCGCCGACGCTCAGGATATCGCGGGCAAAACTCGTCATGGCGTATTTGCTGGCGTCCTGCTTGTCGCGCTCGGCGCGCTTGCGGGTATTTTCAGCGTCCGCCACGGCGCGCAGCAAGCGGTCGCGCAGGTCATTCACCTGGGACTCAAGCTCGGCAATCTGGGCTTCGGGCGACAGCAGGGCATCAGCCGCTGCTTCCAGCGCTTCCTTGGATGTGGGCTCGCCACCTTCCGCCCATGGCGTGTCGCCTGCAGCATCCTGCGCAGCGGCAGCCTCGTCAGCCGGTGTTTCCGGCGCGCCGTCACTTTCGGGCATGTTCTGGGGGTCTTGCGGGTCTTTGGGGTCACTCATCAGAACGTCACCATCTGGAATACGGGGTGGAATGCCGGGATGCTGGGGCGCTTGTAAGCCAAGCAGCCGCCCGTGTGAACCATCCCGAAAAAACGATTATGGCAGCTATCTAGGGGCACGGAGGCAATCTGTGAAGCCCCCATCTGCCCCTAGCTCACAAGCTGGGTCACCAGCCGGGCGGTATAGTCCACCATGGGGATGACCCGGGCATAATTGAGCCGCGTGGGACCGACCACGCCCAGCACGCCGACAATCTCGTTATCCGCATTTGTGTAAGGCGAGACGATGACCGAAGAGCCCGACAGCGAAAACAGCTTGGTTTCCGAGCCGATGAAGATCCGAACCCCGTCGGCATCTTCCGCCATGGTCAAAAGCTCCAGCAGCTCTTCCTTGGTCTCCAGATCATCAAACAGCTTTCGCACACGCTCGAGATCATCCAGCGCCTGCACGTCTTCCAGCAGATTGCCGCGTCCGCGCACGATCAGCGATCGTTCAGCGGTGCCGGTGACCGAGTCCGTGCCGGACCACACCGCCAGACCTGCTTCAACCACCTGGGCGGTCAGGGCATCAAGCTCGGCCTTGCGGGCGGAGATTTCCTGCCGGACCTGCCGCTGGGCATCGCCAAAGCTGCGGCCTTTGAGGCGCGCATTGAGATAGTTGGAGGCCATGGTGAGTGATGAGGCCGGCATATCCACCGGCGTATCAATGATCCGGTTTTCCACCAGCCCGTCTTCAAAAACGATCACCGCAAGGGTCTGCCCCGGCGCCACCGGCACAAACTCAAGCTGCTTGAGCCGCGCCTCGCGCTTGGGCGCCACCACAAGTCCCGCACACTGGGACAGGCCCGAGAGCGTCTGGGAGACCTGCGCCAGCGCGTCATCCACCGCCTGATTGGAGCCTGTCATCTGGGCTTCAATACCGGCGCGTTCGTCATCGCTGAGATCGCCCACCTGCAGCAGCGCATCCACAAAAAGCCGCAGCCCGGCCTCGGTCGGCATGCGACCAGCGGAGGTATGCGGGGAGGAGAGCAGGCCCAGATCCTCAAGATCCGCCATGACATTGCGAATGGAGGCAGGCGACAGGGACGCGCCATTCACCAGTCCGGTCTTGGACAGGGTGCGCGAGCCCACAGGCCCGCCTGTTTCCAGATAGGTCTCCACAAGCTGGCGGAACACATCCCGCGAGCGTTGATTGAGTTCGAGCAGCGCGTTGGGTCCGTCGGACGTAAAGTCAGACATAAAGCTGTGTCGTCTCCCAAGGGTGCGGGCGGCCAGGCCCGCAAAATGACCTATCTCTCGTCAAATCTAGGAATGCCGCCGCATTCCGTCAATTTCGCGCGCCTCTCATTCCCTGCTTGCCCACAGGCGGTGCGAACGATAGGAAGTGGCCAACTTTGCTGGCCGATCAAGCGCCAGCCTACACGTCTTTTCATATAAGCACTGGAGTTCCCATGCGCCCGTCAGGCCGCCGTCCCGATCAAATGCGTTCCGTATCCTTCGAGCCGGGCTTCTCCAAGCACGCGGAAGGCTCCTGCCTTGTGCGCTTTGGCGACACCCATGTGCTGGTGACCGCCAGCCTTGAAGAGCGTGTGCCGCCTTTCCTGCGCAATTCGGGCCGCGGCTGGGTCACAGCTGAATACGGCATGCTGCCCCGCGCGACGGGCGATCGCATGCGCCGCGAAGCCTCTGCTGGCAAGCAGTCCGGCCGCACTCAGGAAATCCAGCGTCTCATCGGCCGCTCTTTGCGCGCGGTGGTTGACCTTGAAGCCATGGGCGAACGCCAGGTGTCGGTCGATTGCGACGTCATTCAGGCCGATGGCGGCACCCGCACAGCCTCCATCACCGGCGCATGGGTTGCCCTGCACCAGTGCTTCAGCTGGATGAAAGAGCGCGAGATGATCAAGGAAATCCCCTTGAAAGATCACGTGGCCGCCATCTCCTGTGGCATCTATCAGGGCACGGGCGTGTCTGATCTTGATTACGCTGAAGATTCAACAGCCGACACCGACGCCAATTTCGTGATGACCGGCTCCGGCGGCATTGTCGAAATTCAGGGCACAGCCGAAGGCGATCCCTTCACCGAGACACAGTTCAATGAGCTGATGGGTCTGGCCAAGGCCTCGATCCGCGATCTGGTGGAAATGCAGAAGCAGACGGTGGCCTGACCCATGCCGCATCGCCGTTTCGCAGCTGGCAAGCTGGTTGTCGCCAGCCACAATGAAGGCAAGGTCAAGGAGATCCGCGCCCTGCTCGAACCGTTTGGTGTCGAGACGGTGTCCGCGGCAGAACTTGACCTGCCCGAGCCGGAAGAAACGGAAAAGACCTTCAAGGGCAACGCGGAACTCAAGGCGCTTGCCGCTGCACGGGCGGCAGACATGCCCGCCCTGTCAGACGATAGCGGGCTTGCGGTGGATATCCTTGACGGCGAGCCCGGCATCTATTCGGCCCGCTGGGCTGAAACTGGTGAGGGCCGGGACTTCGGCGTTGCCATGACCCGCGTCGAAAAAGAGATGTGCGAGAAGAACGGCGGGCCGGAAGGCAACCGCAAGGCCCGCTTTATCTGCGCACTCACACTGGCCTGGGCCGACGGCCACGTTGAAACCTTCGAAGGCAGTGTCGCAGGCGCGCTTGTCTGGCCGGGTCGCGGCACCCGCGGCTTCGGCTATGATCCGGTGTTCCAGCCCGATGGGCACAAGATCACTTTTGGTGAGATGGATCCGGCGGCCAAACATGCAATCTCCCACCGCGCCCACGCCTTCGAGCAACTCATCGACGCGTGCTTTGCCCGCAAGAGCTGAGCCAGGTTCAGGCCAGAAACGGTCAGGTGAGCAGCCTTTTGGCGTCTACGTCCATTGGCCGTTCTGTCAGGCCAAATGCCCCTATTGTGATTTCAACAGCCACGTAAAACAGGGCGTTGATCAGGCGCGCTATGCCAGGGCCCTGATCCGCGAACTGACGACTATGGCGCAACGCATGCCTGGGCGGACGGTCAGCAGCATCTTCTTTGGCGGCGGCACGCCCTCACTGATGGATGTGACAACTGTCTCGTCATTGCTGGATGCGATCGGCAGCCTGTGGACAGTTTCTGACGACGTTGAAATTACCCTCGAAGCAAACCCCACCAGCGTCGAAGCGGATCGCTTTCGCGGCTACCGCACCGCAGGGGTCAATCGTGTGTCGCTGGGCGTCCAGGCCATGGACGACGCGAGCCTCAAGGCGCTTGGCAGATTGCATACAGCGCAGGAGGCACTGACGGCGGTGGCGCTGGCCCGTGAC
Source organism: Pyruvatibacter sp. HU-CL02332 (assembly GCF_040362765.1). Taxonomy (NCBI): domain Bacteria; kingdom Pseudomonadati; phylum Pseudomonadota; class Alphaproteobacteria; order Hyphomicrobiales; family Parvibaculaceae; genus Pyruvatibacter; species Pyruvatibacter sp. HU-CL02332. Next base: position 1,611,145 of record NZ_BAABWK010000001.1, read on the forward strand.
ACTTTTGAGCGCGTGTCGTTTGACCTCATTTACGCCCGCCCTCACCAGACCATCGATGACTGGCGGCGCGAATTGACCGACGCACTTGCCTACACCGCCGGTCACATGTCGCTCTATCAGCTGACCATCGAGGAAGGCACACCCTTTGCGGCGTTGCACGCAGCTGGCCGACTGGAGACACCGTCTGAGGACGTGGGCGCAGCCATGTACGAAGTGACTCAGGAATTGTGCGAGGCGGCCGGGCTTCGCGCCTACGAAGTGTCGAACCATGCAAGGCCGGGAGACGAAAGCCGCCACAACCTCGTCTATTGGCAGGGCGACCCCTATGCGGCCGCAGGTCCCGGTGCCCATGGCCGATTGCTGGACGATGGCAAATGGATCTCAACCCAGACCCATGATGACCCCATGCGGTGGCTGACCGAAGTTGAGAAAACCGGGTCCGGCCTGGCTGTGGATGAACATGTGGATAACCCCGACAGAGCGGTGGAAATCCTCTTGATGGGTCTAAGGCTAACGACCGGCGTGCATCAATCGCAGCTTCCAGCACTTCTGGGTGACCTGATTGACAGCCAGGCTGTCAAAGACCTTGCAGCCGAAGGATTGCTGCTCGCCCATGGGGATAACCTGCGGGTGACCAACAAGGGCCGCCCGGTACTCAACGCCATCCTGCGCGAGATACTGGTCTAGAAAACCGGGCCACCTGTGAGGGACGTTGGGGCCGGGCTTACGACAACAAAGCCGCCCGGGCGCACTTCCATGACCGCAAGGCCACGCTCGTTGAGGCCTTCCTGCGTAAACCGGAACACACCGTCGATTCCGGCAAAGCCGTCTTCGGCTGTCAGCTCGCTGACCGTGTAACGCTGTCCGGGCTGACCGCCCGACAAGGCAATCGACAGGCTCATGGCGTCATAGGCCAGACTTGAAATCCGGTGTGGCTTCGACCCGAACACGCGCTCGTAGCGATCCTGAAAGGCCTTGCGGGTTTCAGGCGGAGGCGCTGCAAACCAGCCACCAACCAGTGATGGTTCACGCAGCACAGAAGGGTCATCCCACAGACCGGTGCCAATGAACTTCACTTGGCGTGGGTCAACATCGTAGTAGGGCAGAAGCGGTGCGAGGCCCTGCAGCTCGGTGCCGCCCGCGGGCAATAGCACAACGTCGTAGGTGTCCTTGAGTTTCGCCAGCCGCTCGGCTGGGGCCAGCATGCCGTCCGTTGTGGGGGTGTAGCTTTCTGTTGCCGCCAGTTCAGCACCACGAGCAATAACCGCCTGGCCAAACTGGTTGCGCACCCGCTGGCCGTACTCGCTTTGCGGCAGCATGGCTGCAAAGCGCTGATGGCCTTCAAGCACCGCAAAATCAACAACGCGCTCTATGTCTTCTTCCGGCAGGAAGCTCAGCAGGTAAACCCCGCCGCCAGCCACATTGCGGTCCGTTGAAAACGCAATGACCGGCACGCCGGCAGATTGGGCAGGACCCGCAACAGCCGCCACGGAGGACGCAAACAACGGCCCCAGAATGATATCGGCGCCCTCGCTGATGGCTTCCCGCGTTGCCTGGGCCGCCTTGGCGGGATCACCGGACGTGTCCTTTGGAATCAGCAACACATTTGGGTTGTCAAACTCAAACAGCGCCAGCTGCGCGGCGTTGAGCATGGCATCGCCGACAGGGGCCGCGCCGCCGGAGAGCGGTAGCAGAATGGCGACGCGCACAGGCTCATTGGCATCCAGATGGCGCGGCTTCAAAAAGCCGCTCGTATTGCGGTCAGCGGGGTTCTGCGGCGGCGGGGTAATCGCTACGTCCGGTGTGGTGGGTCGTTGCGGCGGTGGTGTCGGCTGGTTGCCGGAGCTGGTGCAGGCCACCAGGACCAGAGCCAGGGCACCCACAAGTCCGGTGCGCATTACGTGTTTCGCTGAATTCACCAAATCCGATACTCCAAACCCACATCTTCCAACCCGCCACATGTATGGCGGCCAGCACCCGATCGCATACTGCCCCGATAACCAGTGCTATGCAGCTATATACGCGTCACTTAACAGATAACAGCTTTCTTGCCAGCACTGTCCGCGTACCCTATGGGGCAGCATGACCACGAACAAAGACATATCGTCCGCTTCCGGCAACAATGCGGCAGGAAAGCAGGCGCGTCCCCTCGCGCCGGGCCTGCATATTGCTGCGACCCCCATCGGCAACGCCCGGGATGTCAGCCTGCGGCTGCTTGATGCCCTCGCCGGGGCGGATCTCGTTTTGTGCGAAGACACCCGCGAAACGGCGAAACTGCTGAACATTCATGGCATCTCAGCCAAGCTTGAGAGCTATCACGAGCACAATGCGGAGCGTATGCGGCCGCGCATTCTGGCCCGCCTTGCGGATGGCGCCGCCATTCTTTTGGTCAGCGATGCAGGCACGCCTTTGGTGTCAGACCCCGGCTACAAGCTGGTGCGCGATGTCATTGCAGAAGACCATCCGGTGACCGCATTGCCCGGACCGTCCTCGGTTCTCGCCGCCCTGTGCGTGGCCGGACTGCCCACGGACCGGTTCTTTTTTCAGGGTTTTTTGCCTGCCAAACAGGGCGCCCGCGCCCGCACCATCGCCGAACTGGCACCGGTGCCGGCAACGCTTGTCATTCTCGAAGCCGCCAAACGTATTGAACCGACGCTCGCTGCGCTGGCGGAGGGGCTGGGCCCCCGGGAAGCAGCGGTCACCCGCGAACTGACAAAGCGGTTTGAGGAGGTGCGACGCGGCACGCTGCCGGATTTGGCAGAGCACTACGCCGCTGAAGGCCCGCCGCGCGGCGAGGTGGTTCTCGTCATTGCGCCTCCGCAAGAGCTGGAGGCCGACGACAACGCGCTTGATGCAGCCCTGAAGGATGCCATGCGCTCCCAAAGCGCCAGCCGCGCAGCGGCAGAGGTTGCAAAGGCACTCAACATGCCGCGCAAACGCGCCTATGCCCGCGCGCTGGAGTTGTCTGCGGTGGATGACGCCACCGAAGATGAAGCTCCCGGACATGAAGATGGCGAATGAACAGTAAGCGTCAGGCCGCAGAAGCCCGCGGCCGCCGCGCTGAAACCCTTGCCGCCTGGATGCTGCGGCTCAAGGGATACCGCATTGTTGCCACGCGGTTGCGCACACCTCTGGGCGAGATCGACCTTGTTGCCAAACGGGGCAAGTTGCTTGTCATCGTCGAAGTGAAGACCCGCGCCAGTGCTGACGAGGCCATTGCCTCGGTCTCCGCGCGGCAGCAGCAACGCCTTGCCGCGGCCGCCGGCTGGGTGCCGTCATGGAGGCCTGGTTTGGCCGACTGCGATATCCGGTTTGACGTGGTGGCAATGGCACCGGGCCGATGGCCCCAACACATCCAGAACGCGTGGATTTCCAACTAACGTTTCGCCCCCGTGCTGCGATCTGGTATGAAGGGTTTGTCCAAAACGAATCAGTTGCATGAAGATGCTGCTGAAAGACATGGTCCCGTAACACCTCGCGAACAGAAGGTGGGGGCCGGTCAGTCGGGACATCCGCCCTCAAGAAAAGCAGGGCACGCCACAACAGACAAAAGTCTGGGGCACCTCGGCCAAGGATGGCCATCCAATAGGGACGTCATTATCCGGCAACCACTTGTCCGCGCGCGGCCATCGCGAGCGGGTTCACTGCCGCATGTCACTTCGCTGTTTGCGGGTCGGCGTGCGGTGATCCGTGGTTGAGGCACTCACCCAGTGCCTCCTGTCTGCAGGTGACATGTCTCATGACCAAGTCAATCAACATGACCCGCTTCTTCCCCGTCTTCGCCATTGGTGCAGCGCTGGCCATGGCCGCGTGCTCACCCATCGGCATGGCGGTTGGTGCCGGAGCGACCGCTGGCATCGCAGCCTTTCAGGAGCGTCCCATCGGCGAGGCGCTGGATGACACGGAAATCAAGCTCGGCCTGATGGACCGGCTGATAAAAAGCGACAACGGGCTGTTCTCCGATGTGACGACCAATGTCATGGAAGGCCGCGTCATGCTGACAGGCCTTGTGCAGCACCCTGAAGACCGCGCGGAAGCAGGCAAGATTGCCTGGACGGTGCCCGGCGTCCGCGAAGTGATCAATGAAGTCGAGATTGCCGATCGCTCGACTTTTGAAGCCCTGCCAGCGGATGGCTGGATCGGCACCAAGCTGACAGCCCGGCTGCTGACGGATTTCAGCATTTCAGACATCAACTACGAAACCGATGTCACCAACGGCTCGGTCTACATTCTGGGCATTGGTCAGGACGCCGCCGAGATTGACCGCGTCGCAGCCCATGCGCGCGACATCAATGGCGTCAAACGCGTCGTGATGCACGCCATCACGGTAGACGATCATCGCCGCATGGCGGACGCCCGGCCACCCAGCGCTCCGGCGGTACAGCCATTTGAACGCCAACCGTCTGGCGATCGGCAGGGCCATACCCTGTCTGAAAGCAATGAAACAGCGGATCTGCTCACCGGCCAGCCGCCGCTGCGCACGGACATGTCGGCCTATGAGGATGCTGCGGCCATCGAAACCGCCAGTACCCAGCCCTCTTACTACTCAGCGCCTGCGCGCGAGCCGTATTATGAGCCCGCATACAGCCAGCCCGCCTCGTCCGGCCCGGTATCCCTCTCTCCGCAAAATCGCGGCATTGAGAGTCGCGACTTAGCGCCAATCAGATGAGGGCGCTATCATACACCCGTCGTGGTGACGTCGAGGCCCGGCGGCACCAGTTCTCTGCGGGAAAGCAATCCATGACGCCTGAGCTTGATCGCATTCTGCGCGCTGCCGGTGAGGCGGCTGACGATGCCCTGGACCTGGCGCACACAGCGCTGGCCCTTGGCGCTGCCGACATGCCTGACCTGGTGCTGGACCCCTATCACGCCCATCTCGCCCGCATCGTCAGCGACGTGGCGGCGCGCGCCAAAGCCCTTGAGACACCCGACGCCCAGTCGGCTGATCCCACACGGCGCGAGGCCGCCCGCACCCGCGCGCAGGCACAGGCTCTGGCAGACGTGATCGCCGGTGACTTTGGCTATGACGGCGACCGCGTGACCTATGACGACATGGCGAATGCCAATCTGGTGCGGGTGATTGATCGCAAGCGCGGCCTGCCGGTGGCGTTGGGTCTGCTCTACATCCATGCCGGGCGCGCCAATGGCTGGGCTGTGTCCGGCGTCAATTTCCCCGGTCATTTCCTGGTGCGCCTCAATGGCGTCGTGCAGGGTGGTCCGCCGCCTGTGATGATCGACCCGTTCTCCGGCGGGCAGGTGCTGGACGAGGACGCCATCACCTCGTTGCTGGCCCGGGTTCAGGGTCTTGAGGATGATCAGGACGACCCGAGCATGGCCGATCTTGAGCGCGCTTTGGCGCCTGTCTCAGCGCGCGCCGTTTTGTTACGGCTCCAAAACAATATCTATTCCCGCGCCTCTCAGGCCCGCGATCTCACCCGGGCCGACGCCATCCTGTCCCGCATGACCGCCATTGCGCCACGTGATCCGGCGCTGTGGCTGGAGCGCGGCAGCCTTGATGGCGAGACGGGCAGTTTGATGTCCGCCCGCAAAGCCTATGCGCGCGCCGCCGAGCTGGCGCTGGCAGAGGGCCGTGGCCAGATTGCCCGCGAGGCCAAGTCCCGCGCCGACAAACTGCGTATGAGCCTGAACTAGTCTTCCAACGGGTCCCGAAACCGATGTTTGGCAGCGCATGCACAACGTTGCCCATTGACCTTGGGGGGCCGCACCCCGACATTCCGCCCGAACCAGAACACAACGCAAAATCTGGCCGGGCTTGAACCGGCCCCAGAAGAACCGGCCCAAGACAACCGGTGGAGCAGGGCGGCATATGACTCTCAAAGTAGCAATTCAGACGGACCCGGTAGCAGCCTTCGACATTCAGGGGGACTCAACCTTCCGCCTCGCGCTGGAAGCCCAGGCCCGCGGCCATGAGCTTTCTTATTATCTGCCACGTGACCTGTCGCTGCACGACGGCAAGGTGCTCGCCCACACACGACCGCTTGAGGTGCGTGACACGCAGGGTGATCATTTCACCCACGGCAACTCAGTTGTCACTGACATGCGCGATGTCGATGTGGTGCTCATGCGGCAGGATCCGCCCTTCGACATGAGCTACATCACCGCCACCCACATTCTGGATCACATCCACCCCCATACTCTGGTGGTGAACGACCCGACCCATGTCCGCAACGCACCGGAAAAGCTGTTTGTCACCGAGTTTGACGGTGTGATGCCACCGACCCTGATCTCGTCAAACGAGCAGGATATCAAGGCTTTCCGAGCAGAACATGGCGATATCATCCTCAAACCGCTCTACGGCAATGGCGGTGCGGGCGTCTTTCGCGTCAAAAAGGACGACGAGAACATGGCGTCGCTCCTTGAGATGTTCACCCAGATGTACCGTGAGCCATTGATCGCGCAGGCCTATCTGCCAGCCGTGCGCGCGGGCGACAAACGCATCATTCTGGTGGACGGCGAAATTGCCGGTGCAATCAACCGGGTCCCGGCTGCCGGTGAAAGCCGCTCCAACATGCATGTGGGTGGACGCCCAGAAGCAACCAAGTTGACAGATCGCGAGCGCGAGATCTGCGCCATCATCGGACCGGAGCTCAAACGGCGCGGTCTGATCTTTGTCGGCATTGATGTCATTGGCGACTACATGACCGAAATCAACGTCACCTCACCGACGGGGCTGCGCGAGATCGAACGCTTCGACGGCACCAATATCGCCGCCATGATCTGGGATGTCATCGAAGCCAAGCGGGCCTGAGGCACCGTCTGACACGCCCTTAAGGCTGCCCAATTTCGTTCCATTCGTTAACGCCAAAGGTTAACATACTCCCATCAAGAAGAACGTGCGTTCCTATAATGTTCGTGTTACGGTCCATTTTACAGAAGTGGATTGGGGATAATCCTACTCGGTTGTCAAGTTGACCTCGACTTGCGGAACATTTGCAGGCGACGTCTCAACGAGGCAGCTCGGCATTTAAATCCTGGGTGCGAGGGCAGGACGATGGTGGCGCGGATCAATACTGTCGCCTTTGAAGGCGTTGAGGCACGAGATGTAGGTGTCCAGGTCCAGATTTCGCCTGGCGTCCCCGCTTTCACCGTTGTGGGCCTGGGTGACAAGGCAGTTGCCGAAAGCCGCGAACGGGTACGCGCCGCTCTCACCGCCATCGGTCTGGCGCTGCCGCCCAAGCGCATCACCGTCAATCTGGCGCCCGCCGACCTTCCCAAGGAAGGCAGCCATTATGATCTGCCCATCGCCCTTGCCCTGATGACCGCTCTGGGCGTTATCCCGCAGGACGCCATGGATGGGTTGTGTGTGCTCGGCGAGCTTGGTCTGGACGGCAGCATTGCGCCGGTCACTGGTGCCTTGCCAGCCGCGATTGCTGCCAATGCAGCTGATCGCGGCCTTGTCTGTCCCGAGACCTGCGGGCCGGAAGCGGCCTGGGCCGGGGACATTGAGATCATTGCGCCCGCAACGCTTCTTGAGTTCGTCAATCACATCAAGGGTGTTCAGGTCCTGCCTGTGCCACGGCCCGGCACGCCGCCGCAGGTGGGCACGGTGCCAGACATGGCGGACATCAAGGGCCAGGAAACCGCCAAGCGTGCGCTCGAAGTGGCCGCCGCCGGGGCGCACAATCTGCTGTTCGTTGGCCCTCCGGGCGCGGGCAAGTCGATGCTGGCCAGCCGGTTGCCCGGCATTCTGCCGCCCATGACCCCCAAAGAGATGCTGGACGTCGCCATGGTGGCGTCCGTTGCCGGTGTTTTGGAAGGTGGAGCCCTCAGTCCCGATCGGCCTTTTAGGGCACCGCATCATTCAGCGTCCATGGCCGCCCTTGTGGGCGGTGGCATCAAGGCCAAGCCCGGCGAAGTCTCGTTGGCCCATAACGGCGTGCTGTTTCTCGATGAATTGGCCGAATTTGCCCGCCCGGTGCTTGATGCCTTGCGGCAACCCCTGGAAACAGGCTCTGCCGTCATCGCCCGGGCCAACCACCATGTGAGCTATCCGGCCCGCGTGCAGCTGGTCGCTGCCATGAATCCCTGCCGCTGCGGCTTTGCCAGTGAGCCCGGCTTGGCCTGCGGGCGCCTGCCGCGCTGTGCTCAGGACTATCAAACGAGGGTCTCAGGCCCGCTGATGGACCGAATTGACATCCAGCTTGACGTGCCACCGGTTTCCGCTGCCGACATGCGCCATGGGGTGGCCGGTGAACCAAGCGCTGCCATTGCGGCACGGGTCAAAGCCGCCCGCGAAATCCAGACACAGCGATATGCTGAGCTGACAGACGGACAGAACATCATCACCAACGCTCAGGCGGACGGTCGGGTGTTGGAAAAAGTTGTTCAACTGGATACGGCGGGCCTTGATCTGATGGACAAGGCAGCGGAGTCCATGCGCCTGTCCGCGCGCGGATATGTGCGCGTATTGCGTGTGGCCCGCACCCTTTGTGATCTTGAAGGTGGTGGTCCCGTGACCCGGGCCCATCTGGCTGAAGCCCTGAGTTTCCGCCGGGCGCCCGCGCAGACCATTGTTGCTGCGTGAGGCCGGTTGAGTGACCCAATTTGGCAAAAACGGCAGAATTGCTACGAATTTCGCTCCGAGTTAACGCGATCTTCAGGGGCCCATGACAATTCTAGGCAGATCGTCCGGACGCCGTTTTAGCGGCGGGTTTCAGGAGCTGCCGATTTATGCCTTTTGGCCTTCCCTCCAAATCTGGCCAGACACCGTCACGCCAGCACATGCCGGGTCGGCGTGGGACTGTGGCGCGCGCGTGGCTGGGCTCGCTTGGGGAAAGAACCAAAGCGTTGATCCGCAAGGCAACGGGCCTTGAAGGCGAGTATCGTGAACTCGTGTCCCTGCGCAGCGAAGCGCACCTGCTGCGCGGGCTTCTGGCTGGTCAGGCAGACATCATCTTCAGGCGCAATACCAGAGGCCAGCTGACATTCGTCAACGATGTGTTTTGCGATACGTTCGGCGTGACGCGCGAACAGGTCCTGGGCCGTCCATTCACCCCCCATGTAGATGCCAGCACCGGCGAAGGCCTCCTCGGCAAGGCGCCAACGGTTGAAGCTGCTCAGGGGGCCGGTGGCGCACAAAAGTTCCGCATCCGAACTGATCAGCGCATCAAGACGCTAGGCGGCTGGCGGTGGATTGGCTGGGAAGAGCTTCCGATCCGCGACGACAATGGCCGCCTGGTCGAAATTCAGTGCGCGGGCCGTGACATCACCGAGCGCAAGAACACCGAACGCGACCTCGCCCGGGCCCGCGATGAAGCTGAACAGGCCAATCAGGGCAAGTCCGCCTTCCTTGCCACCATCAGCCACGAAATCCGCACGCCGATGAACGGCATCATCGGCATCTCGGCATTGCTAAGCGAAACAACCCTGTCGCCGGAGCAGGCCAACTATGTGCAGGCCGTGCGGCGCTCCGGCCGTGCCTTGCTCCGCCTGATTGACGACATTCTTGATTTTTCAAAAGTAGAAGCAGGCCATCTGGAGCTGGAGCAACATCCCTTCTCCCTAGAGGAGATGGCGCAGGGCCTTGCGGAGCTTCTTGCGCCGCGCGCCCAGCAACGCGGCATCAGCCTGTCCACGGTTCTGGACCCCACCTTGCCCATGCAGGTCATTGGCGATCAGGGCCGCCTGCATCAGGTGTTTGCAAATCTCGTCGGCAACGCCATCAAATTCACCGACAAGGGCGGCGTCACGCTCGTGCTGCGGCGCGGACAGTCCCCGTCATCGGATGGCCAGACGGCCATTCTCGAAGCGCAGGTCATCGATACCGGCATCGGTATGGGTGAAGAAGACCAGCGCATCGTGTTTGAAGAATTCCAGCAGGCGCGGGCGGCTGCTGCCCAGCGCCGCGGCGGCACCGGGCTTGGTCTGGCAATTTCGCGCCGCCTTGTCAGCACCATGAACGGCACGATCTCTTTGAAGAGCGCACCTGGCCGTGGCACCACTTTCTCGGTGTCCATTCCCATGCCGATTGCTGACGCAGAACCGCTCGGAGATGACACGAGCCTCGCAGACATAACTTGCACTGTGGCGATTGAAGGCCACGAGGCGGAAGCTGTTGCCGAAGTCATCCGCCAGCACGGCGGCACGCCGAATATGGTTGCGGACACGCTCCCGATCCGCGACCAGATTGCCAACACCGAGGTTCTGATCGCCGATGCGGCACTCCTGACCGAAGACGGCGTTGAGACGTTGCGCGGCGCCAATCCCAACCTGCGCATCCTTGCCGCTTCTCTGGCGGGCGATCGGGCGCAGGCTTTGGCCGTGACGACGCGGGCCGACTTCTCGGTAGACGGATATGTTCTGTTGCCTGCGCGCCGTCAGACACTGATTGCTGTCATCCGTGATGACGCAAGCCTTAGTGATGGCGCTGGCGAGCACACTGCGTCACACCTCACAGGCGATGAAGACCCCGACATACTGGTTCCCGATGGCTCTGCCGGCAGCGGTGAGCCGACCGGCCGCCGGGTGCTGTTGGCGGAAGACAATGACGTCAACGCATTGCTGACGGTGAGTGTTCTTGAACGCGACGGCCATGAAGTCATCCGCGTCCTCAATGGGCGGGAAGCAGTTGAGGCCCTCAACACCCAGGCCCGGTTCGACATTGTTCTCATGGACATGCATATGCCGGAGATGGATGGCGTCGAAGCGACCCGTGCCCTGCGCGATCATGGCCATGGCGTGCATGTAGTGGCGCTTACGGCAAACGCCTATTCAGAAGACCGTCAGATGTGTCTGGATGCCGGAATGGACGACTACCTCTCCAAACCTGTCGAGCCTGAAGCCCTTCGCGATATCCTGATCAACCTCGAGGCGGTGGACGTCACCGCAGACGAGAGCCTGCCAAAAGCCGGCTGACAGCGCTTTTGCGCCTCTTTGACGCCCGCAACCCTTTACCCGTAGCCGGCGGAAATCCCAAGAAAACTGACAATAAATTCAATCTGTTAGGCCCTCGGAGCCAACGGTGATAGAATTGTGGGGTCGATTTTGACCGGCAATCGCGCCTGTCAGAGTGACACCGTGGCGTCACATTGACGTGGCAATGCCATCACCGGCTTCAGATATTGAATGTTTTGGTGTCGTTGCCGTGTGCGCGCACAGGCTAATAGGGCTGGACAACGGCCCGAATTCTGCTGACAAGCAGAGAGCAGCACCGGGCGGGAATAATCACCTCCGGGCGCAACAGGGAGTACCGGGTTTGTTCAAGCAGCTTGCCGTGGCCGGACTGCGCCGAGGATTTGGTGCCGTCAAAGCCCTGCGCTCCCGCTATACCCGCCGCCGACGCATGCGCACGCGCAGCTTGCTGCGGTTGACCCGTGGCTTTGTTGCCCGCAGCCGCTATGGCCATCACCTTGGTATGTCCCAGCATGCGCGTACGCCCAAGACACGTCGTGTCTTCTGGGGCTTTGAACCCCGCCACATGAGACCTTCCCAGAATCCGGCTCTTGCCAAACTCTCCGGCAAGCCCGTCAACCGCGCTGCGCGCTACTCGGGCAAATATGGCCCGCCGCCGCGTCCCCTGGCTCGCCGTAAATCTCTGGAAGTGCGCGTCGCGGAAACAGAAGCTGAAGTCCGCGCTGCCCAGCGCCTGCGCTACAAGGTCTTCTATGAAGAGATGTCCGCTCAGGCGAGCCCGCGCATGGCCGCAGAGCGCCGCGACTTTGATCACTTCGATGCCTTTGCAGACCACCTGCTGGTGATCGACCACTCCCGCATCCCCGAGGACTACTCAGGCCGTGGCGTTCCCGAAGATGCCATCGTCGGCACCTATCGGCTGATGCGCCAGGAAGTGGCCGAGGCAAATGGCGGGTTTTACACCGCCAATGAATTCGACATTGAGCCATGGGTTACCGCTGCGGGACCCGACACCCGCTTCTTGGAACTTGGCCGGTCGTGCGTGCACATCGACCACCGCTCGCGGCCGACGCTTGAGCTGATGTGGCATGCCATCATCAGCTATCTGGTGCACTACGAACTCGACATCATGTTTGGCTGCGCAAGTCTTGAGGGCACCAACCCGGACGAGCTGGCGCTGCCCCTGTCCTTCATGCACCACTATTGCCGCGGCGATGTGGAAACCACCCCGCCCGTGCGTGCACGCGACGAACTGTTTGTCGATATGAACCGCATGCCCAAGGACGACGTGGAAGCCAGAAAAGGCCTGCGTGCCCTGCCGCCCCTCATCAAGGGTTATCTGCGGGCCGGTGCCACCATCGGCGACGGCGCGGTGGTTGATGAGCAGTTCGGTACAACCGACGTGCTCATTGTGTTCCCAGCCAACCAGATCAGCGACCGCTACCGCGACAAGTTCGGCAAGGGCGACATGCGCAACGACGGTCTGCCAGCCGACGACAGCCAGACCAGCAAATCGGCCAGTCTCTAGACAGGCATAACCCCGGTGATACTCCCTACCTGCGGACCACAATTGGCGTAATGCTTCAATAGTCAACGAGCAGCAACAGGCAGTCTGAGGGCGTAACCCCCCTGTGTCTGATCGAGCCGTCTGGAGCTGCCATGTCCCCCCGCTTATGCATCACTTCCATATCATTTACCTGCCTGTTGACTGCGTGCACCACGCTGAAGGAAATCGATACAAGCATTGATATCGATGCGCCGCCATGCACGGTCTATGCAACGCTGGCGGACTTTGGGAACTACGCGCTTTGGAATCCCTATCACGTACGTGTCGCGGGCAGCGGCGTTGTCGGAGAAGGTCTGGAGGTGCGTGTTTCGCGCCCGGATGGCGTGGTGGTGGATGTCCCACACGTCCGGTTGCTCGAGGCAGAGCCCTGTCAGTCTTTGGCCTGGGGTGGTGGGATCAACGGCATCTTTGCCGGGGAACATCGCTTCGATCTTGAGCAGCGTGAAGATGGCAATACCCATCTGTCACATACAGAGGTTTTCAGTGGTCTGTTCATTGGCTTTGCCGATTTGCCGGTGCCGGTTCTGACCGAAGGCTACGAGAGAATGAATGAAGCCTTGCGTCGCGAGGTTGAGGGAAAATAGCCACTCGCCACTAGCCACTCGCCACTCGCCACTCGCCAGTCATTGCGCGTCAGCCGGTAGTTGTCTGCGACATATGCCGGAACGCTTGGGGCGTTACATTCGCAGAGCGCAGGAAATCCCGCTGGAAGTGAGCCTGGTCCGCGTAGCCACAACAGTATCCGATTTCTGCTAACCCTATTTCAGTATGCGTAAGGTGACGGGTCGCCACACGAATACGCGCCCGCCGGAGCACGGTCGAGAATGTCCGGTGCTCCGCCAAGAGTCGCCGTTGCAAGGTACGCGGCGACAGTGCCATGCAGTGCGCGGCGTCAGCGACTTTCCAGCTGCGCCCAATGTCAGCAGCCAGCACATCAGTCAGGCGGTCACTGAATGGAACAGTGATGGCCGCATCCTGAGGCGGTTGCACACGATACCTGCTGCTGCTCCAGCAGATTCGGAAATGCGAAAGAGCTTGGTTGCTTGGCAGGTTCAACTGGCGAAGCGTCTCGGGCTTGTGGGTCTTTCCATCCACTTCCAAGCATACTTCCTGCAGGCCGATCAAACCCGCAAGGCCGACAAGCACACCAGCGATAAGGCAGTTTTCTCCGACGGTCGTAGGCGCCTTGGCGCTCTCACTCTCGCGCGTACAATTCCATGCAGCGCTCCCCTCACAGACAATCCGTGTGCGGTGCGCATGGTGGTAGTAGCGCTCCATCCGCATCCACTTGTCTGCCAGTGTTGCTGCCTGCTGAGGTTGCCTCAGGATTGCCAGGGTGGGTGTTTCATCCGCCAGGCCCAGGTGTTGCCCAACGTCCAGCAACAGACCGGTCCCCTGTTCATGTACAGCGCGCTGGATCAGCCGCCGTTTCAGATCATCATCTAAAGTCGCTCGGTCAAAGGGATCTGGCCTCACCAGATCAACCACAAGATCCGGCATCTGGTGTTCAAGAACCCCGATCAAAAGGCTTACAAGGCCCGTATGTGTAAAACTAGCCATCAGCCCATGCTGACCCCGGCCTGTTCAATAATGTCGTTTCCCCAAAGTGGTTATAGAATGGCCGGCACCGTCATGCCCGCAAAAAGCAGGACGCCGATGCTGGCCACGTACGCACCCATCCCTGGAAAGCTGGCGGCATCGTTTCGGCGCCACAGCATGATTGCCAGTAGAATATGCCAGGCTCCCAGCAGCGGGAAGCCAAATGCCACCAGCACATCAAGCACGTCTCCGGATACGCCAATTTGCTCTCCGGCAAGCAGCAGCATCAAGGCAGAAAGCACCAGACCACACCACCCGAATCCAGCGCTTAGACCGGGCATTTTGCGGAGGATGAGGCTGGTGGCCGCAAGCCAGACCGCCCAGCATAAATTGGCAATGTGCTCTCCCACCAACATGCCCGCATAGTGGTTGAAGGCCCCCTCCAACATGGCGGCCATTGCGGCTTTGTCCGGGTCCGCTGCCTCAGAAACCAGCCACGGAATAAGAATGACCCATCGTCCAAAACCCAAAGCCTGACAGAGCCCGGCCAGAGTGCCGAATACAAGCAGGAGAAGAGCCCGGGTTGGGGCATGCGGCTGAAGCAGTTGATGCAGAAGCACCGAAAGCAGGATTTGTGTCAGCCCGGTCATGGTGAGTGCCCAATAGGTCGGGCGGATCACGTCCGAATTGGCTGAGAACAGAGCAAAGCGTTCAGCTGCGGGGTATCGCAACACCTCGGGAAAATCGAATGCAGGTCCAAGGATGGAAAACCCTGCAAACATGATGACGATATGAAGACCGAGAAAGAGCGCGGTGGTGCGGTCAAGACGGCGAGAGGGGCTGTGCATCGGGTGCTCCTAAGAACAATGGTCCCGATAGGGTGCCCGCTTAGGCCGCACAGATATTGAAAGATCGCGCCACCCGTCGCGTCTCGCACCAGACATTTTTTGCCCGTAGTCGCACCCCGGTGGCCTTCAATCGACCGGACTTGAGGGTGCTCATCCGCCTCGTACGGAGATTGCCGTTTTAATTAAGTATCCAGGCCGTAAGCGGCGATTGCTGCAAGGTTCACCAGATCTGAAACCGCAGCCCCCATGGGTGCAATCTGCACGGACTTTTCAAGTCCCACCAGCAGTGGCCCGATGATCGACGCGCCGCCCAGCTCCGACAGCATTTTTGTGGAAATCGATGCCGAGTGGATGGCCGGCATCACCAGCACATTTGCAGGTTCGGTCAGCCGGCAGAACGGATACATGCTCATGGCGTCGCGGTTAAGCGCCACGTCCGCAGACATTTCACCGTCATACTCAAAGTCACGCTGCTTCTGATCCAGGATCTCCACTGCTTCGCGTACACGCTCGGAGCGCTCGCCCATCGGGTGACCGAATGTGGAATAGGCCAGCAGGGCCACGCGCGGCTCATAGCCAAGACGGCGGGCAACATCCGCACTCTCGATGGCAATGTCGGCGAGTTCTTGAGCTGTCGGCATGTCATGCACATTGGTGTCCGCCACCAGTACCGTGCGCCCGCGCGCAACCACCATGGACATGCCCATGGCGCGCTTGCCTGGCGCATCGTCAATGACACGACGTACGTCACCAAGCGCAACGGAGTAGGAGCGTGTCACACCGGTAATCAAGGCATCCGCATCGCCGGCAGAGACCATGGACGCTGCAAAGATGTTGCGGTCGTTGAACACCATGCGCGTACAGTCACGCGCGAGGTAGCCACGCCGCTGCAGCTTGTCATAAAGCGCGTCCGCATAGTCAGGTGCCGCATCAGACGTGCGCTGGTTGATGATCTCGATGCCCGTCTCGTCTTCAAGCCCGACATCTTTCATCTGTCCACGGATGATTTCCTCGCGGCCCAGTAGAATGGGTGTACCCAGTCCCTGGTCGCGGAACGCGATGGCTGCCCGCACGACCTTGCTTTCTTCGCCTTCCGCAAAGACAACGCGCTTTGGTTCGCGGCGCACACGCTCGACGATAAAGCCAAGCGACGCCGCCGTCGGGTCAAGGCGCACAGTCAGCTCATGGATATAGCTTTCCATATCGATGATCGGACGCTGGGCAACACCGGATTCCATCGCGGCTTTTGCAACCGCTGTCGGCACCGTCGTGATGAGGCGCGGATCAAACGGCACGGGAATGATGTAATCCTTGCCGTAACGAGGCCGCATGCCGTGATAGGCCGCAGCCACTTCGTCCGGCACGTCTTCGCGCGCCAGGGTGGCCAGCGCTTCAGCAGCTGCAATCTTCATGGCGTCATTGATGGTGGATGCCCGCACATCCAGTGCACCGCGGAAGATGTAGGGGAACCCAAGAACGTTGTTCACCTGATTGGGGTAGTCCGAGCGGCCTGTCGCCATGATGACGTCATCACGCACTTCATGAGCTTCTTCCGGTGTAATCTCCGGGTCCGGATTGGCCATGGCAAAAATGATCGGGCTGGGGGCCATGGAGGCAACCATGTCCGGTGTCAGCGCGCCTTTGACGGACACGCCAAAGAACGCATCCGCGCCGTCCATCGCTTCTTCAAGCGTGCGTTTGTCGGTGGGGGCAGCGTGCGCTGACTTCCACTGGTTCATGCCCTCCTGGCGGCCCTGATAGATCACACCCTTGGTGTCGCACAAAAGCGCGTTTTCAGTTTTGACGCCCATGGCTTTGACGAGCTCAAGGCAGGCAATGCCCGCCGAGCCTGCGCCGTTGACCACGAGTTTCATGTCTTCAAATTTGCGGCCTGTCAGATGACAGGCATTGATGAGACCCGCAGCTGCAATGATGGCAGTGCCGTGCTGGTCATCATGGAACACGGGAATGTCCATGAGTTCGCGCAGGCGCTCTTCCACCATGAAGCACTCAGGCGCCTTGATGTCTTCAAGGTTGATGCCGCCAAAGGATGGTCCCAGATAGCGCACCGCATTGATGAATGCGTCCGCGTCGTCGGTATCGACTTCAAGGTCGATTGAATCCACATCCGCAAACCGCTTGAAAAGAACCGCCTTGCCTTCCATCACCGGTTTGGACGCCAGCGCCCCCAGATTGCCCAGGCCCAGAATGGCCGTGCCGTTCGAGATCACGGCAACAAGGTTGCCCTTGGCGGTGTAATCGTAGGCAGTCGCAGGATTGTCAGCGATGGCGCGCACGGGCGCGGCCACGCCCGGCGAATAGGCCAGCGACAGGTCGCGCTGACTGGCCATCGGCTTGGTTGGTGTGATTTCCAGCTTGCCCGGACGGCCTTCGGAGTGAAACAGCAGGGCTTCTTCGTCTGTGTAGCGGCGGCGGCCGCCGGAGCCTTCGGTCATGGGTCAAGAAGCCTTGTGTTGGAGGCCGCGCCAATGCTGGCAGCGGTCGCATAAATCAGTGTTGTTTGACGCAGGGGCAGCAAAGGATGGACGCCATCCACGCATGTGCCGGGGCAGGTGGTGTAGCCGAGGGGTGAAGCTATAGGCAAGCCCGCCTTAGGCCACAAGCTTTACGCCCCTCACAATGGGTCAAATATGCACCCCTCAGCGTGTGACGGAGGCTCGCGGTCAGGCCCGCCGCCTGATAGTCTCCGCCGGCTATGACCCCGCCCGTAATCAAAGAAACAGCGCCCGCCGCCCCGCTCAAATCTGAGCCGGTGACGGCGGCTGCCCGCGCTGCTGCGCCCCAGGCCACGCCGATGATGGCGCAATATATGGAGATCAAGCAGGCCCATGAGGACTGCGTCCTGTTCTACCGGATGGGCGATTTCTATGAGTTGTTCTTTGACGATGCGGTCAAAGCGTCAGCGGCACTCGATATTGCGCTGACCAAACGCGGCAAGCATCTGGGTGAGGACATTCCCATGTGCGGCGTGCCGGTGCATGCAGCGGACGCCTATCTCTCCCGGCTGATCCGCAAGGGGTTCCGGGTCGCGGTCTGTGAGCAGACGGAAGATCCCGCAGAGGCCAAGAAGCGTGGCTCCAAATCCGTTGTGGCCCGCGCCGTGGTTCGAATTGTCACACCGGGCACCCTGACCGAAGACGCCCTGCTGGATGCCCGCGATACGAACCTCCTCGCAGCCCTTGCTCGGGTGCGCGCGGATGGCAGCCAGACGCTTGGTCTGGCCTACGCGGATGTATCAACCGGCTCCTTTCATGTGGAAGCGGTTGAGGCGACGGCCCTGGCGGCAGCCTTGGCCCGCCTGAGCCCCAGCGAACTTGTGATGCATGATGGCCTGCTGGCGGATGAGCTGATCGCTGACGCTATTCAGGGTGTGGGCACCCCTCTGACACCTCTGCGGGCCTCGGCGTTTGACAGTGACAATGCCCGGCGTCGCCTTGAGACGCTGTTTGGCGTCAAAGCTCTTGAAGGCTTTGGTGATTTCAGCCGGGCGGAAATCGCCGCCGCCGGCGCGCTGGTGGATTATGTGACGCTGACCCAGGCAGGCGCCGCGCCTGCGCTATCGCCCCCCAAAACCACCAGCGAACAAGGGCTGATGGCGATTGATGCTGCCACCCGCCAAAGCCTTGAGCTGACCCGGGGCCCCGACGGCGGCCGTGACGGCAGCCTGCTCGCCATCATGGATGCAACGGTGACAGCCGCAGGTGCGCGCGCCCTCAAGCAGCGGGTTGCCGCTCCGCTTGCGGACCCGGCCCCGATCAACAAGCGACTGGCGGCTGTGATGCTGTTTGCAGAGCAGACCCGGTTGCGCGCGGATATGCGCGACTGCCTGCGCGGCGTGCCTGATCTTGAGCGCGCCTTGTCCCGGCTTGCATTGGGCCGTGGCGGCCCGCGTGATCTAGGGGCCGTCGCTGCAGCCATCAAAGGCGGTGCGGATGTTGCCGCACTGCTTGACCCACAGGCGGGCAGGGCACCCGATTTTCCGCCCTTGCCTGAAGATGTCAGCGCGGCGGCAACGCGTCTGGAGACGACGCGGACAGGATCAGCTTCTGCACTCGGCGTTCTGCTGGGCCGGGCGCTGGTGGACGAGCCGCCGCTGCTGGTCCGCGATGGAGGGTTCATCGCGCCGGGCTATGACGCAGACCTCGATGAGCTGATTTCCCTGCGCGATGGCAGCCGCAAGGTCATTGCCGGGCTTGAGGCGCGCTATCGCGACGAAACAGGCATCAAGACCCTGAAAGTGCGCCACAACAATGTGCTGGGCTATTTCATCGAGGTGTCTGCCACCCAGGCAGACCGGATGATGGAAGGCGAGCTGCAGGAGACCTTCCGCCATCGTCAGACCCTTGCCAGTGCTATGCGATTTTCAACGGTTGAGCTGGCAGAGCTGGATGCAAAAGTCTCGCGGGCTGGCGACGGTGCGCTGGGCCGCGAAAAAGAGCTGTTTGATCAGCTCACCGCAGAAATCAAAGCGATCCCAGATCTGCCGGACATCGCATCTGCGCTGGCGGAACTCGATGTGGCGGCCGCCCTGGCCGATGCCGCGCAGGGCAATAACTGGGCCTGCCCCAAAATCGACGAGTCACTTGCCTTCCATATTGATGCGGGGCGGCACCCGGTGGTTGAGGCCGCGCTCAAACGCCAGGGCAGCGGGGCGTTTATTCCCAATGACTGCAATCTGTCCGGTGATGGCGCAACCGATGAAAAAACCGGAGAGCCCGCGCGGCCTGTATGGCTGCTCACGGGCCCCAACATGGCCGGTAAATCAACATTCCTGCGCCAAAACGCCCTTATTGCGGTGATGGCCCAGGCAGGCAGCTTCGTGCCCGCGGCTGGAGCCCATATTGGCGTTGTGGACCGGCTGTTTTCCCGCGTCGGCGCGTCGGACGATCTGGCCAGGGGCCGCTCGACATTCATGGTCGAAATGGTGGAAACCGCCGCCATTCTCAACCGCGCGACCGACAAATCGCTCGTCATTCTGGATGAGATCGGCCGGGGTACCGCTACCTATGACGGACTTTCCATTGCCTGGGCAACGCTTGAACATCTGCACGAGGTCAATCGCGCCCGCACGCTCTTTGCCACCCACTATCATGAGCTGACAGCGCTTACCTCCACGCTGGACCGGCTGGCCAACGCCACCATGCGCGTGGCCGAGCACGGTCAGGACATCGTGTTTCTGCACGAAGTAGCACCCGGCGCCGCAGACCGCT
This sequence comes from Pyruvatibacter sp. HU-CL02332, assembly GCF_040362765.1. Lineage (NCBI taxonomy): Bacteria > Pseudomonadati > Pseudomonadota > Alphaproteobacteria > Hyphomicrobiales > Parvibaculaceae > Pyruvatibacter > Pyruvatibacter sp. HU-CL02332. The sequence continues at coordinate 1,631,202 of NZ_BAABWK010000001.1, forward strand.
CCTACGGCATCCATGTGGCCCGTTTGGCCGGGTTGCCGGACGCGGCTTTGGCGCGGGCCGAAGAGGTCCTCAAAGCTTTGGAAGAGGGGGACACAGGCGGGTCTTCAAAGGGCGATCTTGCCGCCGATCTGCCGCTGTTTGCGGCGGCCCCCCGTCCCAAATCCGCCGGTCACGCGCCATCGGGACCAGACCCCATCCGCGAAACCCTGAGCGAAGCAGCTCCTGACGAAATGACCCCGCGTGATGCGCTGGACCTGATTTACGCCCTGCGTCGCAAGCTGAGCGACGATTAATCCTGACCCGGACGAAACGCCCCAGGCAGCGCCTTATCAAAGCGTTATATGGTTAATCCTCACAAATTGGTTTAACGTCGAAATATCTCCTGACGCGCCAATTTCTCGGTAGAGCCCGCGCATTCTGCCGGCGAAAGCGCTATATGTGATCATATGAGTACAGCCAAAAAATCAGTATCCGCTGCCGTAACCCTCTCCCCCGACAAGATCGTCGATGGAGATGCATTGCGCGTTGCCCTGACCGCCTCATTCCGCGAGCACGCGGGCAATGACATGGAGCAGCGGGCCGCTGTTCTGGAGCTGCTGAAAACAACTATGGCTGATGGCCGTGCGGTGATACGCGAGGCGTTGGAAGCCGGCATGAAGGGCATCAAGACGGCCCAGTGCCTGTGCTACCTGCAGGATGTCATCATCCAGGCCCTCTACGACTACTGTCGGGTGCACGCATTCCCGTCCGCACACCACACCGAGGCGGAGAACATCTGCATCGTGGCCGTGGGTGGTTACGGGCGCGGCACGCTGGCGCCTCAGTCAGATATCGACCTGCTGTTCGTGTTGCCGCACAAGCAGACGCCCTGGGGCGAGAGCGTGGTCGAATACATGCTCTACATGCTGTGGGATCTGGGCCTCAAAGTCGGCCACGCGACGCGCTCCGTGAACGAGTGCATTCGCCTGTCGCGCGAAGACATCACCATCCGCACGACCATTCTTGAAGCCCGTTATCTGTGGGGCCATGAGCCTCTGTTTGACGATCTGATGGACGCGTTCTGGAACCAGCTTGTGCCCGGCACGGGCCGCGAGTTTGTGCGCCTCAAGCTTGAAGAGCGCGACGAACGCCACGCCCGCGCCGGCCAGTCCCGCTATCTGGTGGAACCCAACATCAAGGAGAGCAAGGGCGGTCTGCGCGACCTGCAGACGCTGTTCTGGATCGGCAAATATCTCTACGGCGTGCAGGACCCACGTGACCTCGTGAAGAAGGGTGTATTCCGCCAGAGCGAAATGCGCACCTTCATGAAGGCGGACGAGTTTTTATGGGCCGTACGATGCCATCTGCACTTCGTCACCGGCCGTCCTGAAGACCGTCTGAGCTTCGACATCCAGATCGAGATGGCGCGACGGCTAGGCTACACCAGCCATGGCGGCATGAAGGATGTGGAACGCTTCATGAAGCACTACTTCCTTGTCGCCAAGGACGTAGGTGATCTCACCCGCATCTTCTGCGCCACCCTGGAAGACCAGCAGCGCAAGGCGGCACCCGCCTCCAACGCCGCCAACCGTCTGCGCAACCGGCTAGAGCCGTTGATGCAGGCCGTCGGCTTTGGCGCCAAGGTCCGCCGCGGGGCAGCACCCCTGCCGCCGGGCTTTGTGCTTGATGGCGCGCGCATTAATGCGGATACGGAGGATCTGTTCTCCAGCGACCCCGTCAACATCATTCGCCTGTTTCATACGGCAGAAATGAACGGCACGCATATTCACCCTGATGCGCTGCGCCTTGTGCGCCGGTCGCTCAAGCTGGTGGATGCAAGCCTGCGCAAGGACGAGGAAGCCAACCGGCTGTTCTGCGAAATTCTGGTCTCGGAACACACGCCGGACATTGCCCTGCGCCGCATGAACGAAGCAGGCGTGCTGGGCCGCTTCGTGCTCGACTTTGGCCGCATCGTCGCGCTGATGCAGTTCAACATGTATCACCACTACACGGCCGACGAGCATCTGATCTACGCGATCCACATTCTCTCCGGCATTGAAAAGGGCGTCGATGCCGACCAGCACAGGCTGGCCAATGACCTGATGCAGAAAGTACAGTCGCGCAAGGTGATCTATCTCGCCATGTTCCTGCACGACATTGCCAAGGGTCGCCCGGAGGACCACTCCATTGCCGGTGCCAAGATCGCCCGCAAGCTCGGCCCCCGCCTGGGTTTGACGCCGGCGGAGACAGACACTGTTGAATGGCTGGTCCTCGAACACCTGATAATGTCCGACGTCGCCCAGACCCGTGACATCTCCGACCCGCGCACGGTGAAGGACTTTGCCGACAAAGTGCAAAGCCCCGAACGCCTGAAGCTGCTGACCATCCTCACCACAGCGGACATCAAGGCCGTGGGCCCCGGTGTGTGGAACGGCTGGAAGGCGCAGCTGATCGAGCAGCTCTATGATGAAACCCTGCCGCTCCTGTCCGGCAAGAACAAGGCTTTGAGCCGCACCAGCCGCGTCGATGCTGCCAAGGATGCCTTCCGTATACGGATGGCCGATCTTGGTGCACAGCAGGTCGAAGCGCTCATTGCACGCCAGACACCCAGTTACTGGCTGGTGGTGGACCCGGACACCCAGGAACGCCATGCGCGGCTGATGGCCGGTGCAGATGAATCAGGCGGCCCTGAAAGCGTGCTTGAAATCGGCGTGACGCCGCTACCGGACAATGAAGCCACAGAGATCACCGTGCTGACGCCGGACCATGCAGGTCTGTTCTCGCGCATTGCGGGCGCTGTAGACATGACCGGTGCCAACATCGTTGACGCCAAGATTTTCACCACGACGGACGGCATGGCGCTCGATACCTTCTGGGTCCAGTCCGACAATTCCAAGGTGGTGGACGAGGAACGCCGGGTGGCGCGCCTCAAGGAGCTGATCGAGAAAAACCTGCGCGGTCAGACGGTGCCCAAGGACACGATCGCCCGCGAGCGCAAGCGCACCCGCCGTCAGCAGGCCTTTGAAATTGAGCCGCAGGTCATCATCGACAACACGGCGTCGGAGCGTTTCACGCTGATTGAAGTGAATGCCCTGGACCGTCCGGGCATCCTCTATGACCTGACCCGCGCCCTGTTCCACCTGAACCTCACCATCACCTCCGCCCACATCGCCACCTATGGCGAGCGCATCGTTGATGTGTTCTACGTGAAGGACGTGACCGGCGGCAAAGTTGTCCAGGACGGCAAGAAGGAAGCGGTGACCACCGGCCTCATCTCAGCCATCAACTCCCGCCTCAGCCCGCAACCCAAAGACGTCAAGGACCGCGTCCAAAAACGCACCGAACGCCGCGAAGCCGCCCGCGAAACGGGCAAGAAGGCCCGCGCGGCACGGACCAAACGACTCAAGGGTGCGGCTGAATAACGGCCTTGCCTTCGCCCACAAACACCCGCAAGCCTTAGCCCATGAACCTGCTCAAATCCTTCGCCACGGTTGGTGGCATGACCATGATGAGCCGGGTGCTTGGCTTTGTGCGCGATATATTGATCGCGGCGGTGCTGGGCACCGGGCCGGTGGCGGACGCGTTTTTTGTGGCGTTCAAGTTTCCCAATCTGTTTCGGCGCCTGTTTGCGGAAGGGGCGTTCAACTCGGCCTTTGTGCCGCTTTTCGCCAAGCGGCTGGAAGGCGAGGGGGAAAAGTCGGCGCGGCAGTTTGCCGAAGAAGCTTTTGCCGTCCTGCTGACGGTGCTGATTGTCTTTACCGCCATCGCCCAGCTCGCCATGCCCTGGCTGATGTACGGGATTGCGCCGGGCTTTTCCGACACGCCTGACAAGTTCGACATGGCGGTGGTGTTCACCCAGATCGCCTTTCCCTATCTGCTGTTCATGTCGCTGGTAGCGCTTCTCTCCGGTGTGCTGAACTCTCTTGGCAAGTTTGCCGCCGCCGCCTTTGCGCCGGTGCTGCTCAACATCATCCTCATTTCAACGCTGCTGTTTGCAGCGCCCTATTTCGAGAATGCCGGTCTCGCGCTCGTCTGGGGCGTGTCGGCAGCGGGTGTCGCGCAGCTGGCCATGCTCATGTGGGCCGCCCATCGCGCAGGCTTCATGCCGCGCCTGCGGATGCCGAAAATGACGCCCGGCGTAAAGCGCCTCATTGTGCTGGGCATTCCCGGTGTCATCGCTGGCGGCATTGCACAGATCAATCTGCTGATCGGGACGATCATCGCCTCGCTTCAGGACGGGGCCGTCTCGTGGCTCTATTACGCGGACCGGGTCTATCAGCTGCCGCTGGGTGTCATCGGCATCGCCATTGGCATTGTGCTGCTGCCGGATCTGGCGCGGCGGCTGCGGGCGGACGATGAGGGCGGGGCCATGTGGTCCCAGAACCGTGCCATGGAGTTTTCCATGCTGCTGACGCTGCCAGCTGCGGCAGCGCTGATCGCCATTCCCGGTCCCATCATCGAGACCTTGTTCGAGCGCGGTGCGTTTGACGCCGCCGACACCCTCAAGACGCAGATGGCGCTGGCCGCCTTCGCCGTGGGCCTGCCTGCCTTCGTGCTCATCAAGGTGTTTTCGCCTGGCTTCTTTGCGCGGGAGAACACCGTGACGCCCATGCGCTTTGCGGCAGCCGGCATCGCCGTCAACATCGCGGGCTCGTTGATCCTGTTCTACCAGATTGGTTTTGTCGGCATTGCCATCGCCACCTCCATGGCCGCCTGGGTTAATGCCGGGCTGCTGTGGTCCCGGCTTGCCGCCAATGGTCACTACGCGGCCGATGAACGCCTGAAAAAGCGCCTGCCGATGATCCTGATCGCCAGCGCTGCCATGGGGGGACTGCTCTGGGCCACGGCCACCTATGCCGGGCCAACGGCTGCCGCCATGATGCCCGGCGGCTGGACGGCCGAGGCGCTGGGCATTCTGGCGCTCGGCGGTCTCGTGGCAGGCGGCGGGCTGGTTTATGCGCTGCTGTGTCAGATCACCGGGGCGGCACGGCTCTCCGACCTCAAGCAGGCCTTGCGGCGCTAGGCTTCGCGCGCCATAAGACGCGCCTCCCCTGAAATATGGGGCCCGGTGTCCACATCCGGGGTTGAAGCAGCAAGGTCATAAAATGTCTTTCCCAGAACGCGTGTTTTCCGGTGTGCAGCCCACAGGCACACTCACCCTTGGCAACTATCTCGGCGCGCTCAGCCGCTTTTCTGATTATCAGGACAAGTATGAATGCCTGTATTGCGTGGTGGACATGCACGCCATCACCATGTGGCAGGACCCCAAGGAACTGCACGCCAACACCCTGGGCGTGACGGCGGCCTATCTGGCCTCAGGCCTCGACCCGGCCAAGAACATCATCTTCAACCAGAGCCAGGTGCCCGCCCACGCTGAAATGGCATGGGTGTTCAACTGCGTGACGCGCATCGGCTGGTTGAACCGCATGACCCAGTTCAAGGAAAAGGCAGGCAAGAACCGCGAAAACGCGTCTGCCGGCCTTTACGTGTATCCAAGCCTCATGGCGGCAGACATTCTGGTGTACCGGGCAACCCATGTGCCCGTCGGCGATGACCAGAAGCAGCACCTGGAACTTGCCCGCGACATCGCGCAGAAGTTCAACCATGACTACGCGGATGCCATCCGTACACAGACGAATGCGGAAGAATTCTTCCCGCAACCCGAGCCGCTGATCGAAGGCCCGGCCATGCGTGTGATGAGCCTGCGCGACGGCACCAAGAAAATGTCCAAGTCGGACCCGTCCGACAACAGCCGCATCAACATGGATGATGACGCGGACACGATTGCCCAAAAGATCCGCAAGGCAAAGACGGACCCCGAACCGCTTCCCGGCGAGGCAGAAGGCTTTGAGGGTCGTCCGGAGGCGGACAATCTGGTGGGCATTTACGCAGCATTGGCGCAGGAGCCAAAGCTGGCGGTGGTGGACCGGTTCGCCGGCGCGCAGTTCTCCGAGTTCAAGAAGGACCTGACAGAACTGGCCGTGACGGCTCTGGCTCCTGTCTCTGACGAGCTGCGGCGCTTGAAGGCGGATCCGGCCTATCTTGAGAGTGTTCTCAAGGCAGGCTCCGAGCGGGCGGCGGAAATTGCAGAGCCGATCATGAAGGAAACCAAGGCAATTGTGGGCTTTGTCGCCTCCTGAACGGGGCAGCAGGTCTCACTCACTTGATCCAAATACCGGCGTTCTTATGTAGAAGTGGACCCGATACAAGGTCCCTGACACCAACCAAAGAGGCCTAGCCACCTAAATGGGCATGCTCGACAAGGCGCGCGACAGCGCGCAATCCCTGCGCAACAAATGGGCGTATCGCGATACCGGCAGCACGGTGGGGACACCGGCGGGCAAATCGGGCCGGTCCTGGGTGCCCAATATTGAAGGCGTGTGGCTGCGCCGTATTGCCATCGCCCTGGCGATCCTGCTCATCGTCTATTACCCGCTGGGGGCCTGGTGGACCCACAAGGTCGACGACAATCTCAATTTTGAAATTCAGACCGAAGTGCTGCCCGGCCAGAGCCGAGCGGTGGCCATCACCGCTGACCTGATCGACCGGGAGGTCAATCAAAACAACTGGGTCGCCAACAACCCGTTCTTCCTGCCCGCTTCCATTCTCGACAACATGCCCAACTTCCAGAAGGGTGTGGTGGCAGCCCTGGCCCGCTTCTCCTTTGAACTGACGGACCAGCTGGGCCGTACCCGTGGCTCCAGCGAGGCGGACTCAGACCTGCAGTCTGCAGCTGGCCTCCTGCAATATCCCGGTGACGTATGGGTGTGGGACCCGACCGTCTCCCTTGCACCCACGGCCACGTCCGAGGCGCAATACCGCCAGGCCATGCGCAAGCTGCGCACCTACAATTCCCGTCTGGCGGCAGGCGATGCCACCTTCCAGAAGCGCGCTGACAATCTGCTGGCCACGCTTGACCGCATTGCGCTGGACATCGGGTCCACATCTGCCGTGCTCGACCGTCACGTGCTGGAGCGCTCCGGCTTTGCGCTGGATTCGCAGGCAGACGATGTCTTCTATTTCACCAAGGGGCAGGTCTATGGCTACGCCCTGATCCTGCGCGAGCTGCGCCGGGACTTTGATGCGCTCATCGTTGAGCGTGAGTTGGGGGATGCATGGGATGAGCTGACGCTGTCCATGGAGCAGACTGTAGACCTCAACCCCTGGGTCATCATCGACGGGGCTCCGGATTCGCAATTTGTGCCCAGTCACCTGTCAGCGCAGGGCTTTTATCTCCTGCGCGCCCGGACCCAGCTGCGTGAAATCACCAATATTCTCTTGAAATAGTCATTAATCTTGCCGCTTGCGGAGGACGGCCATCCTCGGGCAGCCTTGGGGCATGAACGCAAAGTCAAAAACCGAGTGGTCCGAGCCTATGCCGGATAACCCGGCGCCCAAGGCGCCGCCTGCCCGTAAACGCAAGTTTCTGGTCATTGCCGACGGCTCCGAGGAAGCAACCAAGGCGTTGCACTTTGCCGCCCTGCGCGCAGCCCACACTGGCGGTGCTGTCACCCTGCTGGCTGTGCTCAGCCCGGCGGATTTCCAGCACTGGCTCGGCGTTGAAAACATCATGCGCGAAGAAGCCCGTGCGGAAGCCGAGCATGTGCTGCATAAGCTGGCCGCCCAGGCCTATGACCATTGCGGCGTGCAGGCGGAGTTGATCGTCCGCGAGGGCAAGCTGCGTGAACAAATGGCCCAGCTGATATCCGAAGACCCTGACATTGCGGTCATGGTGCTGGGCGCTGGCACCAGCAAGGAAGGCCCCGGCCCGCTGGTCTCCTCTATCGCAAGCGACGCAGCAGGCGGATTTGGCATCCCGGTCACCATCGTCCCCGGCGATTTGTCCGACGACCAGATCGACCTCCTCGCCTAGCATCCCTAAATCCATGTTTTGCTCATGGTTGAAGATGCGCCCCTTTTGGGCCATCTAAGGGATAACCAACGCCATTAGTCAGGTATTTGCCGCCATTTCCTGAGATTTTTCAGGTCGAGGCGGCCAAGTGGAGTGTCCGCGTATGTTTATCCAGACCGAGTCGACCCCTAATCCCGCCACCATGAAGTTCCTGCCCGGGCAGGACGTCATGCCATCCGGCACAGCTGATTTCACTGACGCAGAGGGCGCCAAAGCATCCCCCCTGGCGGACCGGCTGTTTGGACTGGGCGATATTGAAGGCGTCTTCTTCGGCAGTGATTTTGTGACCGTCACCAAGGCGGACGCTGTGGAATGGAACCACATTCGCCCGTCTGTGCTCGGCGCGATCATGGATCACTTCACCTCCGGTGCACCGCTGATGGCGGAAGGCGCTGAGAACGCGACCGGTCATGCCGCCCCGGCAGACGACGATGATCCGCTGGTGGTCCAGATCAAGGACATCCTCGACACCCGCGTTCGCCCGGCAGTGGCACAGGACGGCGGCGACATCGTTTTCCATGGCTTTGAAGAAGGCGTCGTCTATCTCAACATGATCGGCGCCTGTGCCGGCTGCCCGGCCTCGACCGCTACCCTCAAGAACGGTGTTGAAAACCTGCTCAAGCACTTTGTGCCCGAAGTTCAGGAAGTGCGCGCCGTTTAGGCCCGCCTGCCACACCAATCGGTAAGTTCCTGAGTGGCCTGGCCGTCTCAGACTTCTTTGCGACAAGGCCTATGCGGACGGCATTTTATCGCTAGGTTACGCAACAGACGCCTGAGCCGAGCTGGAGGACACACCATGGCTGCCAAAATCAACACCGCTGCGATCGACCAGATTTTCATGGACGCGCGCACACACAATTTCTGGCTCGACAAGCCGGTGAGCGAAGAAACGATTGCCGAGCTCTATGCCATGATGCGCATGGGGCCAACCTCGGCCAATTGCTCACCTGCCCGTATTGTGTTCGTGCAGTCGGATGAAGCGAAAGCCAAGCTCAAGCCGTTGCTGATGGAAGGCAATCAGGAAAAGACCATGGCCGCGCCAGTCTGCGCCATCATCGGTCATGACGTTGAGTTCTACGAAAAAATTCCCGAACTGTTTCCCCATAACCCGGACGCTAAGAGCTGGTTCAACTGGTCGCCGGAATTTGCCGAGCAGACAGCCTTTCGCAACGGCTCACTGCAGGGTGCGTATTTCATGATCGCGGCCCGCGCGCTGGGCCTTGATTGCGGGCCCATGTCCGGCTTCGACCAGGACGGCGTCAACGAAGCATTCTTTGGCGGCACGACGGTTAAATCCAATTTCCTGTGCAATATCGGCTATGGCAACGACGCCAAGCTTGATCCGCGCTCGCCGCGTCTTGCCTTCGGCGACGCCTGCCAGATCGTCTGAATACGGAACACTTAGTGACCACACCTCCCAGCTCACCACCGAACGACGTTTTCGTTCTTGGATTTGATACCGCCATGGATGCCTGTCAGGTGGCCATCGTGTCACGCACGGGCCACATCGTGGCCAAGGCCCATGAAGAGATGAAGCGCGGCCATGCCGAAGCGCTGATCCCGATGATCGGGGCGGTGCTGGAGGCGGCTGAACTTGGTCTTGAAGACCTGACGCGCATTGGCGTCACCGTCGGGCCGGGCACATTTGCGGGGCTGCGCGTTGGCTTGTCTGCGGCGCGTAGCTTTGGTCTCTCGCACGACATTCCCATTGTTGGCGTCTCGACCCTGGAAGCGGTGGCCGTGACTTTACCGGAGCCTGAAGCCGACCAGCCCTTGCGGGCAGGCGTCATCGCGTTTGATGCGCGCAACGACGAAGTCTATCTGCAGATCGTGGACCCGCTGGGCACACTCGTGGTGGCGCCTTCAGTTGTTGATCTTAAGACCGCCGCCGAAGCAGTGCCGGAAGGTCTGGTGAATTTGTCCGGGTCCGGCGCACCCAAACTGGCGGAAGCGCTGGCGGCCCTTGAGCGCAGTAGCGATGTTGCCGTGGTGGACGAAAGCCTGTGGGCACCCCAGGCAGAGTGGATTGCGCGGCTGGCGCTCGTCGCGCCGGATGATCGCGTAGGCCCGCCGTCACCGCTCTATCTCAGGCCACCGGACGCCAAGGAACCAGAAAATGGCGGAGCGCTTCCCCATGCCTGATGGCGCAAGCTGGTCACCACAGGTGCGCCCCGGCGAAGCACAGGATGTGCCTGCCATGGCGCATATCCATGCATCGGCCTTTGACGAAAAATCTGCCTGGAGTGCGCCGTCGCTGCTGCATCTGGTTGAAACACCCAATGTGTTTTCGCTGATGGCCGAGCGTGACAGCACCCCGGCAGGCTTCGTGTTGATGCGGGTGGCGGCCAATGAAGCCGAAGTTCTGACCATTGCTGTAGATCCCGCTTTCCATCGCCGGGGCATGGCCCGCGCTTTGGTCATGGCGGGGCTGACAGCGGCCCTTGCGGTTGAGTGCGATACGGTGTTTCTCGAGGTTGCGACCGACAATGAGCCCGCAAAAGCCCTTTATCAGAGCATGGGTTTTGATATTGCCGGTGAACGCAAAGCCTATTATGCCCGCCCGTCGGGACCCGCAGTGGATGCCTTGATCCTGCGCTGGACAGCTCAGGAAAGCGATGCATCCGCAAAAGGATGACGTGGCGCGCCCAAAAGACTAGATTGCTATCAACCAACGTAGTTAGGCCGTTTAAGACCGGAAGACGAATATGGACAGGCTAGAAACTCTCTGCATCGAAAAAGGCATGCGCATGACTGAGCAGCGCCGCGTTATCGCGCGTGTTCTGTCAGCAGCCGACGATCATCCGGATGTGGAGGAGCTGTACCGGCGGGCGTCGGAGGTGGATTCCAACATCTCGATAGCAACCGTGTACCGGACCGTTCGGCTGTTTGAGGAAGCAGGCATCCTCGAACGCCATGACTTCCGCGACGGGCGCTCGCGCTACGAACCGGCGACGGATGACCACCACGACCATCTCATCAATGTGCAGACGGGCGATGTCATTGAATTCAACAATGACGAAATTGAACGCCTGCAGGAAATTGTCGCCCGTGAACTTGGCTTCAAGCTGGTGGATCACCGTCTTGAGCTCTACGGCGTGCCTCTGGAAAAGAAGAACACCGCAACCGGCTGACGGTCGGCATAAAGGGCGGGAAAGGCGATACGAATGGGCACCTGGCGCGCCATCCTGCGGGTAGCAGGCTTTGTGGGAATGACCCTGGCAATCATGCCCGTTCAATGGGTGCTGATGCGGTTCAAGCTGCCCGGCTCCTACGCGCTGCCGCTCTACTATCACCGCACCCTGTGCAAACTCATCGGCATCAAAGTCACTGTCAAAGGCACGCCGGTGACAGACAAGCCGGTGCTGATCTGCGCCAATCACACCTCCTATCTTGATATCCCGATCATGAGCACGGTCTTTCCCGTGTCGTTCATTGCCAAGAGCGAAGTGGCGACCTGGCCGTTCTTCGGCCAGATGGCCAAACTCCAGCGCACGGTGTTTGTCGAGCGCGAGCGCCGCACAAAGACTCGTGAACATCGCAACCAGATCCACGGGCGGATCGTTGAAGGCGACACGCTGATCCTTTTTCCTGAAGGCACGTCCAACAACGGCAACTGGGTTTTGCCCTTCAAGAGCGCGTTGATGTCCGTCGCTCAGATGAGCGTGGTGGGGGACGACGGGGCACTAGACGACATGGTGATGGTACAGCCGGTGTCGGTCGCCTATACGCGCCTGCATGGCCTGCCCATGGGGCGGCATTTTAGGCCCTTCTTTGCCTGGTATGGCGACATGGAGCTGGTGCCCCATCTTTGGGAAGTCTTCCAGCTCGGACCGTTTGACGTGGTGATGGAGTTCCATGAGCCCGTCTCCATCACCCAGGCCGGCACTCGCAAGGCCCTGGCGGTCTATTGCGAGGACAAAGTGGCCAACGGTGTGGCCCGTGCCATTTCCGGCCGCGACGCCGCCTGACCCCCCCGCCGCCTGACCCCACGCCTGACTTTGGGCTTTTTTCACAAATCTCCTGCCTGTCATCGCACTGCCATGTCCCCGTGATCATGCTGGTGGCGGGTTTTGGTCAGTTGCTGCCAGGGCACGCATATCTGCCCATTAACGGTGTGAGTTGAGCCAGTGACCAAACCGGCGCATAAATGATGCAGGAACAACCGCTTACATGCATTTCCAAGAGAGATAGACGCTCACTTTGCCGGACGACCGCACACCAGATTCAGCGCCAGAAAACGACAAGCCGCAGCTTTTCATCAAGACCTATGGTTGCCAGATGAATGTCTATGACAGCGACCGCATGTCAGACGCTCTGGCCCCCAAGGGCTACGAAACCGCAAAGGCGCCGGACGCCGCCGACGTCGTGATCCTGAACACCTGCCACATCCGTGAGAATGCAGCCGCCAAGGTCTATTCAGAACTTGGCCGCCTGCGCATTCTCAAAGAAGCCCGCCTCAAGCAGGGCCGTCCCCTGACCATTGGCGTGGCGGGCTGCGTGGCGCAAGCGGAAGGGCAGGAAATGCTCGACCGTGCGCCGGTGGTGGATTTTGTTGTCGGGTCGCAGGCCTATCACAGGCTGCCGCAGCTCGTCGAGCGCGCCAAGGATGGTGAGCGTCTGGTCGAAACAGATTTTCCCACCGAAGACAAATTCGAACACCTGCCGCAGCCATCGAAAAAGGTAACCCTGGGCCGGGGCCCGGCCGCGTTCCTGACGGTGCAGGAAGGCTGTGACAAGTTTTGTACGTTCTGCGTCGTGCCCTATACGCGCGGCTCTGAAGTCTCGCGGCCCATGAGCCAGCTGCTCGATGAAGCGCGCGGCCTTGTGGATGCTGGTGTGCGTGAAATCACGCTGCTGGGTCAAAACGTCAATGCATGGCATGGAAATGGTTTGGGCGATGCCGCCTCCAATCTGGGACGGCTGCTGTTTGCCCTGGCTGAGATCGATGGACTGGAGCGCCTGCGCTACACGACCAGCCATCCACGCGACATGCACGATGATCTGTTTGCGGCCCATCGCGATCTGGACAAGCTGATGCCCTATCTGCATCTGCCGGTGCAGGCGGGCTCCGACAAAATTCTCAAGGCGATGAATCGTCAGCATACGGCGCAAGACTATTTGCAGCTGATCGACAAGCTGCGGGAGGCGCGCCCTGACATTTCGTTGTCCGGTGATTTCATTGTCGGCTTCCCCGGTGAGACCGATGAAGATTTTGAAGCAACCATGCAGCTGGTCCGCGACGTGGGCTATGCGCAGGCCTATTCCTTCAAATACTCCCAGCGCCCGGGAACTCCGGCCGCCATTCACGAAACGCAGGTGCCCGAGGATGTGAAGGTTGAGCGTCTGGCGCGCCTGCAGGCCTTGCTGAACGAGCAATCACGGGATTTCAACGCAGCCTCCGTCGGCAAGACCATGTCGGTGCTGCTGGACCGGGTGGGCAAGCGTGACGGCCAGCTGGCCGGGCGTTCGCCGTATCTGCAGGCCGTTCATCTTGATGCACCAATGCATCTACGCGGCGAAATCGTGCCGGTTGTCATTGAAGCCGCGCACGCGAACAGTCTTTCAGGTAAGCTTGCGGATATATCGGCGACGGACAGTCTTGTTAAAGGAGACGCTGCTTGAGCGTTGGAACCAGTGCTTCTGCTCCCGTTGGAGCCTCATCATCGGCGCAAAGCGCCGCAAACCAGGCCGCACAGCCCGAGGCATTGAAAGCCCAGGGTGTGAGGGCACAGGGCGGACCACGGCCTGATGTTGTGGTGCTCGACTTTGACGACAACCATTTGATGAGCGGACTGGCCGGCGTTGCCGACTGCAACCTTGCCCGCATAGAGCAATTGCTCGGCGTCGCCCTGACACCGCGCGGCAATCGCATTGCCATCCGTGGTGCTGACGATGCACGCGGGAACGCTGCGCAGGCCCTTGGCGACCTCTACGGCAAACTCAAACGTGGCCAGGAAGTGGTCATGGCCGACGTGGATGGAGCGGTGCGCATGGCATCCAGTGCGCTGCCCGAAGGCCAGAAGGGCTCCTCCAGCGTGCAGATTGTGACCAAGCAGCGGGTCATTGAGCCCCGCTCGGCCAATCAGGCGCTCTACATGAAACAGCTCCAGACCAATGAGCTTGTCTTTGGTATGGGGCCTGCGGGCACCGGCAAGACGTACCTTGCGGTGGCAGCTGCCGTGTCCCTGTTCATCAAGGGGCAGGTGGATCGGATCATACTATCGCGCCCCGCGGTGGAAGCGGGCGAGCGTCTTGGGTTCCTGCCTGGCGACCTGCGCGAGAAGATCGACCCCTATCTGCGTCCGCTCTATGACGCGCTCTACGACACGCTGCCTGCCGAGCAGGTGGCCCGCAGCCTTGAGTCCGGTGAAATCGAAGTGGCACCGCTGGCGTTCATGCGCGGCCGTACCTTGTCCAATGCCTATGTCATTCTCGATGAAGCGCAGAACTGCTCATCCGTGCAGATGAAGATGTTCCTGACGCGGTTGGGCGAAAACTCACGCATGGCTATCACCGGTGACCCGACGCAGGTCGACCTGCCCATGGGCTCAAAGTCCGGCCTCAGGGAGGCGCGCGACGTGTTGCGCAATGTGAAGGGCGTCGCGGTCACGGAGTTTGCCAATGTGGATGTGGTGCGCCACCCGCTTGTGACCCGCATCGTGCACGCCTACTCCGAAGCGGAGGGCAAGTTGCTGCCGAACAAGGACAAGGGCGGCAATGCCTGACCCGGCATCAAAGCCTGACCCGGATCGAGCCAGCCTGCTTCAGATCGATATCCTTCGCGAAAATGGCGACTGGGACACTCTGGATGACGTGGAGAAGTTGATCCGTACAGCAGTCCGGGCGGCTTTTCAGCCATCAGTGGGCAGCGCAGCAGATCAGGTGATCGAGGTCAGCATTTTGCTGGAAAACGACGCGGCCCTTCAGGCCCTGAACAAGCAGTGGCGCAACAAAGACAAGCCCACCAATGTGCTGTCCTTTCCAGCGCCCCCCCTTCCAGATGCCATGCTTGCCATGCAGACAGAGCGACACCTGGGGGATATTGCCCTGAGCTTCGACACGCTGGCGGCTGAAGCGCGCACTGAAAACAAGGCATTGTCTGATCACCTGCAGCACCTGGTTGTCCACGGCATGCTGCATCTGCAGGGACATGACCACCAAACGCCTGACGAAGCAGACGAAATGGAAGATCTGGAGCGCAGGATTCTCGCAGACCTTGGCATTGGTGATCCTTACGCATCCTGAGCACAGCAGGGCCCGGCAGCCTGTGCATGTGGCGCACGGGTTGAGGGTTCTGTAATGATGGCGATGCAATGTAGATTGCCCGAATGAAAATGTGCCTCCCCGGCAGGCCGAACCGCCGGGAAACAGGAGCCCCAGACGATGGCCTTGGCCAACGACACGACCGACAAGAGTTCACCCGGCGACAGACCGGCCTCAGCTGCCCTTGCACCGGGCCAGCCGCTGACACAACGCCTCGCGCGTGCCTGGCGCTATGTGCGTGGCGGTGCAGAAGCCAGTTCCCTGGGGGCCTCCCTTGACGCTGTTCTGGCAGAGGAGCGTGACGGAGCGTCGGGACTGTCGGCGGCAGAGCAGGACATGTTCGTCAACCTGCTGGGCTTCAATGAGCTGCGCACTGAAGACGTGATGGTTCCGCGTCCCGACATTGTGGCGGTCGAGGAAGGCACGTCTCTTGATGAGCTTGTGAAAGCCTTCCGTGAGGCCAATCATTCGCGCCTTCCGGTCTTCAGCGAAACACTGGATGACCCGCGCGGCATGGTGCACATCAAGGATCTGCTCGGCTGGATGGCTGACAACCGCACCGGCGGGGAGACAGATGACAAATTCGACCTGGCCACCATTCGGCGGGATCTCGTTTATGTGCCGCCATCCATGCCAGCGATCGATCTGCTCCTTAAAATGCAGGCAAGCCGTGTCCACATGGCGCTGGTGATTGATGAGTATGGCGGGACAGACGGCCTCGTTACCATTGAAGATCTGGTCGAAGAGATCGTCGGCGAAATCGAAGACGAGCATGATGAGGCTGAACGCCCTGATCTTGTGCGCCTTCCCGGTGGGTTGATTGATGCCACAGCGCGCGCCGAGATAGGCGACCTTGAAGAGATGCTCAACGTCACATTGATGCCTGAAGAGCGTGAAGATGATCTGGACACCTTGGGTGGCCTCGTATTCGACATGCTGGGCCGCGTCCCACAACGCGGCGAAGTCGTAGTGCATGAAACCGGCATAGAGTTTGAGATTGCAGATGCTGATCCACGCCGCATCAAACGGCTGGTCGTGCATCCTGGGGCAACGTCGGAAAATCCGGCCAAAGACAAGTCGGACAGTCCGACCACTGATTAACGACAGGCAGGGCGCATGCAGGGGATTGTTGGGGGAGTAACCCGGCTGGCGGATTGGCTGGCGGGGCGATCAGGCTGGCAGAGGCTTGGTCTGGCAGCCATTGCAGGTGCGCTCACAGTGTTTGCCATGCCGCCCTTTGGGCTGTGGCCATTGCTGCTTGTCACCTACCCGGCGCTGCTTTGGCTGTTGGACGGTATTGAGCCTGAAGCTGAACATCGCTTTGCAGGTTGGCGATCCGCGGCCTTAACAGCGTGGGCTTTTGGCTTTGGCTTCTTTCTGGCCGGGCTTTACTGGATAGGCTCTGCCTTTCTTGTGGAAGCAGATCAGTTCGCATGGATGCTGCCCTTTGTGGCGCTCATCATGCCTGGCGGTCTGGCCTTGTTTTTTGCAGGCACCGCGGTTGCCGCTCGTGCCGTATCCCGAACCGGCGCCACGCGCGTTCTGACCTTTGTTGTCGCCTTTGCGCTCGCCGAATGGTTGCGCGGTCATGTGTTGACGGGCTTTCCCTGGAACAGCCTTGGGTATGGGTTCTCCGTCTCGGACACGCTCGTGCAGGCCACGTCCTTGTGGGGCCTTTACGGACACACCCTTCTGGCGGCGCTTGTTGCAACCGCGCCCGCGTTGCTGGCAGGCCCGGGCATTAGCGTGACGCGCAGTCGGGCCGCCGCATTCGTGTGTTTCGCCGGCGTTCTGCCTCTGGCGCTTTTCGGGTTTGGTCTGTGGCGGCTGTCATTGCCCACACCCGCTGATGTGGCCGACGTCAAACTTCGGATTGTGCAGCCGAACATTGCCCAGAAAGACAAATGGCGACCAGAGCTGCGGGCGGTCAACTTTTCGCGCCTTTTGCGCCTCAGCCGGGCGCAGGACAATCTGGACGGCATCACCCACGTCATCTGGCCGGAAAGCGCGCCGCCCTTTTTGCTGGCTGACAATCCTGATGCGCGTGCGCTTGTCGCCGACATGCTGCCCGATGGCGTACACCTCATCACAGGCGCGGTGCGCGCCGAGCCATTGCCCCAGACCATGCCTGATGGACGATGGGCGCGCTTCTTCAATTCGGTGATGGTGCTGGATGCCAACGCCACCATTACAGCCACCTATGACAAGGCTCATCTGGTGCCGTTCGGAGAGTATCTGCCTGCGCAAAAACTCTTGAATGCCATTGGATTGCAGCAACTGACCCGACAACGCGGAGGATATAGCAGTGGTCCAGGTCCGCAGTCTGTAAATGTGCCCGGAATGCCACAGATGGGCCCACTGGTCTGCTACGAAGTCATCTTCCCGGGAAATTCCGTAGGGGTACAAAGGCCCGGATGGCTTCTCAACGCCACCAATGATGCTTGGTTTGGTGATTCGATTGGCCCACGGCAGCATTTTTTCCAGGCAAGAATGCGCGCAGTCGAACAGGGACTTCCACTTATCCGTGCAGCTAATACTGGAATATCTGCCGTAGTTGGTCCTCGCGGCCAGATACGGGCCCATCTGCGTTTGGGGGAGGCCGGAGTATTAGACCAGAACTTACCGGGAAAAATCGATCCCACCATTTATTCTAGAAGTGGCGGTCTATTATTCTGGATTGGATGCTTAGTTCTAGTATTAACTATACTGTATTCAAAAATGGCTAAACACAGACAACACTGACACACCTAATTGCAACCCATGGTTGTATAATACATTATTGCCGAATATTTTGACATGCCTCATGTTGACGTGCACATCACTCATTTGCACTCATAGGTTAGTGCTAGTGCAAATAGCCACGAAGACAGACGTGGTTTTTGCTAGGGGAGATGTGGGTGGCTAGGAAAGAACCAAATCCGATTGACGTGCATGTGGGTAGCCGGGTCCGGCTGCGTCGATTGCTCGTCGGGATGAGTCAGGAAAAGCTGGGTGAGCAACTCGGGCTGACTTTCCAGCAGGTTCAGAAATACGAGAAGGGTACAAACCGTATTGGCGCCAGCCGCCTGTATGAGGTGTCGCGTATTCTCAATGTGCCGGTGCAGTATTTCTACGAAGAAATGGCTGACAATGATGCCCACGCTCCCGGCGGAGAACAGGCATTTGCAGAAGGCGACAGCGCGCCGTTTGTAATGGACTTTGTGTCCAGTTCAGAAGGCCTTCAGCTCAACCGGGCTTTTGTTGAAATCCGCGACCCGGCCGTTCGCCGCGGCATTGTGGATATGCTCAAGGCACTGGCGAAATCTCAGAGCCCAGTTCCTGAATAAAGCACCTGAGGCGGGACGCGGCTGCTGCGGCAAGTCTGCACTTTGCGCAATAGCTGATCATTGCGTTGAGAACGCTCCCTAATCTGGAGCGCATACCCGCTCGGCCCTTCCTGAGCCTTGACGGGTTCCGCCAAACCCGGCAAGAACCCCGCATTCTTTTTCGCCGGTCCCACAAGGCCGGTATCTTTCACCGTTCATATGCAGCGTCTGCGGCTCATTGGCTGCGCACCGTATGTGATCGACTGCCAGTCGCCTGGGCGTTTTCGGCAAGGGGCCGCAACCGCATTTCCGGGCTTACATGGGGAGACCACCTGCCGTGGCACGTTCCAGCTATCTGTTTACCAGTGAGTCCGTTTCTGAAGGCCATCCTGACAAGGTCTGCGACCGGGTTTCCGACGAAATCGTGGACCTGATTTTCCGGACCGCTGAAAAGGAAGGCATGGACGCCTCCCAGGTGCGTGTTGCCGCTGAAACGCTGACCACAACAAACAAAGTGGTGATCGCCGGGGAAGTGCGCGTACCCGAAAGTCTTCTGGGAGACGGCGACCGCGTCACACCAGCGCCATTTGAAGAAGTTGCCCGTGCCGCCATCAAGGACATCGGCTACGAGCAGGACGGCTTCCACTGGAAGAACGCTGACGTTGACGTGTTGTTGCACGCCCAGTCCGCCGATATTGCCCAGGGTGTGGATGCTGCAGGTAACAAGGACGAAGGCGCCGGCGACCAGGGCATTATGTTCGGCTACGCCTGCCGCGAAACAGACGTGCTGATGCCAGCACCAATCGTGTTCTCGCACCGCATTCTGAAATCACTGGCTGACGCCCGCCACGGCGATGCCAACTCAGGCCTCGGCCCGGACTCAAAGAGCCAGGTCACCCTGAAATATGAAAACGGTAAGCCCGTTGGTGCGACATCCGTTGTTGTGTCCACCCAGCATGCTGAAGGCCTCACCACCGACCAGGTCCGCGAAATTGTTCGCCCGCATGTTCTCGACGTGCTGCCCGATGGCTGGATGTGCCCGGAAGACGAATTCTACGTAAACCCCACAGGCATCTTTGTGATTGGTGGCCCGGACGGTGACGCAGGCCTCACAGGCCGCAAGATCATCGTGGACACCTATGGCGGCGCAGCGCCCCACGGTGGCGGCGCATTCTCCGGCAAGGACCCCACCAAGGTGGACCGTTCTGCTGCTTATGCTTCCCGCTACGTGGCCAAGAATGTTGTGGCTGCCGGTTTTGCTGACAAGTGCACCATCCAGCTGGCTTACGCCATTGGCGTCTCCAAGCCGCTGTCCGTTTATGTGGACCTGCACGGCACAGGCAATGTGGATGAAGCCAAGCTTGAAGGCGCGATCCAGGAAGCCATGGATCTGAGCCCGCGCGGCATCCGTGAGCACCTGAACCTCAACAAGGCGATCTATGCCCGCTCCGCTGCCTATGGCCACTTTGGCCGTGACGCAGACGCAGAGGGCGGCTTCTCCTGGGAGAAGACGGATCTCGTTGAGCCGCTCAAAGCAGCCATCAGCTAGACACTTTGAAAAACGAAGCCTGTATTCATGGCTGATCGACACAAAGATGAGGGGCAGCCGTTTACGCGGCGGCCCCTTATTTATGGCCGCGCCAAAGGCAAGGCACTGTCACCGCGCCAGCAAAAACTGTTTGCGGATGTTCTGCCGCGCATTGCGGTTCCGACCGACACACCACTTGATCCGTACACGTTGTTTTCTGACGTGAGCCAAGTGCATGTGGAAATCGGCTTTGGCGGTGGTGAGCATCTGATCGCCCGGGCAGCGCAGAACCCCGACATCGGTTTCATCGGCTGCGAACCGTTTCTCAATGGTGTTGCCAAGACCCTGGCCGCCATTGAAGAACAAGAGCTGCCCAACATCCGCCTGCACCATGGGGATGCCCGCGACGTGCTGGACGCGCTCAAGCCCGATACGCTGGACCGGGTCTATCTGCTCTATCCAGATCCTTGGCCCAAATCGCGCCAGAACAAGCGGCGCTTCGTCGGCGGTGACACGCTCACAAGCCTCGCCCGCGTGATCCGCCCCGGCAAGATCCTGCAGGTCGCAAGCGACATCCCCGACTACATCCAGTGGACCCTGCGCGAAATTGCCGACAACGGGCAATTCACCCAGACCGCTCAAAGCCTGGCGGACCACGACACGCCACCCCCCGGCTGGCCCGGCACCCGCTACGAGGCCAAAGCCATCCGCGAAGGCCGCACGCCCTGCTATCTGGAGTTTGAGCGGCTATAACCTCAGGTTATGTGCGTTATCTCCAAATGCCATTTCTTCAATCCGTCGGCAGTCCCTAGCTACAGGGCATAACGCTCTGGAGGCAGGAGGGATTCATGGCATCCACTCAAGAAGAAAAGACCATCACGTTTTACAAGCGCGTCAACGGCACGACCGGACCGATCGCGCTGACCCGTGCCCATTGGCTGACCCGTCGCATCGCGCGGTTCCTGGCAGCCTTCACCTGGCGAAAGAAGAATGGCTCCCCGCAGGACACCGTGGCAGCCATGGCTAAGGAGTGGCGGCGGCTGTTTGGTCTGGAGCGGTTCTGGAAAATCGACCGGGTGGAGGACGAGACCGCCTACGCGGAAATTCATTTCCCCTGTTCGCTGGAAGGCACAGGCGATGTGGCTGCATGCCACCGGCTGATGGAGTATGACCGCGCGTTGTTGAAAAAGATGGGTGGTGACTTGATCGTGCTGGAAAGCCGGGCTGACCCGCGCGTCAAAGGCTGCTGCAAGGTCGCCATCAGAAAGCATGGAGATGCCCGCACCGATCTTGTGCCTGCCCATGAGACGGCGGCCTCCTGAACAACAGTCTGGATATTCCCGGCCATGCGGCGGACACTTGCTCAATGATCCGACTGGACCGAAAACATCTCGCACTGGTGTGTGCCATTGCCCGCGAGGGCACTATGACCGCTGCCGCAAATGCGCTCGCCGTCTCGCAACCTGCCCTCAGCAAGCAGCTGACGCAGCTGGAGGAGATGCTCGGCACGCCCCTGTTTGAGCGCACCGGCAAGAGCACATCCACCGGCCAGACGACAATGCGCCTGACCCGTCCCGGCCGCGCGTTCGAACAACGTGCCCGCAGCTTGCTGGAAGAGTTTCAGGCCTTCGAGACCACGCTCAATACCCGGGTGGGCGGCGCATCGGGCCGCCTGCGCATTGCCACGGACGTCATTCACAACGATGCAGCCCTTGCCCGCGCCATGCGTGCCTTTGCCAGCGACCACCCCGGCATCGAACTTGATGCAGGCCCCGAAATCGCGCCTCTGGATGCGCTGACGGCGGAGAAGGTGGACGTGGCCATCGTCGGTGAGGCGCCGACACTGTCCGGCGTCGCGTACACCCAGCTGGAGCCCGATGAGCTGGTAGCGGTCATGCGCGCAGACCATGGCCTGGCCGCAAAGGCACATGTCGCGCCTGACGACCTCGAAGGTCAGGAAGTCATCTATCACCTGGAACTCGAACGCTCGATCCTCCACAGACGGTATCTCAAGCCCGCGGGCATCCGCATCGCGGGCTTCCATCGCATCGAGAGCCCCGCAGGCATCCTGGCGGCCGTGGCAGATAGTGACGCCGTCAGTGTGTTGCCAAGGCGGGTGGCAGCAGCCTCGCCCCAGGCCGCGTCGCTGGCGCTGCGGCCCATTGGGGAGGACGGATACTGGTTCCACTGGCATGCAGCCCGCCGGCGGACCGATAGCCGGGCGGAGATCGCGAGTCTGATTGCCCGGCTGGCAGCTTCGGGTGCGGCCGGTTAGGCCGGCGGGATATGCGTTAAAATCCGCTTCAAGACAGCCCTTTGCAAATTCCAGCCGTTGGGCGTATGGTCCGCCCAAGTTGAGACCCCGGTTATTTTGCTAACTTGGCAGAATGACTGCGACGGTAGGTTCATGGGGGCGCTTCGGCAGCCCCTTTTTTGTTTCTGGAGACAACGTTTTTGAGCCTGAAGGCCAAGACACCCGCGGAAGAACGCATCGAAGGCATCATCGCCCCTCTCGTTGAGAGCCTGGGCTATGAAATCGTGCGCATTCGCGTCATCGGCTCCGGTACACCGACCTTGCAGATCATGGCGGAAAAGGCCGACGGCACCATGCCGATTGAAGGCTGCGAGGAAGTCTCCCGCGCCGTTTCAGCGGCTTTGGACGTGGATGACCCGATTTCCGGCAAATACACGCTGGAAGTGTCGTCCGCCGGAATTGACCGCCCGCTGACCCGCGAGAAGGACTTTGAGACTTGGGCAGGACATCTCGCCAAGGTCGAGCTGCAGGTGCCGATTGATGGCCGCAAACGCTTTCGCGGCCTGCTGGACGGGTTTGCGACAGACGAAAACGAAATCCGCATTGCGGTTGAGATTGAAGGTTTTTCCGAACCACAGGTCGTGGGCCTGCCGTTCGGCGATGTGCATGACGCAAAGCTGGTGCTGACCGACGCGCTCATCAAACAAAGTCAGAAATCGGGAGGGGCATCACCAAAACCGTCTGCCCCCACCGAACTTGAAACACTAGAAGAAGACATCACGGAGTAAGTTTCCATGGCACAGGCTATTAGCGCCAACCGGCTCGAGCTTCTGCAGATTGCTGACGCGGTCGCCCGCGAAAAGTCCATCGACAAGGCAATCGTCATCGAGGCGCTGGAAGACGCAATCCAGAAGGCCGCCCGCTCTCGCTACGGCGCGGAAAATGAAATCCGCGCGCAGATCGATCCCAAGACCGGTGAGATCAAACTCAACCGGCTGCAGGAAGTGGTCGAGGAAGTTGAGAATGATGCGACCGAACTCTCTTTGGAAGAAGCCCGTGTCCGCAACCCGGCCGCTGTGGTTGGCGACTTTCTGACCGAGCCGCTGCCACCCATCGATTTTGGCCGCATTGCCGCCCAGACCGCCAAGCAGGTGATTGTGCAGAAGGTCCGCGACGCTGAGCGCGACCGTCAGTTTGATGAATACAAGGATCGCGTCGGCGAGATCATTCATGGTCTGGTCAAGCGTGTGGAATATGGCCACGTCATCGTCGACATGGGCCGTGCCGAAGCCATTGTGCGCCGTGACGAGCAGATCCCGCGCGAAGCCTTCCGCACCGGCGACCGCATCCGCGCCTATGTGTTTGATGTGCGCCGCGAGCAGCGTGGCCCGCAGATCTTCCTGTCGCGCACGCATCCCCAGTTCATGGCGAAGCTGTTTGAACAGGAAGTGCCCGAAATCTACGACGGCATCATCGAAATCCGCTCTGTGGCGCGTGATCCCGGCAGCCGTGCCAAGATCGCCGTCATCTCGAATGACGGCTCCATTGATCCTGTCGGTGCCTGCGTTGGTATGCGCGGCAGCCGTGTGCAGGCCGTTGTGAACGAGCTGCAGGGCGAAAAGATCGACATCATCCAGTGGTCGCCAGACCCCGCGACCTTCATCGTAAACGGCCTTGCCCCTGCTGAAGTGGTGAAGGTGGTGCTCGACGAAGACGCAGAGCGCATTGAAGTCGTTGTGCCTGACGATCAGTTGTCGCTGGCCATTGGCCGCCGTGGCCAGAATGTGCGTCTTGCCTCACAGCTGTCCGGCTGGACCATCGACATTCTGACCGAAGCTGAAGAAAGCGAACGCCGCCAGGCTGAATTCGCTGAACGCTCCAAGCTCTTTGAAGAAGCGCTGGATGTGGACGAAGTGATTGCCCAGCTGCTGGCCTCTGAAGGCTTCGCAACGGTCGAAGAAATCGCTTACGTTGAATCTGAAGAAGTCTCCGACATCGAAGGCTTTGATGAGGACACGGCTGCGGAAATTCAGGCCCGTGCAACCGAGTATCTTGAAAAGCTCGATGCCGCCCGCGATGCCAAGCGCAAGGAGCTGGGCGTTGAGGATGAAGTCGGTGAAGTGCCGGGCATCACATCAGCCATGATGGTGTCCCTGGGCGAGAACGACGTGAAGAACGTTGAAGATCTTGCCGGCTGCGCCACCGACGACCTGACGGGCTACTACGAGAGCGTTGAAGGCGAACGCCGCCGTGAGCCGGGCTTCCTGGACGGACATGATGTGTCCCCGCAGGAAGCAGAAGAGATTATTATGGCCGCCCGCGTAAAAGCAGGCTGGATCACCGAAGAAGACCTCGAAGCCATGCGGGCCGAAGCAGAAGCTGCTGAAGCCGGTGAAGAGGGCGAAGAAGGTGAAGCAGAAGAGGTGCCTGCTGAGTGATGAGCCAGGCACCAGTGGGGGAGCCTTCGGCGGAAACGTCTGAAACGCCCTCGCCTGAAAAGGGATCTGGCCGCAAGAAAACCCCGGAACGCCGCTGCATTGTCAGCGGTGAGACGGGGACAACGGCCACGCTGGTGCGGTTTGCCATCGGGCCTGACGATCAGGTGGTGCCGGATATCGAGGGCAAATTGCCCGGACGCGGTATCTGGGTGACCTCAAACCGCGATGCGGTGGAAAAAGCGGCCCAAAAGGGCCTTTTTGCCCGTGCCGCGAAACAAAATGCCAAGGCCCCCGCTGATCTGGCAGATCAGGTGGAAGCGGGGCTGAGGCGGCGGGTTCTGGCGTTGCTGGGGCTCGCGCGCAAGGCAGGCCAGGTGATGGCAGGCCATGCAAAGGTTGAAGAAGCGGCCATGAAGGCCCAAGTGGTGGCGCTGTTTTTGGCGTCCGACGCGGGCAAGGAAGGCCAGAAGAATGCGAAGGCCATTGCGGCCGGCGTCGATGCTCCGATTGTGGCTGAATTTTCGGCAGAACAATTGGGTTTGGCATTGGGGCGGCCAAATGTGGTACATGCTGCCCTGACTGCAAGCGGCGCTGCCTCAAAAGGGCGAGCGCGGCACATGGAGGCACCAGAAGTACACGCGGGCGACTTGGCCCGAAATGTACTGCCTGCCGACAAGCTCTCCGGCCTCATTATGTGTGAGGTTGGACGGTTGCAGGGGTTCCAGGGCGGAGCTTGAGTGGGGGGTGGCCCCCGTTGCGGGGTTGGCGCGTGATTTGC
Organism: Pyruvatibacter sp. HU-CL02332; assembly: GCF_040362765.1. Taxonomy (NCBI): domain Bacteria; kingdom Pseudomonadati; phylum Pseudomonadota; class Alphaproteobacteria; order Hyphomicrobiales; family Parvibaculaceae; genus Pyruvatibacter; species Pyruvatibacter sp. HU-CL02332. The sequence continues at coordinate 1,656,659 of NZ_BAABWK010000001.1, forward strand.
GGCCAGCCGGACTGACAGGTTTTTTGAAACCCTGTAGCGGCATAATCAGCCGGCTTTGCAGGGTTTGGTAGTTGAAGGGGTCTCATGAGCGAGACAAAGGACACAGACGCACAAGACGGCGAAACCGGCGGCACAGGTGCCACCCGGACACCGCGTGCGTCCGGCGGCAAGCTGACACTCGGCCGGACGGTTGAGACAGGTCATGTGCGGCAGAACTTCTCCCACGGTCGCTCCAAGGCGGTTCTGGTTGAGAAGAAGCGTCGCCGTGTGGCGCCCAAGGACAAGGCGGAAGCCCCTGCAGCAAAGAAAGCTGAAGCAGCAGCACCTGCCGCTGAAGCCAAGCCAGCTGCCGCAAAGGCGCCCGCGCCTGCAGCACCGGTCGCTGAAGCGCCTGCGCCAGCCGCAGAAGCAAAGCCTGCTGCAGCCAAAGCAGCGCCAGCCGCTGAAGCTAAGGCTGAAGCGACACCCGCCGCTGAGCCAGCTGCAAAGCCTGCTGCCAAAACAGCGACAAAAACCGCTGCCAAGACAACAACCAAGACAGCTGCAAAAACGGCCACCAAGACGGCGGCCAAAAAAGCAGCGCCCGCCGCTGATGCCGGCAAGCCTGCCCGCGCGTCTCGCCCTGAGCGTGATGCCCGCGCCCGCGGCAACATGGTGCTGCGCACCCTGACGGAAGAAGAAAAAGGCGCCCGCGGTCGCGCGCTCATTGAAGCGCGTGAGCGCGAAAAGCTTGAGCGCCAGAAGGCCATTGAAGACGCCGAGAAGCGCAAGATTGCTGAAGAGGCTGCGCGCGTTGCAGCCATCGAAGAAGCAGCTCGCCTCGCCAAGGAAGAAGAAATTGCGCGCCGTGAGGCAGAAGCCAAGGCAAAAGCCGATAAGGCTGCAGCCCTGCTTGCCAAGGAAGAAGCCGAAGCTGATGGCACGCCTGCCCAGGTTCTGCCTGGCGAGCCGAAGCCTGGCGCCAAGGCCATTCCAACACCCGTTGCGAAGAAGCGCGAAGACGAAAACAAGCCTGCACCCAAGCGCACGACCGGCAATGAACGCCGTCGTGGTCGCCTGACCATTTCAAACGCTCTGGACGACGAACCGCGCCAGCGGTCTCTCGCCGCCATGCGTCGCCGCCAGCAGCGCGAAAAGCGCGCCCGCGGTGGCAAGCAGGAGCAGGTGAAGGTCCATCGCGAAGTGACCATTCCTGACACCATCAGTGTGCAGGAACTTGCCGCGCGTATGACCGAACGTGCCGTGGACGTGATCAAGCTGCTGATGGCCCAGGGCCAGATGCTGCAGATCAACGATGTGATCGACGCGGATACTGCACAGCTCATCGCCGAAGAAATGGGCCACACGGTCAAGCGTGTGTCTGAATCCGACGTGGAAGAAGGCCTCACAGGTGAGGTGGACGACGAAGCGGATCTGCAGCCACGTGCGCCGGTCGTGACCGTCATGGGCCACGTTGACCACGGCAAGACATCGCTTCTCGATGCTCTGCGTCAGACCGATGTTGCAGCCGGTGAAGCCGGTGGCATCACCCAGCATATTGGTGCCTATCAGGTGCGTATGCCTGCCGGTCAGCGCATTACCTTCCTTGATACGCCGGGCCACGCCGCCTTTACCACCATGCGTGCGCGTGGTGCTCAGGCAACGGATATCGTGGTGCTTGTTGTGGCTGGTGATGACGGTGTGATGCCGCAGACCATCGAAGCCATCAACCACGCCAAGGCTGCAGAAGTGCCGCTGATCATTGCCATCAACAAGATGGACAAGCCCGACATCGACCCCAATCGCGTGCGCACGGATTTGCTGCAGCATGAAGTGATTGTGGAAAGCATGTCTGGTGATGTGCAGGAAGTGGAAGTCTCCGCCACGGCGAAGATGAACCTCGACAAGCTCGAAGAAGCCATTTTGCTGCAGTCCGAACTCCTTGAACTCAAGGCCAACCCGGATCGCGCTGCAGACGGCCTCGTCATTGAAGCCCAGCTGGACAAGGGCCGGGGTCCTGTGGCGACGGTTCTTGTTCAGCGCGGCACGTTGCGCCTGGGCGATGTTCTGGTTGCCGGCGGCGAATGGGGCAAGGTTCGTGCACTGATCAATGATCGTGGCGAGCAGGTCAGCGAAGCCGGTCCGTCCGAGCCTGTTGAGGTGCTCGGCCTTGGCGGCACACCGGAAGCTGGCGACATGATTTCCGTTGTGGAAGACGAATCCCGTGCCCGCGAAATTACCGAGTATCGCCAGCGCGTCCAGCGCGACAAGCGTGCGGCAGGCTCTGCCCGCGGCTCGCTGGAGCAGATGTTCACGCAGCTGCAGGAAAGCGACAAGAAGGAAGTGCCGCTCGTCGTCAAGGGTGACGTGCAGGGCTCAGTGGAAGCCATCGTCGGCACCCTCGATAAGACGGGTACGGACGATATCATGGCGCGCGTACTTCATGCAGGCGTTGGCGGCATCACCGAAAGTGATGTGACGCTGGCGGCAGCCTCTGGTGCCGCGATTCTCGGCTTCAACGTACGTGCCAATGCACCGGCCCGTGATGCGGCCCGTCAGCAGGGTGTGGATATCCGCTACTACGCGGTGATCTATGACCTCATCGACGACGTGAAGGCTGCCATGGCCGGCGTGCTTGGACCGGAACTTCGTGAGGCGTTCCTCGGCAACGCGGAAATCCTCGAAGTCTTCAATGTGTCGAAGGTCGGCAAGGTTGCCGGGTGTCGCATTACCGAAGGCACGGTCAAGCGTGGCTCGAAAGTGCGTTTGCTGCGTGATGACGTCGTGATCCACGAAGGCACATTGTCCACCCTCCAGCGCTTCAAGGACGAAGTGAAGGAAGTGGGCAACGGCCAGGAATGTGGCATGTCGTTCGAAAACTATCAGGACATCCGCAAGGGTGACGTGATCGAGTGCTTCGACGTGACGGAAGTGGAGCGGGTGATTTAAGCGCCTCGCTTGTTCTTGCCCTTAGGTCCGGATAGCTCATGAGCAGATCAGATCATGTGTCCAACGCCAGCAGGCGTGGGCCATCGCAACGGCAGTTGCGGGTGGGTGAACTCATTCGCCATGTGCTCAGTGAATTGCTGGCGCGCGGCGAAGTACACGACCCGGTGCTTGAATCGACCATTGTGACCGTCACCGAAGTGCGGGCCTCCAACGACCTGCGCAATGCGAGCGTCGCCATCGAGCCGCTGGGCGGTGTGGGCGAACAGGAAGTGCTCGAAGCCCTAAAGCGCAACCGCAAATATCTGCGCGGTGAGCTTGGCAAGCGGATGACCACCAAGTTCACACCCGATCTGACCTTCGAAATCGACAAAAGCTTTGCCGAAGGTGCCCGTATTGACGGAATCTTGCGGTCAGCGGATGTGGCACGCGACATCGAAGAAGACGAGAAATAGCCCATGGGCCGTCGCAAAAAGGGCCTGCCCGTCTCTGGATGGGTGGTGGTGGACAAGCCGCTCGGGCCGACCTCAACCCATGTGGTGTCAAAGGTCCGTCGCGCGTTCAATGCTCAAAAGGCGGGCCATGCTGGCACGCTGGACCCCCTGGGCTCGGGCATTCTGCCGGTCGCACTGGGTGAGGCGACCAAAACCGTTCCCTATCTGGTGGACGCCACCAAGGACTACCGCTTTGCCGTCCATTGGGGCGAGCAGCGCGATACCGACGACCGCGAGGGCGACGTGACCGCCACAAGCGATGTGCGCCCCACCAAAGACGCTATTCTGGCTGCCTTGCCCAAATATGTGGGAGAAATCAGCCAGATTCCGCCCAAATACTCCGCCATCAAGGTCAATGGCGAGCGCGCCTACGACCTGGCCCGCGACGGCGAGGATGTGGAGCTCAAGGCCCGCACCGTTGAAATTCACGACCTCAAGCTGATCGATCAGCCGTCCAACGACGAGGCTGTGTTTGAAATGACCTGCGGAAAAGGCACCTATGTGCGGTCGCTGGCGCGCGATCTGGCGCAGGATTTAGGCACTTTTGGCCATGTGGCCATGCTGCGCCGCCTGCGGGTCGGTCCGTTCAGCGAAGAAGACGCCGTAGCCCTTGATACTATTACCGAATTTCCGACTCAAATAGCGGTGGAAACTGCGCCCGATATGGGCAATAGTCCGCCCGCGCCAGACCCCAAGGCGCCTTTTTTATTGCCACTTGAGACCGCGCTGGACGACATCCCGGCTCTGGCCGTGAGTGGCAATGATGCGGCGCGATTAAAGCAAGGTCAGGCGGTTCTGTCGCGTGGACGGGACGCTCCCATCGTCAAAGGCACAATATGCGCCATGCTTCACGGGCAACCAATTGCCCTGTGTGAAGCACGACAAGGTGAGCTTCACCCCACGCGCGTTTTCAATCTTCCCGCATAGGGAAGACCCCAAACAGCGCCCCGTTTAGTCGCGGCGCAGAAGAAAGGAAGCCCGATGTCGATTACACCTGAGCGCAAATCTGAGCTCATCAAAGAATACGGCACAAAAGAGGGTGACACAGGTTCACCCGAAGTGCAGGTCGCTATCCTCACCGAGCGGATTTCAAATCTGACGGGTCACTTCAAAGGTCACGGCAAGGACAATCACTCCCGCCGCGGACTGCTGAAGATGGTCAGCCAGCGCCGCCGGTTGCTGGACTATGTGAAGGCAAAGAACGAGCCGCGGTACAAGGATCTGATCCAGCGCCTCGGCATTCGTCGCTAGCACGCAAAAACAAGCGCCCGCCCTTGGATAATCCAAAGGCGGGCGTTGTTGCTCAAAATCCGTATGCGGATCATCGGGAAGGCTCGATTGATGCACATGCGGTCCGGGTGTTGGAGAAGGCTCCGCTCCCGGCATCTTGGCGGCCCAAGGCAAACGAATGCCCCCGCCAGTGCCACATGACGGCACACGATTAGGAAACTGAAACTATGTTTGATATCCACAAGCAAGAAATTGAATGGGGCGGGCGTACGCTCACCCTCGAAACCGGCCGCATCGCCCGTCAGGCTGACGGTGCCGTGCTGGCAACCTATGGTGAGACATCGGTTCTCGCCACAGTCGTCGCGGATCGCCAGCCCAAGCCGGGCCTGGACTTCTTCCCGCTGACAGTGAACTACCAGGAGAAGTACTACGCAGCGGGCAAGATCCCCGGCGGCTTCTTCAAGCGTGAAGCACGTCCGACTGAAAAAGAAACACTGACATCGCGCCTGATCGACCGTCCGATCCGCCCGCTGTTCGTCAAGGGCTTCAAGAACGAAACGCAGGTTATCGCGACTGTTCTCAGCCACGACCTTGAAAACGATCCTGACATTGTCGCTCTTGTTGCCGTGTCTGCTGCTCTCACCATTTCCGGTGTGCCGTTCCTCGGCCCAATCGGTGGTGCGCGCGTTGGCTACAAGGACGGTGCCTACTCCCTGAACCCAACCGTTGACGAGCTTGCTGAAAGCGATCTCGACCTCGTGGTTGCCGGTACGGGCGACGCTGTGCTGATGGTTGAATCAGAAGCCAACGAGCTGGACGAAGACGTCATGCTCGGCGCTGTGATGTACGGCCACAAGGAAATGCAGCCGGTGCTTGATATGATCATCAAGCTGGCTGAAGGCGCTGCCAAAGAGCCGCGCGATTTCACAGCCCCTGACAACTCAGCCCTTGAAGGTAAGGTGCGTGAGATTGTTGAAGGTGACCTGCGCGCCGCCTATCAGATTGCTGACAAGGCAGACCGTCAGGAAGCCATTGCCCAGGCCAAGGACAAGGCTGTTGCAGCTCTTGCCGATGGTACTGAAGGTGCCCCCGACGCACAGGCTGTTGGTGGCTCGTTCAAGGGCATCGAGTCCGACATCGTGCGTAACTCGATCCTCGACACCAAGAAGCGCATCGACGGCCGCGGCCTTGCCGATGTGCGTCCGATCGTGTCTGAAGTGTCTGTTCTGCCGCGTACCCATGGTTCCTCCCTGTTCACCCGTGGTGAAACGCAGGCGCTGGTTGTGGCAACTCTGGGCACCGGTGACGACGAGCAGATGATTGATGCTCTGTCCGGCACCTACAAAGAAAACTTCATGCTGCACTACAACTTCCCGCCTTACTCTGTGGGTGAGACGGGTCGTACGGGCTTCACCGGTCGCCGCGAAATTGGCCACGGTAAGCTTGCATGGCGTGCTCTGAAGGCGCTTCTGCCAGCCAAGGACGAATTCCCCTACACCATTCGTCTGGTGTCGGAAATCACCGAGTCCAACGGCTCGTCCTCCATGGCAACCGTTTGCGGCGCATCACTCTCCATGATGGATGCGGGTGTTCCGCTCAAGCGTCCGTGCTCCGGCATCGCCATGGGCCTAATCAAGGAAGGCGACAAGTTCGCTGTCCTGTCAGACATCCTGGGCGACGAAGATCACCTCGGCGACATGGACTTCAAGGTGGCTGGTTCCGAAGCGGGCATCACGTCCCTGCAGATGGACATCAAGATCACCGGCATCACCGAAGAGATCATGCGCACAGCGCTCGATCAGGCAAAGGGTGGGCGTATGCACATCCTCGGCGAAATGTCGAAGGCCCTGACATCCGGTCGCGAAGAAGTGGGCGAGTTCGCTCCCCGCATCGAAGTGATCACCGTACCAAAAGACAAGATCCGCGACGTGATCGGCACCGGCGGTAAGGTCGTGCGTCAGATCGTTGAAGAAACAGGCGCCAAGGTGAACATCGAAGACGATGGCACCATTTCTGTTGCCTCCAGCGACGCAGCTTCCATCAAGGCTGCCCTCGACTGGATCAAGGGCATCACGGCAGAACCTGAAGTGGGTGAAATCTATGACGGCAAGATCGTCAAGGTCATGGACTTCGGTGCCTTCGTGAACTTCTTTGGTCCCAAGGACGGCCTCGTGCACATTTCCCAGCTTGCTCCAGAGCGCGTTGAGAAAGTGTCCGACGTGGTCAAGGAAGGCGACACTGTGAAAGTGAAGCTGCTGGGCTTTGATGATCGCGGCAAGGTTCGCCTGTCCATGAAGGTTGTGGATCAGGAAACCGGCAAGGACCTGGAAGCTGCTGAATAAGCTTCTTTCAAGCTGAACAAATTGAAACGGGCGCTGGTCATGAACCAGCGCCCGTTTTTCGTTATGGTGGGGCCAGATCAGCGAAGGGATACCCGCATGCGACTTCTGACAGCCATCATCACCATGCTTGCGTTTGCCGCGCCGGCATATGCAGCCGACGACTGGCGCAGCGTCGCCCATTCCTACGATGTTGAACGCATCGACACGGTGGCCGCTGCCATTGCCCAGGGCAACGCAGAAGCCAAAGGCAATGGCTCTGGATATGAACAGGCCGTCGCCAAGTTGCTGATGGCCGCCCCCGCCGGCGATATCGACACCAAGGCCATGGTCGGCAAATGGCAGTGCCGCACCATCAAGGTGGGAGGACCCTTTGTGGGGCTGGTCGCTTATGACTGGTTCAAATGCCGCATCGACGAACGCACCGGCGCCCTGACCGTAACGAAGGTCACAGGCTCGCAGAACTTTGCAGGCACTCTTTATGCAGATGGCCCCCGACGCATGGTGTTGCTGGGCGGCGGCTACTATGGCTATGAGGCCCCGCGGGCGTATCAGGCCGCCGACAGTGTTGACGGCAAGTCGCCGGACAACCGCGACAAGGTCGCCACGGTAGAGATGCTCGGGCCTGACTGGATGCGGTTCGTATTTCCGTATCCCGCGCGCGAAAGCACCTACGACATCATCGAATTCCGCCGTGATGGATAAGGGCGACAGGTAGCCATGCCGGACGCTCACTACGATGATCCGCGCCTTGCCGCCATTTATGATCTTGGCAATGGCTGGAGCGAGGACAGCGATTATTATCTGGCGCTCGCGGGAACCACACCCTGCCGCGTTCTGGATATTGGCTGCGGCACCGGCATCATCACCGACGCCATAGCTGCTCGCGGTCATGTGGTCGTCGGCGCGGACCCGTCACCGGGCATGCTGGCCGTGGCCAGAACCAAGCCCCGGCGAGACGCTATTCGCTGGGTGGAGAGTGACGCGCAGTCGCTGGACCTCGACGAGACATTTGATCTCATCATCATGACCGGTCATGCGTTCCAGACACTTGCCACGGATGCGGACATTGCCACGGCGGCTGCGTCCATCAAGCAGCACCTGGCGCCTGATGGCCGTGCAGTATTTGAAAGCCGCAATCCCCTCATCGACTGGCCATCCAGATGGGCTTACGGAGTTGATCTTGAAGCTCCACAGGGAACGATCCGTGAGACACGGGAGTTTCTTGGCCATGACGCAGGATGCATGACATTTGACCTGCGCTACAGATTTCCTGACGGGGCAGAGCTTGTGTCCCGCAGCGTCCTGCGCTTTGCGGACCGCGACACGATTGAAACCCTGTTCCGCGCGGCAGGGCTCGTGGCCGAGCACGTCGACGGCGACTGGGACGGATCACCCTTCGACGCGGCGTCGTCGCCCGAAATGATTTTCCACATGCGTCACGGCTAGGTCACGAAACGACTGCCTGTACACTTCACTCCCGCATCCCCGGACTTGATCCGGGGTCCACTCTCGGTCGCTGTACAGGTGATGGTTTGCGAGTAGGCCCCGGATCAAGTCCGGGGCTACGTAATTTTTTGTGTTCTCTATCCCCGGTCCTTTGAGCGGCCTCATACTGGGTGCGCCTCGTGCTTGAGGGCATCCCGGACCGTCCGGGCTTGGGCATGGGGGCGGATGGCCTTGTGGGGTGCTTGCGGGTAACGAACGCAAACGACCACAAGGCGGCGAAGGCTCGGCCCGGCGCGTAAAGTAAGATCGCCCCGGTGGACGTGCATGCGGACGCGACACATGGCCAGACCGGTGTCGGAATGCATGTGTGACCGGTAGCAGGGCTGCGGTGGAACACTGCGAGGTAACGCCTTGCCCCATCGCTTGTGCAAAAGCCGAAGACCATTCGTAACGGGAGCGCTGCTTACGAGCGGCACTCGAACCATTTTTTGATCACAACGGCCGGGCTGCCACGGCGGCGCTCCCGTTCTCCCTTGCCAGAGATGCCTCTTGAAAGCAGCTTTTAAATATGCATATACATATTACAGGTGATCAGGAGACAGCCATGCCGACAAAGACCGACAGAAAAGAGCTGCTGGACATCGGCCAGAACTGTGCCGCGTTGCGCACGCGCATGGCGGCGCGCGGTGTGACCCGCGCCTATGACGCGGCCCTGCGGCCGCTGGGCATCAAGATCACCCAGTTCACATTGCTGGTGACAGCGAAATACGAGGCGGAATTGTCCATAGGTGACATGGCGGATTTTCTGGCCATGGAGCGCTCGACCCTGACCCGTAACCTAAAGCTGCTGGCGGAGATGGGCCTGATTGAGATGCGTAAAGGCTCAGCCCCGCGCACCAAGGTGCCGATCATCACACCCAAGGGCGATGCGCTGCTCACAAAGGCCATTCCCGTCTGGAGAGATGCGCAGGCGCGGCTGACCGCCCATATGGGCAAGACCAGATGGAAAGAAGCGCGCACCCTTCTGACGGATCTGTCGCTGGTCCCCGGCTAAGCCGGTCACACTATTGTTCTGAACATCACACATTCAAATATGTATATACACTAATAGGAGTGCCTCATGGCTCTCGAAGATCAACAGGCCGTCATTCGCTATCGCCAGAGCGCGGCTGCGCAAACCGCCAGCCGGAAGGGCGCCTCGCTCGATTCCGAATGGCTCAAGGCGTTGGTGCTGGAGTGCGGTGCGGACGATGCAGGTTTCGTCGCCATCACCCGCGAAGAGCTGCAACCGCAGCTTGGCAAACTCACCAAACTGATGCCGCAGGTCAAAACCCTGGTCAGCATCTGCTGCCGCATGAATCGCACAGCCGTTCAAAGCACCACGCGCTCGATTGCCAATCATGAGTTTCACGAAACCTATGACGAGGTAAACCATGTGGCCCGAAAGCTGGTGCGGCGCCTGACCGACGAAGGCTATGACGCCATGAACGCGGTCGCAGCCTTTCCCATGGAAATGCAGAACGCGCCCGGCGACACCATCCCCATTCACCACAAACCCATCGCGGAAGCTGCGGGCATCGGCAAGATGGGCCTGCACCGCAATGTCATTCACCCCAGGTTTGGCAATTTCATTCTGCTGGACACGGTGCTGATCGCCCATGAGGTCAGCGAACAGAGCGCAGCGCTGGACTACAGCCCCTGCATCGACTGCAAACTGTGCGTATCAGCCTGTCCGGTGGAAGCCATCGGCATGGACGGCTCGTTCAATTTTTCGGCCTGCTATGCCCACAACTACCGCGACTTCATGGCCGGGTGGGCAGACTGGGTGGACCAGGTCGTCGAGGCCAAGGACCGCGATGACTTCCGCACCCGCGTGACACCGGGCGAGACGGCATCGGTCTGGCAAAGCCTGTCCTTCAAGCCCAACTACAAGGCGGCCTATTGTGTCGCCGTCTGCCCGGCGGGGGAAAACGTGCTGGGTTCGTTTCTGGAAGACCGGGTCGCCTACAATCGTGACCACGTGCAGCCCTACAAAGAGCTGACGGAAACGGTCTATGTGCTGCCGGGGTCAGACGCAGAAGACTCAGTGCCCCGCCGCTACCCCCATAAGACGGCAACCCGCGTCGGCTGGGCCATGGATGCCACCGAGATCTTCAGCTTCCTGTTCAACCTGACGCTCACCTTCCAGCGCCGTCAGGCACGCGGCGTGTCGCAGATCATCAATCTGGTGCTGCCGGGCAGAGAAGGGGACGAAAATCCACTGGAAGCCAGCCTTCGCATCCATGACCAGCGTCTGGAAATCCTCTACTGGCATGCGCCTGAAGCAGATCATCACATTACGTGTTCGCAGGACACATTCATCGCCATGTTCCGTCATGACTTTGATCTGGACACTGCGCTGGAGGCAGGAGATATCGCAGGCGACATGAACGCGCAGGCGATCCGTAAACTGATCAAGTGTTTTCCAAAATATGGCTATCTGCCGCCACAGATTTTGCAGGCAGCAGACTAGTAGTCCATCCGCCCGAACAGATCGTCATAGGGCACCATCACATGAGCGCGGTACGCCTCGCGCTCGCTCAGCCGCCCATAGAGCGCTTCCACATGAGGCAGGCTCGGACGGTCAATCGGCATGGTGAGATAGCGAAACAGCGTGCCACCCGCAGGGATGTCCGCAAGGGTGAGAGTGTCACCGGCGATGTAGGGCGTGTTTTCAAGGTGCGCGTTCAGCGCGGTAAAGCCCGCATGGCAGCGCTTGAAGGCACCCTTGAGAAAAGCCGCATTCCGCTTGTCTTCAGGGGTTCGGTAGTAGGCCCAGAAGATTTCCAGCAGGCTGACCTGGAGGGTCGTTGTGGCCCATTCGATCCATCGATCCTGCTGGGAACGCTGGAAGGGATCAGCAGGCCACCATGCGTCGCCGCCATGCTTGGCAGCGAGATAGCGCAGAATGGTGTGGGATTCCCACACGGCCCCGTTCTCGTCCTCGATGACCGGAATCCTGCCGTGCGGATTGCGCGCCAGAAACTCCGGCGTATCCAGACCGCCAAACGTGCTGCCGGCATCTATGTGCGTATGTTCGAGGCCAAGCTCGCCAATGAGCCACATGACCTTCTGGACATTCTGAGAATTGCGACGCCCCCAGACTGTCAGCATGGTGCGGAAGCCTTATTCAGCAGCGTCTGTAGCAGCGGACGTGCCGGACGCATCGTTGTCAGCATTGGCGCCATTGCTGCGGCCGCCATTGCGGGCCTTGGCAACCTTGGCGTAGCCCTTGCCGACAAGATCCTTGTCGAGGTCACGCGCCTGCGGCATGCCAACCACATTGTAGCCCGCATCCACGTGATGCACTTCACCGGTGACGCTGCGCGACAGGTCGGACAGCAGATAGAGCCCGGCACCGCCTACGTCTTCCAGCTCAATTGGCTGCTTCAGCGGCGCGTGAGTGAGGTTCCAGTTCAGCACGGTCTTGGCGTCAGAAATCGCAGAGCCAGCGAGCGTGCGCATGGGACCTGCAGAAATCGCGTTGACGCGAATACCGTCACGGCCAAGGTCAACGGACATGTAGCGGACGGACGCTTCAAGCGCTGCCTTCGCCACACCCATGACATTGTAGTTGGGCATGACGCGTTCAGCGCCGGCATAGGTCAGTGTGATCATGGAGCCGCCTGCGCGCATCATCGGGGCCGCGCGGCGCGCGATATCCACGAAGGAGAAGCAGGAGATGTCCATGGTCTGATGGAAGTTTTTGCGCGTCGTATCGAGGTAACGGCCCTTGAGCTCGTTCTTGTCCGAATACGCAATGGCATGGACCAGGAAGTCGAGCTGGCCCCATTCTTTCTCAAGCTCTGCAAAGACCGCATCAAGAGACGCCTCGTCAGCCACATCAGCTGGCAGAACGAGCTTGGAGCCGACACTTTCCGCAAGCGGTGTCACCCGCCGGCCAAACGCATCGCCCTGATAGGTAAAGGCCAATTCTGCTCCCTGATCAGCGCATGCTTTCGCAATGCCCCAGGCAATGGAGTGATCATTGGCGACGCCCATAATGAGGCCGCGCTTGCCTTGCATAAGATTGCCAGTAGCTGACATTAGTGGGTTTCCCCCGTCCCCGAACGCAGGCCGAACCGGCCCTGAACCCCAGAGGGGCTGTTAACCAAAATCAAGATGCTCATCCCCCGCGCTGCCTTACCCATTGTAGCGCTTGAACACGAGCGAACCATTTGTGCCGCCAAAACCAAAGCTGTTTGAGAGGACACAGTTAAGCTCCGCATTATCCACCCGTTTCCTGACGATGTTGGCGTCAGCCAGAACCGGGTCGATCTCCTCAATATTTGCACTTTCACAGATGAACCCCTGATCCATCATGAGCAGTGAGTAGATAGCTTCATGCACACCGGCTGCGCCCTGGGCATGGCCCGAGAGTGACTTGGTGGCCGAAATCGGCGGCATGTCCGCCCCGAAGACCTCGCGAATGGCGTTAACTTCCGGGATGTCGCCGACGGGCGTCGAGGTGGCGTGCGGGTTGATGTAATCAACCTTCTCGCCAACGCCATCAAGCGCAATGCGCATGCAGCGTGCAGCGCCTTCGCCGGACGGGGCCACCATATCGGCACCGTCAGAGGTGGCGCCGTATCCGGCAACTTCCGCATAAATTTTCGCGCCGCGTGCCTTGGCAACTTCAAGCTCTTCAAGCACCACCACACCGCCACCACCGGTGATGACAAAGCCATCGCGGTTGGCGTCATAGGCACGCGATGCCATGGCCGGATTGTCATTGTACTTGGAGGACATGGCCCCCATCGCATCAAACAGCGATGACAGCGACCATGCGAGCTCTTCGCCGCCGCCTGCAAACATGCGGTCCTGCTTGCCCCACTGGATCTGTTCCGTGGCATTGCCGATGCAGTGCGTGGACGTGGTGCAGGCCGACGCGATCGAATAGCTCGGGCCTTTGATCTTGAACAGGGTCGAGATGTTGGCGGAGATGGTCGACGACATGGCCTTGGGCACACTCGTTGGACCAATCTTGCGCGGACCTTTTTCACGGGTGATGTCGGCAGCAGCCACAATGGCTTTCGTCGACGGCCCGCCGGACCCCAGAATGGCACCGGTGCGCTCGTTGGAAATCTCGCTGTCCTCAAGGCCGGCGTCACGCACGGCCTGCTGCATGGCGAGATAGGTGTAAGCAGCACCGTCGCCCATGAAGCGGCGCGTCTTGCGATCAAGCGCTTCCTCAAGGTCGATCTTGAGGGTGCCAGCCACCTGGCTGCGGAAACCCATATCCGTGTAGGTCTGCTCGGCCACAATCCCGGATTTGGCTTCGCGCAGGGACGCGACCACTTCCTGAGTGTTGTTTCCGATCGACGACACGATGCCCATGCCCGTTACGACAACTCGCCTCATCAAGATACCTCTTCAACCCAAATGTCAGTCTGCGCGATTGCGCCCGAAGTCCGTGCCGTCAGCGCTTACGCTGTGGACAGGCCGACGCGCAGATCTTTCGCCTCAAAAATGTCTTCGCCGTCGGCGCGTACAATGCCGTCTGCAATGCCAAGCACCAGACGTCGATTGACCACCCGCTTGAACGTCACGTGATAGGTCACAAGCTTGGTCTCAGGCACGATCTTGCCGCGGAACTTCACTTCACCCACACCCAGCGCAAACCCGGCGCCCTTGGCACCGGTCCAGCCCAGATAGAAGCCCACCATCTGCCAAAGGGCATCAAGGCCCAGGCAGCCGGGCATCACCGGGTTGTCTTCAAAGTGGCAGGGGAAGAACCAGAGGTCCGGCTTGATGTCGAGCTCGGCGATCATTTCGCCTTTGCCATTCTCACCGCCTTCAGCGTTGATCTCAGTAACGCGATCAAACATCAGCATCGGCGGCAGCGGAAGCTGGGCATTGCCCGGCCCGAACAGGCGTGAGTGACCGCATTCGATGAGGTCATCATAGGTGTAACTGGACTTCTGGGGGCCTGAGGCGTGCTGAATCGTTGTCATGAGGTCGGTATCGGTCCTGGCGCGTTTTGTATTCTTGATATTCGTTGCTTAGCTCGCGTTGGTAGCACACGCGAGGGATTAGCAAAAGCGAGCAAAATCAAGCAAAACTAAGGCCGAAAATCCTTGCATCTGCACGCCAGTGGGGGCCTGTGTGGTGTGAAATCTATCCCCGCCCCTGCATTTGACCGGAGAATGTCCCGATGATCACAGTTCACCACCTCAACAATTCGCGCTCGCAGCGCATTTTGTGGCTGCTCGAAGAGCTTGGCGTTGAGTATGAAATCAAGTTCTACAAGCGCAACGAGATCAACCGTGCGCCGCCGGAACTCAAGGAAGCCCATCCCCTGGGCAAGTCACCCATCATCGAAGACGGCGACAACATGATTGCCGAATCCGGCGCAGCCGTTGATTACCTGATCCGCACCTATGGCGGCGGCAAGTACATGCCAGCGCCTGGGAGCGCCACCTTTGAGAAGTACAATGAGTGGATGCACTACGCGGAAGGTTCCGCCATGGTGCCGCTTTTGATGAAGCTTTTCACCTCTATGCTGGGCGAGGGTGGCGAACCGCTACAGCCTGTCATCGACGCGGAAATCACCCTGCATCTAGGCTACATGAATGATGCCCTGGGCTCGAACCTGTTCTTCATGGGCGATGAGCTGACAGGTGCCGACATCATGCTGACCTTCATCTGTGAAGCAGCGGACAGCCGCATTGGCCTTGATGGCTATGACAACCTGATTGCCTACACCCAGCGGATCCACGACCGCCCCGCCTATCAGCGCGGACTTGAAAAAGGCGGACCCTATGAGCTGATCCGCACCCGTGCAGACGACTAGGGCGTAAGCCGCAAGGACCAAAGCAATGGCAGCACCCGCTCTGCGCCGGACCGGCAGGGTGATCCTGATGGACCCGACCTATCGGGTGCTGCTGTTGCGCTTTGCCGTCACCAAAAACAACGAGCCGTTCGAGTTCTGGGCCACGCCAGGTGGGCGTGCAGAGGACGACGAGAGCGATCTGGAAGCCGCGATCCGTGAGCTGGATGAGGAACTCCGGCTCACCGTCACCCTTGAAGGCCCCGTGCACGTCCACGAAAGCACCTTTGAAGTGAACGGCAATAAGTGGCGTGGCCGGGATGTTTTCTTCCATGGCACCTGCGCGGCCTGCGACCCGGTTTTCACCGGCGGAACCGAAGAAAGCGAGCGCCAGGCGCTCCAGGAAATGCGCTGGTGGACGCTGGATGAACTTGAAAAAACCGCAGAAACAGTGTTTCCGCCGGATCTGGGCCCGGTTTCGCGCACCCTCGTGTCTTGACAAGTCATTGAGGCACACCACATTTTGGGTGTTGTTGTAATCATTCCAAAGAGGGATGGGCCCATCTGGCTCGCCCCGATCTCAGGGCCGCGAAGCCATGACGAACCCAGTTTCCACAGCTCCAGCATCAGCCCCGGCCTCATCTAGCGATGCCGCCATGAGCGGTGACCGGCCCTACGCCCAGACGCTTCAGGCGCTGCGCGACAAAGGCCTGCGCCCCACACGTCAGCGGCTTGCTCTTGGGCGGCTGCTGTTTGATGGCGGCGACCGGCATGTGACCGCTGAGGCGCTGCACGCAGAGGCCTCCAAGGGCGGCGTGCGGGTGTCTCTGGCGACGGTTTACAACACCCTGCACCAGTTCACCGACGCGGGTCTGCTGCGCCAGGTCGTGGTCGATGGCGGCTGCACCTATTTTGATACCAACCTCAGCGATCATCATCACTTCTATCATGTGGACGATGCGCGCCTTGAAGACATTCCCGGTGACGGCATCACCGTGACGGGGCTTCCACAGGTGCCTGACGGGGCTGCTCTGGAGCGTGTCGAGGTGATCGTGCGTGTTCATAACGCAAAAACCGGCGGCTGACGCCGATAGGTCTTTGGCTTCAAAGACTTGGCGTCAAAGCGCTGAAACCGGCCTTTTGTAGCTGCGAATTGATCGCAAAAATACTTTCTAAAACAAAGCGTTTGGGCACTGTTTAGACCTGTTCCAGTCTTGACAGGGCAGGGCCTGCTACTACGTTTGCAGGGTATGGCGATGGCCCGCGCCTGCCTGTTCGCAGACACCTGCGCGGCCAGTTTCGCCCGAGTTTCGATGAGGAGGATCCCCTAAAATGTCACTCGCAGATTCCAAGACCCTGGACAATTTGAAAGAAGCTTTTGCCGGCGAAAGCCAGGCAAACCGTCGCTACCTCTACTTCGCGCAGAAGGCGGACGTTGAAGGCTACAACGATGTTGCAGCCGTGTTCCGGTCCACCGCGGAAGGTGAAACCGGCCACGCCCACGGCCACCTCGAGTTCATGGAAGAAGTCGGTGACCCGGCAACGGGCGAGCCAATTGGCGCGACCGACAAGAACCTCAAGGCCGCGATTGCCGGTGAAACCCACGAGTACACAGACATGTACCCGGGTATGGCCCGCACAGCGCGCGAAGAAGGCTTCGACGAAATTGCTGACTGGTTCGAAACGCTTGCCAAGGCCGAAAAGAGCCACGCCGGTCGTTTCCAGAAAGCCCTCGACGGCATGGACGCCTAAGTCACGTCCGACAGACAAAAGGGCCGGGACATGTTCCCGGCCCTCGCTTGTTCAAGTCTCACGACCATTCAAAAAACACAGGCATGAAGACTCATGGCAGAAGGCAGCCTAGAAGCACCCACCCGGCATCCCATCGAGTGGAAGAGCGACGAGTTTTACGACGAAGCCAAGCTCGATGAAGAGCTGCGCCGCGTCTTTGATATCTGCCACGGCTGCCGACGCTGCTTCAATCTGTGTGACTCCTTCCCGCGGCTGTTCGATATGATCGACGACAGCGAGAGCGGCGAACTCGATAGCGTCACCTCAGACCAGTTTGGCCCCGTCGAAGAAGCTTGCACCCTGTGTGACATGTGCTTCATGACGAAGTGCCCTTATGTGCCGCCTCACGAATTCAATCTCGATTTTCCCCATCTCATGCTGCGGTACCGAAAGGTCCGTACACAGAATGGCGACGCCGGCAACGTCACCGCCCGCCAGCTCGCCGAGATGGACCGCAACGGCAAGATGATCCGGCCCATCGCAGGCCTTGCCAATTGGGGATCGAAGAAAGACAACAAGCTCACACGCCCGGTGATGGAAAAAGTCGCAGGCATTGATGCCAAGGCCGAGCTGCCAACATTCGCCGGCAAGACGCTGATGATGCGTGCCAAGGCACATGAAAAAGTGGGCACGCTTGCGCCTGCTGCCGACGGCAAAGCGACCGGCCGCAAGGCGGCGCTGTTTGCCACCTGCAACGGCAACTACAACAATCCGCAGATGGGTGAAGCGGCACTCAAAGTGCTCGCGCGCCAGGGCGTGACCGCCAAGCCGGTCTATCCCGGCTGCTGCGGCATGCCGTTCCTGGAACAGGCCGACCTTGAGCGTGTCGCCGAGCAGGCCAAGAAGGTATCTGCTGAGCTGCGCCCACTGGTCGATGAAGGCTGGGACATCGTTACTCTCATCGCGTCGTGTGGCCTGATGATGAAGTTCGAGTGGCCGTTGATCGTGCCAGACGACGACAACGTCATTGCGCTGTCAAAGGCCGTCAAAGACATCGATGAGTACATCGTGGACATAGCCAAGAAGGAAGGCATTGCCGATGGCATGAAGCCTCTGGACGGTGGTGTTGCGGTCCATCTGGCGTGCCACGCTCGTGCGCAGAACATGGGCGCTAAGGCCGTTGAGATGCTCAAGCTCATTCCTGACGCCAAAGTAACACCGGTTGAGCGGTGCGCAGGGCATGGCGGCACGTTTGGTGTGCTTAAAGAGACCCACGATGTGGCGATGAAGGTTGGCAAAACGACCGCGCGCAATATCTCTAAGACCAGCGCTGAACATGTGGTGAGTGAATGCCCTCTGGCCCTGAAGCACATCATGCAGGAAATGGATGAGCTTGGTCTCATAGACGAGAGCAAGCCGAAGCCATCATCAGCGCATCCGATTGAGTTGATTGCCCAGGCATACGGACTTTAGGCCAGACCCTGGTCCGCAGACTGCCGGCACACGTTTGAGTAAAGGACGGAAATGACCGCAATGCCCAACCCCAGCGAAATCACCCGCGCCGACATCATGTCCATCGAGGACTATGCAAAGGAACGTGCGGAGCGCCGCAAGGCCATGATGCCCGTCAAGCGCGAGCGCCGCATCGAAGTGGGTCCGCACGCGACTTTCTACTTCGAGAGCTACGACACCATGTGGCACCAGATCCACGAAATGCTCTACATCGAAAAAGGTGGCGACGAGCAGATCGAGGACGAACTGACCGCGTACAATCCGCTCATCCCCAAGGGCAAAGAGCTTGTGGCAACGGTCATGTTCGAGATCGATGACCCGATCCGCCGCAAGAACGTGCTCTACAAGCTGGCCGGCATCGAAGAAACGGCGTTCATCGACATTGACGGCGACCGTGTGATGTCTGACCCCGAGCACGACATCGACCGTACCTCTGAAGACGGCAAATCCTCATCCGTGCACTTCCTGCACTTTCCGTTCACGAATGAACAGATTGCAGCCTTCAAGAAGCCCGGTGCCAAGGTCATGATCGGGTTCTCTCATGAGAACTACCAGCACCTCGCCGTCGTATCCGATGCAATGATTGCCCGTTTGGGCGGTGATTTCGCGTAACGCGGATCAGCCTGCTTCGCGGGCGTAAATACCAAACAACGCTGTGGCCCGCATGAAACCCTCGTGCGGGCCCATGCGTACGGCGCACCACGTCTGGCTGCAATTGACCAGCGCGCCGACGACACCCGGCTCCACAAGAGCGACTTCGTCGCTTGCTGAGTCTGGCGCAAAGTGAAGCGGCACAAGGTCGCCCGTGCGCGGCTCCTGCTTGTCGGGCCCAACCACCATGACAGTCCGTTCACCGTCGATGAGGGTGTGGAACACCCAGCCCTGGTCCCCATCCACGTCACGGATACGGCGCCAGTTTTCAAACTCGGCGGTCACTTCAACCGGCACATCTTTGCGCACGAACACCCACGCCACCTGGTGGTTGGTGGAGGGCCCTCCGCGCACATTGACCGGGCTGGATTTGATCGACACGAAGCGGGGCATCGGCAGCCCCGTCACCGGCCCGATCTGAACGCCGCCGCTCAGGGTGCTTGCAGCACTTGGCTGCGCCATGCTGGCTGGCCCTGTCGCGGCACCGGCCAGAATGACCGCAGCCATAAACGCTACACCGCGCAAAAGCGCGCGAAGCGCGTGGAGAAGGTTATGGAGCGATAAAAACATGTCGGCTGAGATGCGGGGCAAACCGGTATTCTTGTTCTACTGCCATGCTGGCAATTGGGGGGTACCCCTTATTGCAAGCACGTTTGCCGACGGTCAAGCAGCCTGTAAGTCCCTTGGGCGGTTCATGCCGAGCCGGAGCATCAATGCGCTTTGATGCTGACGCGATGGGGTGGTAGGAATGAGCCAAGCATTGCGCCGCGCCGGACAGCCCTTGGCTGCGCTGGCACAAGGCGTCCATCTGTAAAAGGTCGCGTCCCGTGCCGCATTCAAAACCCATTGTCACCGTCACCCGCAAACTGCCTGACATTGTGGAAACGCGCATGCGCGAGCTGTTCAACACGCATTTGAACATTGAAGACGTGGCCATGACCCGCGAAGCGCTGGAACAGGCGGTGGCAGACAGTCATGTGCTTGTCCCAACCGTGACGGACCGCATTGACGCCGACCTCATTGCCAAGGCGGGCGACGATCTCAAGCTGATCGCCAACTTTGGGGCCGGGGTGGACAACATTGACGTTGAGGCCGCCCACGCCAAAGGCATCACGGTCACCAACACGCCGAATGTGTTGACGGAAGACACCGCCGATCTGACCATGGCGCTGATTCTGGCCGTGCCGCGGCGCGTGACCGAAGGCGCACAGATCATCACTGAAGACAATCAGTGGCAGGGCTGGGCCCCCACCTGGATGATGGGGCACCGCATTCATGGCAAGCGTCTGGGCATCATCGGCATGGGCCGCATTGGCCAGGCTGTCGCCCGACGCGCCAAGGCGTTTGGTCTGTCGATCCACTACCACAACCGCAACCCGGCCAACCCCGCCATCGAGGAAGAGCTGGAAGCGACCTACTGGGATTCGCTGGATCAGATGCTGGCACGCATGGATATCGTGTCGGTCAATTGCCCGCATACGCCCGCGACATATCACCTGCTCAACGCGCGGCGGCTGCAGTTGATGAAGCCGGAGGCCTACGTCGTTAACACCGCTCGCGGCGAGATCATTGACGAAGTGGCCCTATGCAAGGCAATTGATGATGGTGCGATCGCCGGTGCCGGGCTCGACGTGTTTGAAAACGAACCCGCCGTGAACCCCAAGCTGCTGGGGCGTCCCAACGTGGTCCTGTTGCCGCATATGGGGTCCGCCACCATCGAGAGCCGCACGGAGATGGGCGAAAAAGTCGTCATCAACATTCGTAGCTTCGTCGATGGCAATGCGCCGCCTGACAGGGTGTTGCCCACAGACGTCTAGACCCTTCTACTCGGCAGCACAGGGCCGTGCCGGGCACGTCAGACAGGGGTCTTCGGCGTATTCAAGATCATTCAGGGTCAGGAACCGCTGGACGCTGCCATCGTCGCCCGCATAGGGCAGGACAAGTGTCCGTTGTGCCAGCAAGTCCTGGCCGGTCCACCGTGCCTGAGCGCCCAAGCAGTAAGGCTTACGGTTCGCTACAGCCCACTTCATGCGTCCAAAAAACGCTTCTGCACCCACGAGGTCGGCTGGCTCCGACTTGTCCTGGTCCACTTCCCAGCCGGTCATCTCCAGATTGGTGATTTCGCGGATGGCGCTGCCGGCCAACCGGAAGACAAACCGGGTCCCTTCGTTCTCCACGCCAATAATGGTGATGTAGGGCAGAAATCTTGGTGGAATAGTCGATGGTCGCAGATGCGACATGTGTGGCAGATCAGCGCCGTCGCGCGCCTCATCCCAATGCTTGTAAAAAGCTGCAAAGCTAGGAGACGCAAGCGGGCTGCCTGCCTCAATAGGACAAAACTGGTCCTTGCCCTGTGGAATGTTACGCCCCTCGCAACCACGCAACGGCACCCAATTGAATGCCGGACAGCCACTATCTGTGGTAAGTGTAAAAATAGGGTTTGCAACTGTGGGTGGGTGTCACGAGTTGTTCTCAGGGTCCCGCCGCAGCTTCACCCGCCGCACCCGTGTGTCCAGCGCATCATACAAAAGCAGGCTTCCTGCCAGACTTGTCCCTGCACCGGTTATCTCCTTGATGGCCTCCATTGCCATCATCGAGCCGATGACGCCCGTGAGCGCGCCGACGACACCAGCCTCTTCGCAGGTGGGAACGCTTCCAGGCGGCGGCAGGTCTGGGACCAGGTCACGATAACTGGGGGAGGGCGAACCATCTGCCAGTGTTTCCCAGGCCCGAAACACTGCAAGTTGCCCGTCAAACCGACCGACCGCTCCTGAAACAAGCGGCACGTGGGCTGACTGGCAGGCAGCGTCCACAAGAAAACGGGTTTCAAAATTGTCGCAGCCATCAAGAACAAGGTCATAACCTGCCACGAGTGCCGAGGCATTTGCGTCGGTGAGCCGCTCCGTATGCGGAACGATGACCGTGTCCGGATTCAGGGCGTTGATGGTGCGGGCAGCGCTGGATGTCTTGGCTTCGCCAATGGCCTCAGTTGTGTGCGCGATCTGCCGCTGCAGATTGGACAAAGAGACGATGTCGTCATCCACCAACCCTATGGTGCCGACGCCGGCCGCTGCGAGGTAGAGCGCTGCCGGCGAGCCAAGCCCGCCGGCACCGATGATCAGCACACGTGCTTTGAGAAGTGCCTGCTGGCCCGGCCCGCCGATCTCCTTGAGCAGAATATGTCGCGCATAGCGCTCAAGTTGATCGCCGGTCAGAGCCACAGGATTTGTCCTAGATACCGTCAAAGAGGGCGGTGGAGAGGTACCGCTCGGCAAAGCTTGGGATGATTGCGACGATCGTCTTTCCCGCCATGTCATCGCGCTCGGATACTTCAAGCGCCGCAGCAATGGCCGCGCCCGATGAGATACCGCCGGCAATGCCTTCTTCGCGGGCAGCCTGACGAGATGTTTCAAAGGCTGTCTCGTTGCCGATGGTGATCACTTCGTCGATCAGATCCTTGTCCAGATTACCCGGCACAAAGCCCGCGCCGATACCCTGAATCTTGTGGGGGCCCGGCTGGCCGCCAGACAGGATGGGAGAATCTTCCGGCTCGATGGCGATCATCTTCATGCCTGGCTTCTTGGCCTTCAGCACAGAGCCTACGCCGGTGAACGTACCCGCCGTGCCGATGCCGGAAATCACCACATCAACCTTGCCGTCAGTGTCATTCCAGATTTCTTCCGCCGTGGTCTGGCGATGGATTTCAGGGTTGGCCGGATTGTCGAACTGCTGTGGCATCACGGCGTTCGGCGTGGACTGAAGCATCTCTTCAGCGCGGGCAACCGCGCCCTTCATGCCCTTGGCAGCTTCTGTCAGCTCAAGCTCGGCGCCAAGCAGCGCCAGCATCTTGCGGCGCTCCATGGACATGCTTTCCGGCATGACCAGAATGAGCTTGTAGCCTTTCGCAGCAGCCACGAAAGCCAGCGCAATGCCGGTGTTGCCGGAAGTGGGCTCAATCAGAACCGTGTTCTCGTTGATCTTGCCCTGCGCTTCCAGCGCTTCAATCATCGCAACGCCGATGCGGTCCTTGACGCTGGACAGCGGGTTGAAGAATTCGAGCTTCAACAGCACGTCGGCTTTGCCGTTCTTGTTCATGCGCTTGAGGCGCACCAGCGGGGTGTCACCAATGGTCTGCGTGATGCAGTCGTAAATGCGGCCGCGGCCTGGCTTGTCGGTCATGGGGTTGCCTCCTGTATTGCGCGCTTTTTGTTCGCGGAGCGCGCTATTGATCTAGATTGTGAAATCCATGCCTGCTTGTGATGCAGGCTTGATGTCTTTGGTCTCTGCCTCTCGGCACAGGTCATCAATGGTGATGGCGTTGAGCTTATCCATCATATCGGCCTGAAACGAATCCCACATGGGACGGACCACCTGCTCGCCCAAAGGTGAACCGCCATTGGTGTTCTCTTCAGCAGGCGCAGTCATGGCCTCGCCTGTACCGTTCAGGGATCCGCGTGTCTCGCGCGCGGCTGCCTTTGCCTCGTCGCGCGCATCGTCGGCGGCTTCCATGGCGCCAACCACGCGGACGATTTCGCCAACAGTGATGCGTCGCCGCTCCCGCGCCAGCCGGTAGCCGCCACGCGGACCGCGTACACCCTTGAGCACGCCTTCACGCACAAGCTGCTGCATCACCTGCTCAAGATAGCGCTGGGGAATGCCCTGCCGCTTGGTGATCTCTTTTGACTGCACCGGGTCAGGCCGCGCGTTGTACGCAACGTCCACAACGGCCTCCAGCGCCAGCAATGTCTTTTTCGATAGCCGCAACATGCCGTTACCCGGCCTTTCTCGTTGTGTCCGTTCCCGTAGATCCAAACCCGCCCGCGCCGCGTTCGGTTTCATCCAGTGTATCAACGGCGGCAAAAACACCGCGCGTCACCGGCGCGAACAGCATCTGCGCAATGCGCATGCCACGGTCGATGACAACAGGTTCGTTGCCGTGATTGATCAGGATGACTTTCACTTCGCCGCGATAGTCCGCATCCACCGTACCCGGACTATTCAGCACGGTGACGCCCTGCTTGGCGGCCAGGCCGGAGCGCGGACGCACCTGCGCCTCAAAGCCTGCGGGCAGAGCAATGGCAAGACCTGTTGGCACCATGGCGCGGGCGCCGGGTGCCAGTGTCACCTCTTCGCCTTCAGCCAGGGCGGCCCGCAGATCCATGCCCGCGGCCTGATCGGTTTCATAGGCCGGCAGATCAAGTCCCTGCCCGTGCGGCAGTTGCATGACCTTGACGTCAATCGAACTCATTGGAAGCGTTCCCCTCAGGAAGTCAGAGCCAGCGCCACGCGCTCGGCAAGTTTCGTTGCGACCTGTGCCTTGGGCATCGGGTCCCAGTGCTCTGCGGCACCGTCGGTAATGATGTGAACCGTGTTGTTGTCACCGCCCATGATGCCGGTACCCGGCGACACGTCGTTGGCCACAATCCAGTCGCAGCCTTTGCGCACGCGCTTGGCAGTGGCGTGGTCAATCACGTCATCGGTTTCAGCGGCAAATCCCACGACCAGTTGCGGACGCTTGGGACCAGCAGCAGACAGTGTCGCCAGAATGTCCGGGTTTTCCACCAGCGACAGCGGCGGCACAGCACCGGAGCCATCTTTCTTGAGTTTGGAATTGGTGGATGTGTCCGCCCGCCAGTCAGCAACGGCGGCGGCACAAATCGCAATGTCAGCGGGCAGGGCGGCCTCGGTAGCGGCCAGCATTTCGCGTGCTGTTTCCACGCGCGTGATCTTGACGCCGCGCGGGTCGCCAAGCGCGGTTGGTCCGGAGACAAGATGCGTGTCTGCACCAAGCAGCGCCAGAGCTTCAGCGATGGCGTAGCCCTGCTTACCCGATGACCGGTTGGCGATGTAGCGCACAGGGTCAATCGGTTCATGGGTTGGCCCGGCGGTGACTATCGCCTTGCGCCCGGCCAGCAATTGCGTGCCGCCCAGCTTCGCTTCAATGGCTTCAACAATCTCGTCCGGCTCGACGAGGCGCCCGGGCCCGAATTCACCGCAAGCCATGGAGCCTTCGGTGGGGCCAACAACACTGACGCCGTCAGCAATAAGCTGCGCGAGGTTCCGCTGCGTGGCAGCGTGTTCCCACATGCGCACATTCATGGCGGGCACAATCATCACCGGCTTGTCCGTCGCCAGAAGAGCAGTCGAGGCCATGTCGTCGGCGCGGCCATGGGCAATCTTGGCCATGAGGTCCGCAGTGGCCGGGCACACGACCAGAAGATCAGCATCGCGCGACAGCTGGATGTGGCCCATGTCGGCTTCAGCCGTCAGGTCGAACAGATCCGTGTAGACCTTGTCATGCGTGAGCCCGCCAACGGACAGCGGCGTGACAAATTCCTGGCCCGCCTTGGTCAGGATCGCTCGCACTTCGCCGCCCCGGCGACGGATTAACCGTGCCAGCTCAAGCGACTTGTAGGCAGCGATACCGCCACCGATGATCAGAAGTATGCGTTTGCCGTCGAGCACGTGATCCCGCCTTCCACACCACAAAAGCCGCAGAAACCCAATAATTCCCGCGAGTGTTGCGGTGAATATAGGTATTTACGGCTGCAATGTGTAGATAGCTCGCAAAATCATTCGTGGGGGCGCTTTGGCGCTAGAGCAGCGTTGTGACCGCAATCACCACCAACGCGGCTGCCCCGACCCACAGTGCAATGCGATTGGGACGTTCCTGCTTGGCCTGCGCGTCTGCGATGGCCCGCGCAGTGTCCGGGTGCAGTTTGAGGCCCTCAACGGCTCCTGTGCCGTCCGGTCCGGCAATGCTGCGGGCGGCACGTTCTGCTGTTTCCAGTAGGTCCGGCAGGTCGCTCATCAGGCGGCCCATGCGCTCAGCACCTTTGACGGCATCCTGTAGCCGGCCTTCCGGGCCGACTTTGCTTTCCAGCCATTGCCGCAGCACCGGCTCGGATGTCACCCACATGTTGAATTGCGGGTCGAGGTCGCGGGCCACGCCTTCCACCACCACCATGGTCTTTTGCAGCATGATGAGTTCAGGCCGCGTCTCCATGTCGAACTGGTCTGTGACCTCAAAAAGCTGACCCAGCAGGCGTGCCATGGAGATTTCGTGCGCCTCGCGGTCAAACAGAGGTTCGCCGATGGCACGCAAGGCCTGTGCGAACGCATCCACGGATTTGCTTTCAGGCACATAGCCTGCCTCAAAATGCACTTCCGCGACGCGACGATAGTCCCGCATCACAAAGCCAAAGAGGATCTCCGCCAGGAAACGGCTTTCCTTGGCACTGAGGCGTCCCATGATACCGTAATCGACAGCCACCAACGTGCCCGCCGGTGTGCCGTCCGCTTCCACGAACAGATTGCCGGGATGCATGTCAGCGTGGAAATAACCCTCGCGCACTGCATGCGTCAAAAAGCTGTTGATGACGTTTGCAGCCACTTCCTTGAGGTCGAGGCCGGCGGCTTCAAGGGCCTTGATGTCGGCAATGGGGATGCCGTCGATCCACTCAAGGGTCATTACCCTTTTTGAGGTGCGTTCCCAGTCAATGGACGGTGTGCGGAACCCGGCGTCGCCGCGTGTGCGCTCTTCCATCTCTGACATGGCGGCTGCTTCAAGACGCAAATCCATTTCAAGCGCCACAGAGTCTGCAAGTGTCTGCACCACATCAACCGGTTTCAGGCGCCGCGCCGACGGCACCATCCGGTCAATAAGACGCGCCGCCCAGAAGAAGGCCTCCAGATCAGCCGCAAACCGCTTTTCGACGTCCGGGCGCAGAACCTTCACAGCCACCGGTTGGGTCCCACCGTCCGCAGCGGGCACAGTGGCCTTGTGCACCTGGGCAATGGACGCGGCCGCCACCGCGTCACCCATATTCTGAAAAATCGTGTCCGCAGGTGTGTCGAACTCGTCCGCAATGATCTGTCGGGCAGTGGCAGTCTCAAAGGGCGGCAGACGGTCCTGAAGTTTTGCGAGGTCACGCGCGAGGGCTGGATCAATCACATCAGGCCGGGTCGCCAGAAACTGGCCAAGCTTGATGTAGCTGGGGCCAAGCTCTGTCAGGGCAGCGGCAAGCCGGTCCCCTTCCGACCCCTTGGCGCTGCTGCTACCAAACTTCTGCCTCAGCTTTGCAATGCTGCGCGCGGCCTTGACGGGGGCCGGAGGCTCGCCTGCATCAAGGGCAAACAGCGCGTCATAGCGCGACAGCACCCAGGCTGTGCGGACGAGCCGACCAAAATTGCGCACATGGCGGATCATCGTGATGCGGCCCTAGATCTTGTAGCCGGAATGGATGGCCGCAATGCCACCGGTCAGGTTGCGATGGGTGACACGTGAAAAACCGGCCTTGCGGATACGGTCTTCAAACGCTTTTTGCTGCGGGAACTTGCGAATGCTCTCCACCAGATATTGGTAGGAGTCCCGGTCACCGGTCACGATCTGCCCGATGCGGGGGATCGCCTCGAAGGACCACGTCTCATAAAACTCATCGAGTAGCGGCACGACCACATGGCTGAATTCAAGGCACATGAAACGGCCGCCGGGTTTCAGTACACGGAACGCTTCACTCAGTGCCGCGTCTAAGTCCGGCACGTTGCGTATGCCAAAGGCAATTGTGTAGGCGTCGAACCGATTGGCTTCGAGCGGCAGATTTTCAGCATTCATGCATGCAAAAGACAGCCGGTCGCCCATCGGGTCCGTCTGCGCCCGCACCTTGCCTTCACCCAGCATGGCATCATTGATGTCAGCCACCAGCACCTTGGCGTGTCCGTTTGAGCGGTGAGCAATGCGCGAGGCGATGTCGCCTGTGCCGCCTGCCATATCCAGTGTCTCGTAGGCCGCGCCTGTTTTGCGTGGCGCGAGCCATGAGACCATGCCGTCTTTCCAGAGCCGGTGAACGCCCACCGACATCAGGTCGTTCATCAGGTCATAGCGGCCAGCCACGTTGCGGAAAACGCCATTGACCAGGCCCTGCTTTTCAGTCGGGTCCACATCACGAAACCCGAAATGGGTTGCGTTGCTGGGAGCCGCAGCAGTTGCATCGGCGGCATCATTCTTGGTTGGTGCATCACTCATGGGCGCGGACCATAGCGCATCCCCGTTGCTTTGCGCTATGAGACCGCCTCACACTGGTAAAAATGTCGCTGCCCGAGAATTGGCCCCCAATCCATGCCTGAATTGCCCGAAGTAGAGACTGTCCGCCGGGGCCTGGCGCCCGCCATGGAGGGGCAGCGGTTTGAGCATGTGGAGGCGAAGCGGCCTGATCTGCGCTTTCCCCTGCCGAATGACTTTGCAGGCCGCCTGACCGGCACCCGCCTTGAGACGCTAAATCGCCGCGGTAAATATCTCGTTGGCCGTCTGGACGATGGTGCGCTCCTCATCATGCATCTGGGCATGTCCGGCCGCTTTGTGGTGGAAATGCCCGGCGATGACCAAAACCGTCCCGGTTCGTTTCACCTCGACACCGGGGCAAACGCCCATGCCATGCACGAGCACATCGTGTTCCGCATGGAGGGCGGTGGTGTCGTCCGCTATTCAGACCCGCGCCGTTTCGGCTTCATGACCATCGAGGAAACCGGCAACGAAGCGCAAAACAGCTTCCTGCAGCAACTGGGTCCCGAGCCGCTGGAGAAGGGCTTCAATTCAAATGTGCTGGCCGCGGGTCTTGCAGGCCGCAAGTCGCCCATCAAATCGGCGCTCCTGGATCAGGCGGTGGTGGCAGGCCTGGGCAATATATATGTGTGCGAAGCGTTGTTCCGCTCTGGCATCTCCCCCAAGCGCATTGCGGCTTCGCTTGTGAAACAGTCCGGCGAGCCAA
Source organism: Pyruvatibacter sp. HU-CL02332 (assembly GCF_040362765.1). Lineage (NCBI taxonomy): Bacteria > Pseudomonadati > Pseudomonadota > Alphaproteobacteria > Hyphomicrobiales > Parvibaculaceae > Pyruvatibacter > Pyruvatibacter sp. HU-CL02332. The sequence goes on from NZ_BAABWK010000001.1 coordinate 1,685,565, forward strand.
CAGATCGCCTGAAGAAGCTCTCGACCACCATTCGCCAGGTCCTGCGTGAAGCCATTGAAGCCGGCGGCAGTTCTCTGCGCGATCATGCCCAGGCGGATGGCTCGCTTGGTTATTTCCAGCACACCTTCAAAGTATATGACCGCGAAGGCAGCCCCTGCGTCACACGGGGGTGCGACAAGGACATTCGCCGGATTGTTCAATCTGGACGCTCGACATTCTATTGCGGGCAATGTCAAAGATAGAGCCGATACAAAATCGCCGACCCATCAAGGAAGCTGACCTCCATGGCCTACGACACCATCAAGACCGAAAAGCGCGGCGCTGTTGCGCTCATCACGCTCAACCGCCCCGACGCGTTGAACGCTTTGAACTCGCAGCTGGTGGATGAACTGATTGATGCGGTTCAGGGCTTTGACGGTGACGACGCAATCGGCTGCATGGTCATCACCGGATCAGAAAAGGCATTCGCCGCTGGCGCTGACATCAAGGAGATGCAGCCCAAGACCTATATGGATGTCTACAAGGAAGACCTGTTTGAAAAAGCCAACCGCATAGCAGAAGCACGCAAGCCTGTTGTGGCGGCTGTGTCCGGCTATGCGCTTGGCGGTGGCTGTGAACTGGCCATGCTGTGTGATTTCATTCTGGCATCTGACACAGCCAAGTTCGGTCAGCCGGAAATTTCGCTCGGCGTGATGCCGGGCATCGGTGGGTCGCAGCGCCTCACGCGTTTTGTGGGCAAGTCCAAGTCCATGGAAATGTGCCTGACCGGCCGCATGATGGATGCAGAAGAAGCAGAGCGCGCAGGCCTTGTCAGCCGCGTTGTTCCCGCAGCAGACCTTGTGGAAGAAGCAGTCAAGACAGCTGAAAAGATCGCGGGCATGTCACGGCCGGTGACAGCTCTCACCAAGGAAGCGGTCAACCGCTCCTATGAGACCACTCTGGCAGAAGGCATCCGCTTTGAGCGGCGCTTGTTCCACTCGCTCTTCGCGCTGGAAGACCAGAAGGAGGGCATGGCTGCCTTCATCGACAAGCGCAAACCCTCCTTCAAGCACAAATAGCCTTTAGCGATATTCAGGATTGGGGAAATCAGGCTTGCAGCCTGCGTCCCATGCTGAGCGCTGATTGCCATGGGCTGGAATGCCGCCTGCGTCTTTCAGCATCCGCGCCATATGCATCAGGTTCCATGTCATGAACGTGGTGTTGCGGTTGGTGAAATCGTTGGTCGGCCCACCTGACCCTTCGTCCAGATAGGACGGTCCGGGTCCCGCTTCACCCAGCCAGCCCGCATCCGCCTGTGGCGGGATCGTGTAGCCCAGATGCTGCAGCGAATAGAGAATGTTCATGGAGCAATGCTTGGCGCCGTCTTCATTGCCGGTCACAAGGCACCCGCCGACGCGGCCATAATAGGCATATTGCCCGGCCTCATTCAGCTGGCCAGAAGCAGAATAAAGCCGTTCGATCGCCTGCGTGCAGACAGATGACTTTTCACCCAGCCAAATCGGCGTGGTCACGACAAGAATGTCGGCTGCCATGACTTTTTCTAGGATCTGCGGCCAGTCGTCCTTGTCCCAGCCCTGCGTTGTCATGTCGGGATAGACGCCGAAGGCCAGATCATAATCCACCGGGCGCAGTTCCTCGGTCTTCATACCGTTCTTGTCCATGATCGCCCGCGCAATATCGATCAGACCCTTGGTGTGCGACAGCTCCGGTGACTTCTTCAGCGTGCAATTGAGAAAGAGCGCAGAGAGATCGGAAAAATCGGTCGTGCTTTCCTCGCACCATTTTGTCTGTTGGTCGTTGAGCATGAGAGTGTCCCCTTGATTCTAGATGCTTCTGGTCGGCTGCTTAATCTGCGGATGGCATGTGTGTGCTGGGCCTTTGAGGCGCGGCCTGCGCGCGCGTGGGCATTTCGCTGACCGGCATCATCTCCTCGCGACTTTTTTCACGGGCGATGTAGTCCCCATAAAGTCGTGCAAGTGGGGCAGCGGTAACGCCGTGGGCGAAGATGCTGATTGCAACCGTCATGACCGTGATCGACAGGATCATATGACCAAGCCCCATGGTCACCTGTTCCAGGATGAAAAGCGCAAACAGGATTGAGGCCAGCCCGCGCGGGCCGAACCATCCCAAGAACAAAACGCTCTGCCAGCGCAGTCTCGTGCCCGCGAGTGCGATAGCCACCGGCACCATGCGCACCACTGTGAGTGCAAGGACGGCAAAGCCGACCGCGACCCACCCGTGGGAATTGAGAACACCAATAGCCTCCGGCAGCAGGGCCGCGCCAAAGACCATAAAGACGAGCAACACCAGCAATTGGCCCTCGGCTTCGGCAAACTCGAAGACAAACCGGCACCGGTCGCGCAGGAAATTGCCGAACACAAGCCCGGCCACAAAGGCGGCGATAAAGCCGTTACCACCGACAAGTTCCGCGCCAGCGAAACTCAAAAAGGCAATGGCAAGCATGGCCAGACCTTCATAGGTCTCTGAAATCCAGCCCCTGAGCGCCGCATTGTCGAGCGCCCAGGCCCCCGCCCCGCCAATAACGATGCCTGCCAGCGGGCCAAAGCCGAGCTGGGCTCCGGCAAAGGTCGCCCAGTTGATGTCATCAACCGAATGGGCAGCGCCTGCGAGGCAAGCAAACAAAAACACCAGTGGCAGCGCAATCCCGTCATTGAGGCCGCTTTCCACATTTAGGGCCTGGCGGATGCGTGCCGGCACCTTGGGGTTGGAAACGACGGCCTGCCCAAGGGCGGCATCGGTCGGGGCCATCAGGGTGGCAAGCAGAGCGGCTTCCCAAAGGCTCAGGCCGAGTGGCAGCAGCAACGCGACGGCTGTTCCGGCAATGATCGCGAGCGGCATGCCGATGACCAGCATCCGCACCGGCAGATTGTGGTCCGCCTTCAAGGCGCGAAGGTCGATGCGCGCAGCATCTGAGAAAAGCACCAGAATAAGGGTGATCTCGGCGAGCCCGTGCACAAAACCATGGCCGCTTTCCATGTCGTCACCCACATTGAGCCAGCCAAGTCCGGCACCGCCAATCGCCAGCCCGAAAACGGCAAACACCATGGGTGGCGTAACAGCGCTGGATTCCAGCCGTCTGGACACAAGCGCAAAAAGCACCACGCCAACGGCGACCGCTACGAATCCAAGAGATTCCATCGTTTTCCCCCCTGAACGGCAGGGTCAGCGCGGTGCCGGGCCTTGTTTGTCCGCTCAATACATGCAGTCTGCGCGCAAGCTGGGGTGATCGCCAAAACACATTCTTGGCAAGGCCGTGTGAAAGCATTGTGATTGCAGGGATTTTGCGCCCCAAAGCCTGCTTGACCGGGCGCAGGCGCGCGGTTATAACGCCGCCTCTTAAATTCCTTACGTTCAAGCGCTGTTTGAGCTTGCCTCCGACGTGAAATCGGGCCGGGCACATACGAGCCGCTGACAAGAAATGGTTTGAAGCCCGATGGCTAATACACGCTCCGCCAAGAAGATGGTTCGCAAGATCGCGCGCCGCACAGAAGTAAACCGCGCACGCACGAGCCGCATGCGGACATTCATCCGTAAGGTTGAAGAAGCAATCGCCAGCGGCGACCAGAAAGCATCAAGGGATGCCCTGAACGTTGCTGAGTCCGAGATCATGCGTGCCTCAAACCGCGGCATTCTTCATAAGAACACAGCATCCCGGAAGGTTTCGCGCCTTTCCAGCCGGATCAAGGCACTCGGCCAGGCTTAAGCGCCACACGGGAAAAAGAATTTTAAAAGGGCGTCTCTGCCAAGTCGGAGGCGCCCTTTTTCGTGTCTGCTGTGTGGTTCGATGCCGTCCTAATGACAAGCTGCCAGGCCCGTCAGTGAAACGCGGGTCGCTTTCGGATGAGGAACGGTTTTATTTAAGCTTGACTTGAGCCCTCGGGAGGAGTCCGGCTGGCCTTGAAGGCGAGTTATTCACACGCGCTATGTGCGCATTTGGCAACGATGGTTAATTTTTCCAGCCTGTGGACGAATCACCCTTGCGCCGCCGCCAATGCCTTTCATACACTGGATTTTCTGCGGTTGAGCTCACACTCTCTTGCGAGTGAAAAAGGCGGTCCGTCGGTGACAGTTCGGTAAAAGATTCGCGACGTTCACCAAATGGTCCGCTTGATGTTTCAGCCGCGCAGGCGTTAGTATTGGTTCCTCAGGCGGCGGCAGTAAGTACTTGATTTACAAGCATAGATTTAGAGCTAGTTTGTCTAGTTGTGTGCAGTTGGGATTTCGATCTCGGCCATTTAAGTCAAATGCATCTGCTCTGTTTGATAGTATCGTGGCGAGTAGGTAGTACTCACCCCTCTTAAAATCGAAGTTGTAGCTAAACGTGTGGCGCAGGGACCCTGCTTCACAGCGATGGGAAACTGCTTGTTTTGCATTTCTCTTGAGCCGGTCTTGACCGCGGCTGCCTGGATTGACGGACAGGGGTGTTGGGGCGGCGTGCAAAGTTGGGGGCGATCCGGAAGATGAGCGGTGGATATGCAGGAGACATCGATGTGTCCGAGGCGTGGCGGCTGCTCAATGAGGATGACCGCAGCATTCTGATCGATGTGCGCACACAGGCTGAGTGGAATTTCGTCGGGCTGCCGGACATCGAGACGACTGGTCGTCCCATGCTGACCGAGGAATGGCAGGCCTTCCCCGGTGGTGCTCAGAACACGACATTCGCTGACGATGTGGCGAGCAAGCTCAATGCGGCAGGCGTTCCCAAAGACGCGCCCATTTTGTGCCTGTGCCGCTCTGGTCAGCGAAGTGCATCCGCAGCGGCGGCGCTGACGGCGCAGGGCTTTTCGTCCTGCTTCAATGTGGCCGGTGGATTTGAAGGCGGACTTGATGGCAATGGTCATCGCGGAACAACGGGGGGCTGGAAGGCGGCAGGTCTTCCATGGCGGCAAGGCTGACAAGCCGAAACTGTCAATGCGCATACGCGTGACGAAATAGAATTTTGCGCAGGCTAACGCCGCGCAGTACCTGACAGACGAACAAGAACAGGTCCCCGGCGCGGCAGGCGGGGGCCAGGGGGCAAAATGATAAACAGCAAAACCGGTTCCCAAACCGAACAAGACCCGGCTCTGGAAGAGGCGACCCAGCCATCGTTCAATGGCCTTGATGTTGGCGCGGGGCAGACGGGTGTTGCCGAGCAGTGGGCAAGCGTGCAGCAGAAGCTGCGCACCAGCCTTGGCGAAGCCCGCTTCAAGAGCTGGTTCGGCCAGGTGGCCCTGATCGGTGTCGGCGATGGCGCGGTGAGCTACTCAGTGCCCACGTCTTTTGCCCGCGACTACATCCAGCGGGAGTTTGGCGATCAGCTTCTGGGCCTGTGGCGCGCAGAAGATTCGTCCGTTCGTAAGGTGACATTGATTGCCGAAGGGTCCGCGACAGCTGCAGAGGCTGCGCGCGCGATCGCTGCAGACACGATGGCATCACGCGCACCAGCGGCAGCTCCGGCACCTTCCAAACCTGCACCTGCAGCAGCCCCGCCGCGCGCAGCGACAAGCAATCCGTTTCAGACCAACGCACATGCCGGAGCGGCAGGTGAAGAAGCGCCTCTCGGCGCACCGCTTCTGCCCCATCTTACATTCGACAATTTCATTGTCGGCAAATCCAACCAGCTGGCCTATGCCGCTGCACGCCGCGTTGCCGAAGCGGAAGGCACAGTGCCCTTCAATCCGCTTTATCTGTATGGCCCTGTTGGCCTTGGCAAAACCCATCTGATGCATGCCATTGGTACGGAAATCCGCCGCCGCGACCCAAGCAAGCGCGTTGTCTATCTGTCTGCCGAGCGCTTCATGTATCACTTCGTCAATGCGCTTCGGCACAAGGACACCGTGGCGTTTAAGCACGCCTACCGCTCCGTTGATGTGCTGATGGTTGACGACGTGCAGTTCATCGGCGGCAAGGATTCAACGCAGGAAGAGTTCTTCCACACCTTCAACGCGTTGGTGGATCACAACCGTCAGATCATCATTTCGGCCGACCGGTCTCCGTCTGACCTCGAAGGGATCGAGGAGCGCATTCGCTCACGCCTCGGCCACGGTCTTGCCTGCGATATTCTGCCGACAGACTACGAGCTTCGTCTCGGCATCCTGCAGGCCAAAGCTGAAACCATGCTGCCCAACCATCCAGGTGTGCAGCTTAGTGATGACGTCATCGACTTCCTCGCAAGCTCCATTTCTTCGTCCATTCGTGAGCTTGAAGGTGCGCTGACCACACTCATTGCGCATGCGGAATTGATTGGCAGCACCCTCACGATTGAGCATGCTCAGGACATTCTGCGGCATCTGGTGCGCGCAAACGAAAAGCGCATCACCATCGATGACATTCAGCGCAAGGTGGCAGACCACTACAATCTGCGTCTGGTTGATATGTCGTCTCCGCGCCGGTCACGCTCCGTCGCGCGCCCACGTCAGGTGGCCATGTATTTGTGCAAACACCTGACAACGCGCTCGCTGCCGGAAATCGGTCGCAAGTTCGGTGGCCGTGATCACACCACAGTGCTGCATGGCGTCAACAAGATCGAGCAGCTGCGCGCCGAGGACAAAACACTGGACGAGGACATCAACCTCATCCGCCGAAAAATTGAAGAGTAAGATCTGACCACACGGGTTTGGCTCAAACGAAAAAGGCCGGGATGACAAACGTCATCCCGGCCTTTTTGTATTCTGACTTCAAGTTCTAAAGCCGATGTTCAATCCGCATATGCGGTGTCCCGTCTGACAATTTGGTTGGTGCCACCAAATCCTCATCGAGCGTGCACGACACCCGCTGACGGAAAGACGAGAAGCTGTCGAACGTCACAACGTCCACCGGCTCGTCAAAGTGAAGCGTCAGGCGAGTGTGCCCGGCGCCCATGGAACGGATGCCCACCACCTGGCCAACGAACTTGTTGCCAAGATAGGTGCCCGCAACTTCGTCACCGACCTGCAAGGGTCGCTGGGACAGGTTGCGCGCCCGGTCCTGTTCACACCGTTTGGAAACAGCACACAGGGTGTTCCAGTCGGCATAGCCATACTGGCGCGCCACAAGCTCCAGCGCGCGGGCATGGGTGATCGGGTTCTGGGGTGTATCCAGCTGAACGCGCAGGCGTTTTGCCTGGGCTTTCAGGTCTTCAATGGTTGGTACGTCTGTTTTCGTGACCATTTTGAGCCTCATATCAGGTGAAATGCTGCTGTTGGTCTGATGGAGCCCGCATTGCCACCAGGCAGCAGATGCTGACATGGCTGGCGTCGCCATTTCTGGCGGGTCGGCACAGTTTCAGGACTTCACCGGGGCAAAAAGCCAGCGGGCGGCGGGGGCCTGAACCCCTTCGTCTAGTAGGAGCGATAGTTAGGCGTGCGCACCGGGAATGTCAAAACCTCAAACTCACATGGCTGGTGTGTGGAATTGCAGGAATTCTGAGCATGAATCCCAGTCCCGCAAGCCGGATTTTGTACATCTGCACCCTGAAACTGCTATAAGTTTAGGGCTGATTCTGGCCCCTTAGGCGAGGGGTTGCTTGGGGAGTCAAGCAGGCTTTGCAGACCAAAGCCAAAATGCCGCCCCAGCGTGAAATCAGCCAGCCTCAGATCACCGCGACTTGGTTCAGGTGCATGGGGGCTGCGACCCCGCCAGACCTGCCGTTCCCGGCCCGCAAATACGGAAAAACCCAGTCCCATGAAGATCACGATTGAACGCGGCGCTCTCCTTAAGGCCCTCAATCACGTGCAAAGCGTGGTGGAACGGCGCAATACGATCCCCATTCTGGCCAATGTGCTGCTCTCAGCGGATGATGGACAGCTAAGCCTCACAGCCACCGATCTGGATATCGAGATCGTTGAAGGCGTGCCGGCTGATGTGGCATCCGGCGGTGGCACGACGGCACCAGCCCACACCATGTACGACATCGTACGCAAGCTGCCTGACGGGGCGCAGGTCGAAGTCAATCATGATGCAGAAACAGGCAAGGTGACGGTCGTTGCTGGCCGCTCCCGCTTTGCCCTGCAGAGCCTGCCGCGCGAGGATTTCCCCGCCGCCGCCGCAGGCGACATGCCCTACAGCTTTGAGATTTCCACCAAGGACCTGTTCCGCCTGGTTGAAAAAACCCGCTTCGCCATCTCAACCGAAGAAACCCGGTATTACCTCAACGGCATCTACCTCCACACTGTTGAGGGCAAGTTGCGCGCCGTCGCAACCGATGGCCACCGTCTGGCCCGGGTCGACATGCCCATGCCCAGCGGTGCCGACGGCATGCCGGGCATCATCGTGCCCCGCAAGACAGTCACTGAGCTGCTCAAGCTCCTGGAGACTGGCGACGACACTGTGAAGATCGCCGTCTCGGAAACCAAGATCCGCTTTGACCTTGGCGGTGTGACGCTGACCTCCAAACTCATCGACGGCACCTTCCCTGATTACGGTCGGGTCATCCCGTCTGAGAATGACAAGTCCATGGAAGTCGATGGCAAGCTCTTCGCATCTGCCGTGGATCGCGTATCCACCATTTCCACCGAGCGCAGCCGCGCCGTGAAGCTGGACCTCGACGATGGCAAGGTCACACTGGCAGTCAACAATCCGGACTCAGGATCTGCGACTGAAGAACTGGGCGTCGACTACAAGGGTGATGCGCTGGAGATCGGTTTCAACGCCCGCTACCTGCTCGACATCACCCAGCAGCTGGATGGACCTACAGCCCATTTCGAACTGTCCGATGCGGGCTCGCCTACGGTTGTCCGCGACACGGATGACCCCGAGGCCCTGTATGTGCTGATGCCGATGCGTGTTTAGGGGCGTGTTTAGGCGCGCGTCTGACCCGGCATTCCATCAATCACGAAAGGTACTGATTGACCCTTGTTGAAACCAACCCACCCGTGACGACAATGACACCTGAATCTCAGGGGTCTGTTGCGTCTGCACGGCTGGCGGTACTTCGACTGGTGGTCACAGGCTTTCGCAACCACGCCCGTACAGCGCTCGCCCTTGATGCACGATGCGTCGTGCTGGTGGGCGAGAACGGTGCCGGCAAGACCAATATCCTCGAAGCTGTTTCGTTCCTGACCCCGGGCCGCGGTCTGCGCGGTGTCCGTCTGTCTGATGTATCCACCCGCGACATGTCTTTGGGCGACGACGCGCCCGCAGAACAGCCATGGGGTGTTGCGGCGACCATGCTGACCCCGGAAGGCACCGTTGATCTTGGCACCGGCATTGGTCGCACAAATGATGGCGACAAGCGCATCGTCAAAGTAGATGGGGCAGCAAAACCCAGCTCCGGTGTTCTGGGCCATTATGTGCGCGCCCTCTGGCTCACCCCACACATGGACCGCCTGTTCATGGAAGGCGCAGGCGGTCGCCGCCGCTTCCTTGATCGCATGGTCCTTGGATTTGATGCGGGGCATTCTTCGCGCGTGACGTCCTACGAAAAAGCCATGCGCGAGCGCACCCGTCTCCTGAGCGAAGACAATTGGGACGCATCCTGGCTATCAGCCCTTGAGGCTCAGATGGCGGAACACGGCATCGCAATTGCGCTCGCCCGTTCCCATATCATTGGTCAGTTGGCCGCCGCCATTGCCGAGCATGACGGCCCAAGCGACACCGCCTTTCCCAAGGCTGACGTGGCGCTGGCATCAGGCTTTACCGATGGCGTGGATGACACGCTCAATTCAGCGCCGTCGGTTGATATCGAGGATGCGTTCGCCAAGCGGCTGGCGTCTTCGCGCGGCAGAGACGCTGCAGCAGGACGCGCCCTCGAAGGGCCGCATCGTGCAGACATGCTGGTGCGCCATGCGCCCAAAAACATGGATGCGCAGGCCTGCTCGACAGGGGAGCAAAAGGCGCTGCTGATTGGCCTTGTGCTCGCAAATGCACGACTGCACTGCGCCAGCTTTGGTGCGCCTCCCTTGCTGTTGCTGGACGAGGTGGCAGCCCATCTGGATGCCCGCCGCCGCGCGGCCCTCTTTGATGAGCTTGAACGCCTCGGCGCACAGGCATGGATGACGGGAACAGATGCAAGCCTGTTTGAAAATCTGGGCGACCGCGCACAGCTTTTTAACGTGGCTCATGGAGAAATCACGCCTCACGCCTGACATCAGGTGATGCGGCCAACAGATGAAGACCTTTTCGGAGACAAGAGATGCCAGAAACAACTTACGACGCCGACCCGATGGATATCGCCAAGAGCTTTACCAACCCGATCATGGAAAATGCGCTGTTCAACTCGCGCACGGTTCTTGTGGTCGGTGAAATCAACGATCGCATCGCTCGCTCTACTACAGAGCGGTTGCTTGCCATGGCGGCAGACAGCGATGATCCGATCACAATGATCGTGTCCTCTCCCGGCGGTCACGTTGAGTCCGGCGACATGATCCATGACATGGTCAAGTTCATTAAGCCGAAGGTCCGCATGGTCGGCTCCGGCTGGTGCGCCTCTGCCGGTGCGTTGATCTATGTGTCTGCGGAAAAGGAAGACCGCGTCTGCCTGCCCAACACCCGCTTCCTGCTGCACGAACCACGCGGCGGTATTGGCGGCTCTGCCTCTGACATCGACATTCAGGCGCAAGAAGTCATCAAAATGCGCGAGCGCCTCAACCGCATTTTCGCTGAAGCAACGGGCCAGAGCTACGAGCAGATCGTCAAGGACACGCATCGTGACTACTGGATGAGCGCGGAAGAAGCCAAGGAATATGGCGTCGTGTCCCGCATCATCTCGAACATCAGCGAACTCGGCTAAAAACAACTTCCTCCGTTTACGGAAGAATGAAAGAAAAACCATGAGCGATCAGAGCAACACGCCAGAAGGCGTTGACCCGGACGACTACGGTGCGGATTCCATCAAGGTCCTCAAGGGCCTTGACGCCGTGCGTAAGCGCCCGGGCATGTATATCGGTGATACCGATGACGGCTCGGGACTTCACCACATGGTTTATGAGGTGGTGGACAACGCCATTGACGAGGCGTTGGCCGGCCACTGCGACACGGTGAACATCGTCCTCAATGCGGATGGGTCCGTCACCGTGCGGGACAATGGCCGCGGCATTCCCACACAGATGCATTCCGAAGAAGGTATTTCAGCAGCTGAAGTCATCATGACCCAGCTGCATGCCGGCGGTAAGTTCGACCAGAACTCCTACAAGGTGTCCGGTGGTCTGCACGGGGTGGGCGTTTCCGTGGTGAACGCCCTGTCCGTGCGCCTCGACGTCAAAATCTGGCGCGACGGCAAGACCCATGAAATGCAGTTCGTTCATGGCGACAGCCAGGCACCGCTTGCGGTAACCGGTGAAGCGCCGCAGGACGAAGGCAAGGGCAAGGTCCGCACCGGCACGGAAATCACGTTCCTGCCCTCCACTGATACCTTCACCATGACGGACTTTGATTTTCCAACTCTGGAGCATCGTCTGCGCGAGCTGGCCTTCCTCAACTCAGGTGTCCGCATCACGATCTCTGATCTACGCGGCGTCGAGCCGAATGATGTGGAGCTGTATTATGAAGGTGGCATCGAAGAATTCGTGCGCTATCTGGACCGCAACCGCGGCACGCTGTTTGAGGCACCCATCGCCATTCACGCAGAAAAAGACGACATCACCGTTGATGTGGCTCTGTGGTGGAATGATTCCTTCCACGAGAATGTGCTGACATTCACCAACAACATTCCCCAGCGCGATGGCGGCACGCACCTTGCGGGCTTCCGTGGTGCGCTGACCCGCGTCATCAACGGCTATGCAAATGCCCATGGCCTGCTGAAGCGCGAAAAAGTTTCGCTGACGGGCGATGATGCTCGCGAAGGCCTGACCTGCATTGTGTCGGTCAAAGTGCCGGACCCGAAATTCTCGTCCCAGACCAAAGACAAGCTGGTGTCGTCCGAAGTGCGGCCCATCGTGGAGAGCATTGTCAACGAACAACTCAACAGCTGGTTTGAAGAACACCCCAATGAGGCCAAGGGCATCATTGGCAAGGTGGTCGATGCCGCTGCCGCACGCGAAGCTGCGCGCAAGGCCCGTGAACTGACCCGCCGCAAGGGCGCCCTGGACGTGTCGTCCTTGCCCGGCAAGCTTGCCGACTGCCAGTCCAAAGACCCGGCCATTTCCGAACTCTTCCTGGTGGAGGGTGATTCAGCTGGTGGGTCCGCCAAGCAGGCCCGCGACCGCGCCAATCAGGCGGTGCTGCCCCTGCGCGGCAAGATCCTCAATGTGGAGCGCGCCCGTTTTGACAAGATGCTGTCGTCCAACGAAATCGGCACGCTCATCACAGCGCTGGGCACCGGTATCGGCCGCGATGATTTCAATATCGACAAGCTGCGCTACCACAAGATCATCATCATGACCGACGCCGACGTCGACGGCGCCCACATCAGAACCCTGCTGCTCACCTTCTTCTACCGGCAGATGCCGGAGGTGATTGAGGGCGGTTATCTCTACATCGCCCAGCCGCCGCTCTACAAAATCAAGCGCGGCCAGTCCGAGACCTACGTCAAGGACGAGCGCGGCCTTGAGGACTATCTGATTTCTACCGGCCTCGATGGTGCCGTGCTGACGCTGGACAATGGCGAGCAGATGGCCGGCGAAGATCTGCGTCAGGTCGTCGAAGAAGCGCGCAAGGCCCGCACGTCTCTTGATTCCGTGCGTGCCCGGTATCCGGTCTTCATCGTGGAGCAGGCAGCCATCGCCGGGGCTCTCAATCCGGACGTGATGGAAGACGCGGAAAAAGCACAGGGCGCTGCAGACTACATCGCCCGCCGTCTTGACCTCTTGTCCGAAGAAACAGAACGCGGCTGGAAAGGCCAGTTGACCGATGATGGTGGACTTCAGTTCGAACGCGAAGTGCGCGGTGTCCGCGAAATCCATGTGCTGGACGGTCGTCTCATTGCGTCAGCCGATGCCCGCCGTCTGGATTCAATGACGGCGCGTCTGCAGGAAGTCTATGGCAAGGCCGCCCGCTTTGAGCGCAAGGACGGCGTGACGGAAATCCGCAGCCCCATGCAGTTGCTGGATGCTATCTTTGACGCCGGCCGCAAGGGCAACGCCATGCAGCGCTACAAGGGTCTGGGTGAAATGAATCCGGATCAGCTTTGGGAAACAACGCTCGACCCTGCCGCCCGCACTTTGTTGCAGGTGAAGGTGGAGCACATGGACGAAGCCAACGACCTGTTCGAAAAACTGATGGGCGATGTCGTGGAACCGCGCCGCGCCTTCATTCAGGACAATGCGCTTCAGGTCGCCAATCTCGACGTTTAGGAAACGGCATGCGTCCGCCAAGTGACTGGAACATTGAAGGTGCAACGTCTGGTGTTGTGGCCTTCATGCGTAATTTCTCTGGCAATCGCCGCACGCGAATGGAGCGGCGTGTTGCATTGGCCGTTTCCGCAGCTGCGCCGGCGGTGGCACTTGCAGCTCTTCTAATTGAAGGCCGTGCTCTAGCCACATGGCAGATCATTGTCCTGATGGTGCTCGCGGTTGATCTGGGAGGCGGTGTGTTTGTGAATGCCACCGCCGCGGCCAAGCGCTGGTATCACCGCGCGGGGGCCCGGGACTGGCATCATCTTGTTTTTGTGCTCCTGCATATCCACCCGCTGTTGATTGCCTGGGCATTCCCGGAATCAGGCTGGATGTGGGCTGCATTCCTGTATGCGGCAACAGTCGGTTCAACCGTCATTGTTCTTGCCTGTCCGCACTATCTCCGGCGCCCGGTCGCGCTCACTGCGGCAGCATTTGTTCTGGCGATTGCTCCGCTGGTGGCATCAACGCCCCTGCTGCTTGCATGGATTGCCCCGTTCTACGTGGTCAAACTGCTGGTGGCACACATTGTCCACGAGGAACCCTACGCCGCCTAAAAACGGTCACAGGACGGCCCAACCCACGCCTTCACCTCTCGTTAAGAGTTGGGATCAGACAATAACGTCTGGTTAACCATTTGGCGCGGACGGCTGGTTCGCAGGGCGTATGACAGCGCGAAAAACCGCAGGAAACTGGCGTTCCCCAGACAATGGGGACAGTCAAGACGAGAGCACGCCCGAGGAGGGCGTGATCCCGTCTGCGCGTCTTGCGCGTGTTTTGTCTGACCGGTCCTCTGACCGCGCGGTGGCACCCCGCAAACAATCAGCCTCCCCACGCGAGATGCTCGCGCAGGTGGAGCGGCGGCGACAGTCCGATGTCCGTGATCCAGAGCCCGCGCCCATTCCGGCCCCGACTTCTGCATCGCCGAAGAGATCCGGTCCCAGAATCATCCGCCCTCGGAGCAATGAGGCCTACGCGGCCAGCGAAGAACAGGCAAACCTCGAACCTGCGCCGCGCCCGCGCCAAAAGCCCAAGAACAATGCGCGTCCCCAATCGCGCAAGCCCAAGCAGGCCCAAAAACAGGCCATGCGACCTCGCCCTGCGCGCCGCAAAGGTGCAGGTGGCGGACGCGGCTCTGGCGGTTCAGGGGGCGGTTCAGCCGGCGGATCGGGGAGTGGATCGGGCGGTTGGTTTGGTGGCTGGTCCGCCGCCCTGTCTGAAAAAGTCTCTGCACGCCGTGTCGGCTACTGGGCGGCTGTTACCTGCCTGTGGCTGAGTGTTGGCGTTGTTGGCCTTGCCTTCAGTTGGGCAATGGAACTGCCTGAAACGCAGGACCTTGCAGTCCCAAGTCGCGCCCCGACGGTCACCATTCTCGCAAACGACGGCTCAGTCCTTGCGCGGCGGGGTTCCGGGTTTGCTGGGGCGATCAACGTCCCCGACCTTCCGCCACACGTGGCCCACGCCTTCATCGCCATCGAAGACCGTCGCTTCTATGACCACGCAGGCATCGACCCCGTCGGCATTGCCCGCGCCATGGTGGAAAATTTCAAAGCCATGAGCGTGGTGCAGGGTGGCTCGACGATTACCCAGCAGCTGGCAAAAAACCTGTTCCTCAAGCCCGACCGCACGCTCAAACGCAAAGTGCAGGAGACCATGCTCGCCATGTGGCTGGAGAGCGAGTACTCCAAGGACGAGCTGCTGACGCTGTACCTCAATCGCGTTTACTTCGGCGCCGGGGCCTATGGTCTTGAGGCAGCGTCACAACGCTTCTTCGACAAGCCATCAACACAGCTCACCGTGCCTGAAGCCGCCATGCTGGCAGGCCTTGTGAAAGCGCCGTCGCGCCTGGCCCCGACCAACAATCCTGAAGGCGCGCAAGCCCGCGCCAATATCGTGATCGACGCCATGCGCCGCTATGGCTATCTGGCTGACCCCGACGCGGACACAGCATCTGCCTTCCCAGCTGAACTGGCCCAGCGCGCCACCACCGAAACCGGCTACGCCGTCGACTGGATCGAAGAACAACTGGCTGATTTCGTCGGCCGCGCGGAACGCGACATTACAGTCGAAACAACAATAGACCCGGACCTTCAGGTCGCAGCTGTTGGTGCCATCAAGAGTGGCCTGGCGCTCGTGGGCGAAGCGGCCAATGTGAGCCAGGGTGCGCTCGTCGCCATGTCGCCAAACGGCGCTGTGCGCGCATTGGTTGGCGGTCGCGAATACCGTAAGAGCCAGTTCAACCGGGCAACGACCGCCAAGCGCCAGCCGGGCTCCGCCTTCAAGACATTCGTCTATCTGACAGCGCTTGAGCGCGGCATGACGCCCCTGACCATCCGCCGCGATGCGCCAATACGCGTGGCCAACTACACGCCCTCCAATTTCTCGGACAAGTACGAGGGCGACGTTACCCTCATGCGGGCCCTGTCAAAGAGCATCAACACCGTCGCCGTGCGCCTGACTCATGAAGCGGGGCCCGGCTCGGTTGCCCGCACAGCGCGGCGCATGGGCATCACGTCAGATCTTCGGGCCGATCTGTCGCTGGCGCTGGGATCATCCGAGGTAACCCTTGCTGAGCTCACCGGCGCGTACGCACCGCTGGCCAATGGCGGGCAGGGCGTCTTCACCCACATCATCAATCGCGTCAGCATGGTCAATGAAGAAGGCCAGACTGAAGTACTGTTTGAACGTACGGGCGATGGTCCGGGTCGCGTTGTTGCGCGTGCCAATGTGGCGCGCATGAATGCCATGCTGGGCGAAACCATTGCCACCGGCACCGGCCGCCGTGCACAGATCGGCCGCCCGGCTGCTGGCAAGACCGGCACCAGTCAGGACAATCGCGACGCCTGGTTCATTGGGTACACGGCAGACATCGTTGCAGGTGTCTGGGTCGGCAATGATGATGGTGCCTCCATGGTGAAGGTCACAGGCGGCAAGCTGCCGACGCAGATCTGGGCCAACTTCATGACTGCTGCCCATACCGGCAAACCCATCCGCAACCTGCCGGGCAACTGGCAGCCGCCAGTGACAATTGCCGCTGTGCCCGCACAACCGGAATATGATCGTACGGCACCTGCCTATGATCCGCGTTTTGGCCCACCTGGCTATACACCGGAGGGCTATCAGCGCCGCACGCCACGCGACCCGGACGCAGGCTTCTTCGCGCGCCTGTTTGGTGGCGGAGATGACGAGTATGACGATGGCAGCAATCGCGGCTGGGCAGACTAGGCGTCAGTCTTTTTCGACGGTGTCCATGATCGCCTGCGGATAGCGCTCGCCTGTCACAGCATCTCCACCGAAAATGGCATCGAGCTTCGCCATATCGTCGGTCGTCAGATCAACGGCGTCGGCGGCAGCGTTCTCTTCAAGGTACTTTCGGCGTTTTGTGCCGGGAATAGGAACGATCCCGTCAGACTGGGACATCACCCATGCCAGCGCAATCTGACCGGCCTTTACGCCCTTGTCTGCGGCCAGCGCTTCAACCGCAGAAACAAGTGCACGGTTCTTGTCGAAATTGTCGTCGCTGAAACGCGGCAGCATGTTGCGCATGTCGCCCTTGCCCAGATCATCTTTCGATAGAGCACCTGTGAGGAAGCCCCGGCCCAAGGGTGAGAAGGGAACAAAGCCAATGCCCAGTTCCGCACAGACCGGCAGCACGTGCTCCTCTACGTCCCGTGTCCACAAGGAGTATTCAGACTGAACCGCGCTGATGGGATGCACCGCATGCGCCCGGCGGATGGTCTTGGAAGAAATTTCACACAGACCCAGATGTTTCACTTTGCCTTCGCTCACCAGCTCAGACATGGCGCCCACCGTGTCTTCGATGGGTACATCGGGATCAAGCCGGTGCATGTAATAGAGGTCGATGTGGTCCAGCCCCAGTCGCGTGAGGCTGGCCTCGCAAGCCTGCTTCACATAGGCCGGATCGCACTGCACGCCCATCGGCTTTCCGTCCTTGCCCGGAACGATCGCAAATTTGGTCGCCAGCTGAACCTGATCACGATGTGGCTTGAGAACACGCCCCACCAGCTCTTCGTTGTGGCCCGCGCCATAGGCGTCAGCGGTGTCGAAAAATGTGATGCCAAGGTCCAGCGCCTTGAGCAGTGTCGCTTCTGATTCAGCCAGGTCCGCCTGGCCATAGGATTGCGACATCCCCATGCAGCCAAGCCCCTGTGCGGAGACCTCAAGCGAAGTGCCAAGTGTGCGTCTGTTCATGAGCCCCATCCCGATAAAGTGACCGTAGGTCAGTTGACTAAGAAATAGGGTCTGCGCCGTATCGATGCAAGGCCGCACCGTTCTCGGTCAGCCAGATTTTTGCTCGCTCGATGTTATCGATACGGGTTTGGACCAGCTTCCAGAAGTTAGGCCCGTGATTGTGCTCAATCAGATGGGCCGCTTCATGGGCGGCTACATAATCCAGCGCATAGGGCGGTGCAAAAATCAGCCGCCAGGAATAGTTGATGACGCGACTGGTGGAACATGACCCCCACCGGCTGGCCGTATCTCGCAAGGTGATACGCGCCGGCGATGTGCCGTAGGCGGCTGCATGGGCCAGCGTGGCGTCTTCCAGATCGCGTCGCGCCTCACGTTTCAGCCAGTCGGTCACACGTCGGTTGATGTGAGCGGTGTCTCCAGAGACAAGCAGTCGCGCCGGACCGTCACTGTTGGCAAAAAGCGGCAAGTCTGAATCGGTGTTGATTTGTGGCCCTTCAATACGGACAGGCGCGCGCGCGCGCCCCTCGCGGTCATGCACAATCACATGCGGATCACCGCGCACAGGAATAACCGCCCCGTCCGCAAAAGGCACAGGCTCAGGCAAATCCTCCAGCCGTTCAGCGACCCATGCTTCGTGCTTTTGTGCAAAGGCCAGGGCTTTGGAAAAACCACGAATGGAGGGGCTCGTAATAGTGACTTCCCGCCGGACCGGGTCGACCTTGAGGATCATGCGCCGTGCTCGCTTGTTGGCCTTGAGCACAACGCCAACCTCACGGCCCGCCACCATCATGGTGGCCCGCTGGGTCGTATCGCTTTTGGTCACGGGCTTGTTCACGGGTGTCCTGCCGGGGTGTGCTGCGGGTATGGTCAGGTCGAATCGCCCCAGTTTAAGAGATCGCCATGACCATGCCACGCTTTCACCTTGCCTTCCCGGTTGATGATCTGGCGCGCGCCCGCGCGTTTTACGGGGGCCTACTAGGCTGCGCCGAGGGCAGATCCTCAGAAAGTTGGGTGGATTTCGATTTTCACGGCCATCAGATCGTCGCGCATCTGGCGCCTGTTGAAGCAGGCCGTGCGGCCACCAATGCCGTGGACGGTGACAACGTACCGGTACGTCATTTCGGTCTGATCCTCGCCTGGGATCAATGGGAAGCGCTGTCTGACAGACTTAAGCAGGCCAACACTGACTTCATCATTGAGCCGCATATCCGCTTCAAAGATCAGCCTGGCGAGCAGGCGACCATGTTCTTCCTCGACCCCGCGGGAAACGCTCTGGAGTTCAAAGCCTTCCGCGATGACGCTGATATTTTTGCGAAATAGGCAGCCGGTCTGGAGGCCCCACGCCTCTAGAGATATTGGCGCAGCCGTGCCGCCATCCGGTCCGGCAGTGTTTCGTGAGTGAAGTTGGCCAGGAACGTGTTGTCTTCACTCATCAGATACACAACGGATGAGTGGTCCATGGTGTATCCCGCAGTTGAAGAGGCATCCTCCACCTTGCGGAAATACACCTTGTAGGCCTTTGCCGCCGCTTCAATCTGTTCCGGTGTGCCCGTGAGGCCGACGAAATTCTCGCCGAAATGCTCAACATAGGCGGCCATGGTTTCCGGGTCGTCACGCTCCGGGTCCACCGTCACGAAAATCGGCGTAAACGCGTCTGCATCGTCGCCCAGCTCTTCCAGGGCCACCGACATCACCTGAAGCGCGGTCGGACAGACGTCCGGGCAGTAGGTAAAGCCAAAATAGATGAGCGTTTTCTTGCCGGCAAAATCAGCATCCGTTACCGGCTCACCCGCCTGATTAACCAATTCGAAGGGCCCGCCGATATTGGGCACCCCTGATGACCGGACCGGTGCAGAGGCTGAAATATCCACCACCTGCGGTGACCGAAGGCCGCCAGTCATCAAAAGTCCAATGGCCGTGAGAGCCACAACAGCGGTGGCGGCTGTGGCTACAAGCAGAAGTCGGTTCATGGTCGGTTCAGCCTTTGTTACGCACTCTGCCATCCATCAGGACGCTTGACGTCCCAGGAGCGGCGTGGCTTTTAACACCTATGCAGGCACCCCGAATGGTGTGTCTGTCGCTCGAATATCACGAGATTAGTACGTTCAGGACCCAGGATCATGCAGACCAAGCGTCGCACACGCGATTGTGTTTCCGCCAAAACCCCGGTGACAATACTCGCAACACTTGTCCTTTCCGTTTTTGTGGCTCTTGCGGCAACACCTGCATCCGCCCAGCTCGTGGATGAGAACGAAATGGTTGTAGCCATCCGATCTGGTGATCTGGCGCAGGTTGAAGAAGCGTTTCTTGCCGGCCTGAGCGCCAATGAGCGCAGCATCAGAGGTCTTCCAGCCCTCATCGAAGCCGTTCGTACCGGCAAGCGTGAGATCGTGGAGTTGATGCTCGAACGCAAAGCACGGGTGAATGTTCCAGGACGTCGTGAGGGTGTGACGGCTTTGGAGGAGTCTGTTCGTATCAACCGCCCCGACCTCGCGCAGATATTGATTGATGCCGGTGCAGACGTCGATAAGACGGGCAAGAATGGCCAGACCCCGCTGATGCTCGCTGCCAAATTGGGCCATGCCAATGTGGTGCAAGTCTTGATCGATGCAGACGCCTATCTCAATGACACAGACCCCACCGGTCGCACGCCGCTTGAGCTGGCTCAGGAACGCCGTCACCGGCACACGGTCGAGCTGTTGATTGCAGCTGGCGCTGAATAATCCGCCCAGATCCGACCATCAGGCTTGCCAGCTCATGGTGAGTGCGTATATCGCAAAGCATGGCCTCAAAACTGCCCAAGCGCGGAACACTCCCTCCTCCTGCTGAAAACAAGCCATGGCATCATCTGCCAGATGGCCGTTTTCGCAATCCGCCCGGTAGCCCCAATCGCACCGCGGGCCTCAAGGACATGCTGCCATTCATGGAGCGCATGTTCCGTCACAGTTTTCGCGACATTGATGTGCCCGATCACCATGTGGTGCCGCGCCCACAGGCACTTGCTGCTCTCAAGAAAGCACGCGATCCCGCAAATGCTGATCGCGGTGTGGTGACCTGGCTTGGACACGCCTCGTTCATGTTGCGGATCGCCGGCAAAACCATACTGACCGATCCCTACCTCACGACCTATGCGGGCCCGGTTGGCTTTGGGCCCAAGCGCTATGTGCCATCCGGTATCGCCATCCGCGACCTGCCACCCATTGATGTGCTGGCGATCAGTCACAATCACTATGACCATCTGGACGAAACCGCCCTGCACAGACTGCCGGGCAAGGACACGATGACTGTGGTAGCTCCCTTGGGGTTGGGAGACTTTTTCCGGGAGCGTGGCTTTAAATTCGTGGTCGATATGGATTGGTATCAGTCTTTGACCATGAACGACCTCACCATCAAGGCACTGCCATGCGTGCACTGGTCTCGGCGGTCGGGCCTCGACACCAACAAGTCCCTATGGGCTGCGTTCTCTTTTGAGGGCCCCGAAGGCCGCGTCTTCTTTGGGGGTGACACAGCCTATGGTCCTGTCTTTGAGGAGATTGGCACCCGAGAAGGGCCGTTCGATCTTGGGCTTATCGGCATCGGTGCCTATGAGCCGCGCAAGATCATGAAAGCCAGTCACGCCAACCCGGAAGAGGCTGTGCAGATCGGCATCGACATTGGCGCACGCACGCTTGTGGGCATGCATTGGGGCACTGTCGTGCTGACAGAGGAGCCGCCCTTCGAACCGCCGGTGAGGTTTGAAGCAGCGGGACGCGAGCGCGGTTTTGCTGACGACGACATCTGGATCATGCGCATTGGCGAAACACGGTTCCTGCCGGTTCGCCGTCCCGGAAATATCTAGCGGCCGCGCTACTCGCCAATCGAGAGCAACATGCCGCGCTCTTTTGCAGAGCGCAGAAACGCCATGAAAATGATGTAGCCGCCTGCAAAGAAACCGGCATTGAGCACGGCTGCAAAAGCCAAGCGCTGCCAGTCAATCACCTGATCAAACAAAATGCTCCGCATACCCTCAAACACATAGGTCGGCGGAAGGCAAAGCGCGATGGCCTCAAGCCATCCCGGCATAACGCTCACCGGATAGTAGATGCCGCACAAGGGCACGAAGATAAACGGCACTGCCCAGGCCAGGCTTTCTGCTCCCATGCCATTCCGCAGAATGATGCCGGTCACCACCAGTGCAATCGCCCAGCCGAACACGACGAGATTTGCAAAGAACGCGACCAGCGCGATCCCAAGCTCAAACAGGTTGAAGCCAAAAAACCAGACCGCAATGAGCAGGGCAGGGGCCATGCCGATGATGGTGCGGATAATGCTCATGCCGACAAGCGCCGCCACAAACTCCACCGGCCGCAACGGCGACACCATCAGATGTCCGAAATTTCGGCTCCACATTTCTTCGAAGAACGAGATCGTGAAGCCAAGCTGTCCGCGAAACATCAGCTCCCACAACAGGACCGAACCAACCAGCACGCCACCCGCCATGGCAAACACATCGGTCGTCTGGGCAAGGAAGGTTTGCAGAAACCCCCACATCACGAGGTTCATGGACGGCCAGTAGCCAAGTTCCAGGATACGCGGCCAGGAACCTTTGAGCAGATACCAGTAACGCAATACCATCGCGCCGACCCGATTGAACGAGAACGCGGGGTTGTGGCGTTCAATGGGCGGGAGAGAATTCATGCGATCACTCATGAGGGCGCTCCTTCCATGAAGGCCTCTTCCGCGCGAATGCCCGTACCGCGTGCCACATCCAGAAAAACGTCTTCCATGTTGGTACGTCCATAGCGGGCCAGAAGGTCCGCCGGCGTGCCGCGATCAACGATACGCCCCTGGGTCATCATCAGCACATTGTCCGCGAGCCGTTCCACCTCGCCCATGTTGTGAGACGCCAGAAGAATGGTCGCGCCCGTACGCGCCTTATAGGTTTCAAAATAGCTGCGCACCCAGTCCGCTGTATCCGGATCCAGCGATGCCGTCGGCTCATCCAGCAGCAACAGCTCAGGCTCATTGATCAAAGCCTTTGCAAGGCCAACGCGCGTTTTTTGCCCGGCAGAGAGTTTGCCGGACGGCCGGTCCAGAAACTCAGTCAATGCCAGATCATCCGCAATCGCGAGCACCCGATCGCGCACATGATTGAGGCCGTAAAGGCGCGCATAGACGGTGAGGTTTTCGCGAACCGTCAGCCGCATGGGCATGTCCACATAGGGGCTTTCGAAATTCATAAGCGCATTCGCCTGACGCCTGTCGCGCAGCAGGTCAAACCCCAGGCCGTGCAGGGTGCCTCGGGTCGGCGTAACCAGACCCAGAACCATGGCAATGGTCGTCGTCTTGCCCGCCCCGTTGCCGCCCAGCAATGCCATCGTGCTCCCGCACGCAACGCTGAAACTGATGCCGTCTACAGCAGTCACATCGCCATATGTCTTTGCCAGATCAACCACATCCAGGGCTGGTGCGGGCGTGTCTGGCGTATCATGCGGCGACATTGTGCGCTCCTTTGAGGCCGGAGTGGTCTATAGAAGGGTCGATAAAGTATTCTGACCGGTCCGCGTCAGAACATAGTTACCTTTGTAGAAAATACCTACGGCACATCCACATGACTGCTGACACTTCGCCCGAAGACGCCATTCTCAATCCCACTGATCCCGGACAGGGCCCAACCCTGACCCGTGCCGTATCGGATATTTTTGAGGCGGGACGTCTGCGGCTCCAGACGCTTGTCCTGCTGCGCTGGCTGGCCGTTGGGGGGCAGGCCACAGCTGTCGTGTTCACAGCTTTCATTATGGACTTTGAGTTGCCCCTCGAATGGTGCCTGGGGGCGATTGCAGCTTCAGCTTGGCTGAACGTCATTCTGGCAGTTCGCTACCCCGCCCCGCGGCGTCTTGGGGAGCGTGAGGCTGCTGCCTATCTGGCCTATGACATTCTCCAGCTTGGCGTTCTGCTCTATCTGACCGGCGGCCTTGAAAATCCGTTCGCGTTCCTGTTCCTCGTTCCCGTGACGATTTCAGCAACCACTTTGTCGCTACGCGCCACAATTGCCCTGGCCGCACTGGCGTTCATGTTGGTGACGATTCTCGGGCCGTACCACCTTCCATTGCCATGGTTTGCTGGAGAAGAAGTCCGGTTGCCGCCCTTGTGGCTGCTGGGCATGTGGGTGGCGCTCGTACTTGGTCTGGCCTTCATGACTGCCTACGCCTTTCGGGTGGCGCGCGAAGGGCGGCGCATGTCGGCCGCATTGTCAGCAACCCAGCTGGTGCTCGCCCGCGAGCAACGCTTGTCAGCGCTCGATGGTCTTGCTGCCGCCGCCGCACATGAGTTGGGCACGCCACTCGCCACAATTTCGCTGGTTACCAAGGAACTGAAACAGGAAGCCGGCAGCTCGCTTGACCCAGCGCTCGTCGAAGATCTGGAGCTTCTGCACAGTCAGGCAGAACGGTGTCGTGACATCCTGGGCAATCTCAGCCTGCGGGGACAGGCAGGGGATGTGGTCCATTCACGCATGTCTCTAGCCGTGTTGCTTGATGAAGCAGCCGACCCGTTCCGCGACCGAGGCCGTGAGATTGCCATTGAGCTATCGCCGGACAGCGAGGCCAGTGCCGGCGAGCCGCCTGACTTCGTCCGCCGCACGGAAATCATGTATGCCCTGCGCAACCTCATTGAAAATGCAGTTGCGTTCTCCCGCACCAAGGTCGTGGTTGCTGCCAGATGGTCCGCAGACACAGTCGAGATATCGATCAGCGACGACGGACCTGGCTTTTCAGCCAATGTGATTGATCAACTGGGCGAGCCCTATGTGTCGACGCGCCGGACCGTCCCCGGCAGCAAATCCCCAGACGCAGACATTGATGGGGGCGGCATGGGACTGGGCTTCTTTATCGCCAAAACACTGATCGAGCGGACCGGTGCCCGTCTTGCAGCAGCCAATGCATCCCGGGGGCAGACGGGGGCGATCATCCGCCTCATCTGGCCGCGAAATGTGGTGGAACCGCGCGACTGAGGCCTTGTGCAAATGCATGGGTGGCATGCTCGAAATCCCAAAGTGCGCGCTTTTGGCCCACCTGATGGTAAATCCAATAAACCATTGAAAAATAAGGGAATACCAGAAAAGCGTATTGCGAAAGTACGTTGATTTGGAGTGGATTTCCGCCATATAAAGAAGACAAGAAGAAGCGTGGGCAGAACTCGCGCGCCAACCCAAAAAGGTGGCTCCTCACATGACCATGCAGGACTCAACAGATCTTCCCCGCGACACGTCTCGTGTGGATTCCCTCGAAGACAAATCACTGCTTCTGGTGGATGACGACCAGCCCTTCCTGAACCGTCTTGGACGGGCGATGGAACGGCGCGGGTTTGAGGTGCGCACGGCATCCAGTGTTGGTGAAGGTCTGGCAGAAGTGCGTCGCGCAGCACCGGCATTCGCTGTGGTTGATCTGCGACTGGAGGACGGCACCGGTCTTGATGTTGTTCAGGCACTGCATGGCGCCCGCGAAGACGCCCGCGCGGTCATGCTGACAGGCTATGGCAACATCACCACTGCAGTGGCTGCTGTAAAACTTGGTGCTGTTGATTATCTCGCCAAGCCCGCCGACGCTGACGATGTGGAAGCAGCGCTTCTGGCGCGGCCGGACGCCTTGCCCGAGCCGCCTGAAAATCCCATGTCAGCGGACCGGGTTCGTTGGGAACACATCCAGCGCGTCTATGAGCTGTGTGGCCGCAACGTGTCCGAGACAGCACGCCGTCTCAACATGCACCGCCGTACACTCCAGCGCATTCTGGCCAAGCGCTCACCGCGTTAGGATACTGTTGAAGGTCCAACGGTCGGACTAGCGGTAAGAGTCGTCTGCCTCGAGATATGTGCGGACATAATCCGCCACACCGTCTTCAAGGGACGTGAATGGCTGCGTGTATCCAGCCTGCCGCAAGCGGTCCATCTGTGCCTGCGTGAAGTACTGATACTTGTCGCGGATCTGTTCCGGCGTATCCACATACTCGATGTTGGCCTGCCGGTTGAGCGCTGAGAATGTCGCATGCGCGAGATCTTTGAAACTACGCGCTGCCCCCGTCCCAAGATTAAACAATCCGCTGACGGACGGTGTTTCAAGCAGCCACGACACAACGCGCGCGCAGTCTTTGACATACACAAAGTCACGTAACTGCCCGCCATCCTCGTAGTTGGGATTGTGCGACTTGAACAACCTCACCGGGCCGCCGCTGCGTGCATCTGGATGAATGTGCGCAACAACGCTCTTCTGCCCGCCCTTGTGATACTCGTTGGGGCCATAGACGTTGAAGAATTTCAGACCGGCCCATTGCGGTGGCTTGGCGCCACCCGCTGACAGATGCCGGGCAATCCGCCGATCCACCATGTGCTTGGACCAGCCATAGGCATTGAGCGGCTTGAGCTGTGCCAGCGCCTCAAGGCCCATGTCATCATCAAAGCCTGCGTCTCCATCACCATAGGTGGCAGCCGACGACGCATAGATAAGCCGCGTGCCCGTGGCAGTCGCCCAGTCCCATAGATCATTGGTCAACCGGATGTTGGAGCGCACGATCAGATCAACATCGGTTTCTGTCGTGGATGAAATGGCACCCATGTGAATGACGGCATCGATCTGGCCCGCATTCTTGTGCAGGAAATCAAACAGCGCTTCTGGCGCAATAACATCCTCGAGTTCGCAGTTGGCAATGTTGCGCCACTTGTCGCCATTTTCCAGCCAGTCGCAAACCACAAGCCCAGTTCGTCCGTCTTCGGACAATTGTGCCAGAATGTTGGAACCAATAAATCCAGCGCCGCCGGTAACAACAATCATGGGTATGTCGATCCTGGAGTGAGTGTCATCAGGGTGCGCATCTAGGCTTTCAGCCGTTCAATGGTTCGTGTCGTGCTTTCATCAGGTACGAGTTCTGCAAGAACAACGCGCCCACCGGTTGCCTGGACAATATCTGCACCCACAACGGTTTCCACTGTGTAGTCGGCGCCCTTGACCAGAACATCAGGCGTCAACGCCTTGATGAGTTCCACAGGTGTTTCGTCGGAGAAGATAATCACCATGTCCACGTCCTCGAGTGACGCCAGCACGAGCGCTCGCGCCATCTCGCCTTGAAGCGGACGTGTCTCTCCCTTGAGGATTTTTACCGAGCTGTCGGAGTTGAGACCGACAACCAGCCGGTCACACTCCGCGCGCGCCTGGCGCAGCAACGACAGATGCCCGGGGTGGATCAGGTCAAAACATCCATTGGTAAATCCGATGCTTTGCCCCTGAGCACGCCATCGTGCGGTGATGTCTGACGCCTCCGACACCGAGCAGACCTTCTGGTCGGCCTTCGTCACGTCAGCTGTATGCAATGCGCGTGTAAGTTCGTTGGGGTAAACAACTGCGGTGCCAACCTTGGCGACAACCAGCCCCGCGGTGGCGTTGGCAATGGACGAGGCCTGCACCAGATCCGCACCGGACGCGATGGCCAGTCCGAGTGTCGCAAGCACCGTGTCGCCCGCGCCTGACACGTCAAACACTTCCAGTGCCTGCGCCGGGAAGTGAGTGGCCTCAAGTCCATTCTCACCTCGTGTAACCAGCGTCATGCCAGCTTGTGAGCGCGTGACAAGAATGGCATCTGCATTTGCGCTCTTGAGCGCTTCATGAGCTGCATCCATGACTTCTGCATCCGTCTCACACGGCATGCCGGTGGCGAGTGCCAGCTCTTTGAGGTTGGGCTTGATAAGCGTCGCGCCGCTATAGCGTGAAAAGTCTGCAGACTTGGGGTCAACAATCACCGGCAGGCCCATGGCCCGCGCCGCGCCGATAATGGCCTGCAGCACATTGTCGGACAGGCAGCCCTTGGCATAATCCGAAAGGACGATCGCCCCGGCGCCTTCCATCTCCGCGCGTGCGGCATCAACAATGCCATCAACAGATTCTTGTGACAGTGGCAGCGCCACCTCCTGATCCGCCCGCAACAGCTGCTGCGATCCAGCGATGAAGCGCGTCTTGACGGTGGTTGCCCGACCGATGTCAGTAATCAGATCCGGGTCGATGCGGTCTTCCTGTGAGATCAGGCGAACCACCTCTCGGCCAGGTTCATCATCACCAATGGTGGCAAGCAGGCTGGCAGCGCCGCCCAGCGCGGCCACATTACGTGCGACGTTGCCTACACCACCCAGCATGGCCGCTTCGCGTTCCACAGCAATCACCGGGATGGGTGCTTCAGGAGAAATGCGATCCACACTCCCATAGACATACCGGTCCAGCATGATGTCACCGAGGCACACCACGCGCGCCTCACTGAAACGGCCAATGACGTCCAGCTCGGCGGGAACATCCAGTACAGGATCGGAAGATGAAACAGTCATCGGTGCCTTAGGGTCTGCCCGTAGCGGGCTCTAACGGGTCAATATGAGTCGCGATCATAGGGATCGCAAAGCTCGCCCGAAAGGCCAAGCTATGTCTTGCAGTTAATGGGGCAAAAGACCGTTTTAGCCAAGCCCCGCATCGGGATCAGCAAGGCGCGATAGCCGGAGTGAGCCCGCCCGCGCAATGCGCAGTGTCACCGCCTTGCGGCGGGCCGCAGCAATCTTGTCCAGAGGCGCATCCCGCAGCATTTCTGCTCCATACCGGTCGGCGATCAAAAGTCCTGTTTCTGATGGCAGCTCACCCACCGGAAAGTCTTCAGGAACGGCGAAGAAGAGCCGGTCGCAAAAGTCGTTATACTCCGGCCATTTATTGTCCGCGCGCAGGTCAGCAAGGCTGGTCTTGATCTCGATAATCAGAATTTCACCTGCCGAACCCAGCGCAATGACATCGGCGCGGCGGCCGGTCGCCAGTGTGAATTCCGTCAGTGGTGCCAAGCCAAGCCCCATCAAGTGGCGGCACACACCCCGCTGCACATCAAGTGCGCGCGCCGACTGGCGGCCATCCTCCGGCAGCGACAGATCCCGCCAGCTTTCACGTTGCTCATGCCCTTGTGTGCTCATGCCGGAACGCTAGTGCCAGCGTGAGAACAAAACAAGTCCATGCAGTGCCGGTGTTTGAGGGTTAACGGCCCACGCAAAGGATGGCAGGCAAAAGAAAAGCGGCCCGCTGAACAACAGCGGGCCGCTTCAAATGCTCGACACTTAGGTCAGGGTCGTCTTACTCAGCAGCTGAAACCTGCTGCAGAGCGTCTGTCCGGGTACCAAAGTTGATGGTCTGAAGGTACTTGATGCCTTCTTCCGCAATGTCGTCACCAATCATGTGATCGCCTTCGGACTTCAGCTCATCCATGTCCACGTAAGTGGCATAGAAGGGCTTCGTGCGATCTGTGATGATGCCGGCCTTGAGGAGCGTCTTGATCAGGACACGGAAGATATCGGTACCTGACTTCATGCGTTCCTTGCGATCTTCGTCGGTGAAGGCTTCAAGCATCTCTGCCTGAACCTGCTGCCAGTCGAGACCGAACTCTTCGTAGATGACTTTCTTCTGTTCCGGGTTCACCAGATTGAACAGCAGGGTCTGGAAGCACTCAGCGGCCCAGTCCTCGATGATGTGCTGTTCTTCTTCTGACAAGTTGGGAACCGTACGATCCGCCCAGATCTTGCCGAACTTGTGGTGGAACGCTTCGTCGGTCATCACCAGTTGTGTCAGGCGAACAAGAAGCGGGTCCTTCGAGTTCGTGTAGAGCGCAGCAAAAGCACCCATGGCGAGGCCTTCCACCAGCATCTGCATGCCGACGACCTTCTTGTAGACTTCCTTCGCGTTGACGATGTCGACGAGAAGGTTCTTCAGGGTGTCGCCGCAGGGCAGCGGTGTGCCCCAGCGTGCTTTCACATAGGCTGAAAAGCCGGTGACGTGGCGCGCTTCTTCGCGTGTCTGGTTGGCGGCGTATTCCTGTGCACCGGGGTCGCGCAGGATGTGGCAGAGCGAAGCGGACAGGCCAAGGGCGCCGGCTTCACCGTGCAGAATGGCAGACAGCATCCAGCGGGCATTCTGGCTTACAAAGCGAACGCGCTCTTTCTGGGTGAGCTTCTGGAAGCAGGGCAGCTGCAGCTCAGGAACCATGTCCTCAGGCAGCATCATTTCATTCTCCATATCGAACGGCTCGGAGAAATCGATGTATTTTGTGTCCAGCGGATCCCAGAAATGGTCGTGGGTCGCGGAAATGATCTTGTCGAATGCGTCAGAGCGGGCACCGTAGCGGTCCACTTCAATCATCGCGGCAAAATCGTCAGGGGCAACCGCATCATAGGCGGCGTCATGGGTAATCTGGCGCGTGGTCATTGGTGAGTTGTCTCCTCCAAGAAACCTGAAAAGACCCCCTCACGAGCAGGGCCCAGGTCAAACAGCTCCAAAAGCAAATGTCGTATGCCGGTTTGCTCTAGCCCGAGCGTTGGCGGCACGTGCAACCGGGATGCGCGTATGAGCGCGCAATTTCAGCTACTGACAAAAAGGTAGGTGGCCGATCTGCTTGCGGCAAGGAAAAAGTGACACAGGCGTCACTTTCCTGGTTCGACACTCCGACCGGCCCGCGTCAATCGCAGCATCACGCGCACTGGCTGTGGAGGGCTGTGATTAACTATGTTTGGCGGAAGTCGGGGGTGTTACCCACCTTCATGGTGGTACTGATGCCGCAAATTTGCTGATGTTTCTTTCATGTTTTTGTACCAACGATGCCTTTCCCGTGCTATCGGGAACGTTGGAGTTGCGAAATGTGCGACAACAGGCACAGTAGCTTCGTCTAGAACAGAAGTCGGCAAACAAGCCGAACACAAAAAACTGGCGATGAACGCCGGACGAATACGGAGAAACCATTGGGGAGGGGTGCATCCAGGTCGCTTGATCTGTGTGCCGCTGGTCACCGGGGGGCGATGTATCTGGAAATCCAGATACGTTAAGTCGCGAAACGTGACCTGCACGAAGACCCCTGACATTGGTGTGATGGATGACTGAGGCTTTGAGGCCCGCGCGGAGTTTCGCGAGGGTTTTGGGTTTCAGCCGGGGATGTTTTGCCGTTCGCGCGGCCGGTCACCTGATACGGGATGGCTTCAAAGCGCAGCACACGGGCGGCCTGTACACTCCCGGCAATCACAAATTGGGTTTGAGTGCGTGACGGCGTTACCGGCCAATCGGTCAAGCGTTGCGCAGCGTGGAGTGAAACGGAACTAACATGATCAAGCTGCTGGAAAACATTCTGTTCGGCGCCAAGCCGCTCATTCTTGGGCTGTTCGCACTGATTACGATCTATTGCGCTTACTACGCCTTCCAGCTCCGGATGGATGCGGGCTTTGAAAAGCAGCTGCCAACGGGCCACGAATACATTGAAACATTCCAGGAGTATCGCGATCGCCTCTTCGGCTCGAACCGCGTTGTTATCGTCCTCGCCCAGCGCGACGGCACGATCTGGAACGAAGACTTCTTCAAGACCTACAAGGAAGTCACCGACGAACTGTTCTACCTGCCAGGTGTTGACCGCCGTACGGTGACATCACTGTGGACGCCCAACACGCGATACCTCGAAATTACCGAGGAAGGCATCAACGCCGATGACGTGATCCCGGGCACTGTGACCGTCAACAACATGACACCCGAGGCGCTGGAGCGCATCGAGAACAATGTGGTCCGAGGGAACTTCCTGGGCCGGCTTGTGGCGGAGGACTCCACCGCGGCCATGGTTGTCGCAGAGCTGCTGGAGATTGATCCACAAACGCAGGAACGCCTCGACTATTTTGACCTCGCTGACCAGCTTGAAGACAAGATTCGAGGGCAATACGAAGACGAAAACTACACCGTCCATATCATTGGCTTTGCCAAGCTGATTGGTGACATCGCCGATGGCGCGCAGACGGTTATCATCTTCTTCATTGTCGCCTTTATCCTCACCGCGTTGTCCGTGTTCCTGTATGCGCAATCATGGTCGCTGACCGGTCTTGCGCTGTTCTGTTCACTGACCTCTTTGATCTGGCAATTCGGTGTGCTGCACATCCTTGGCTTCGGCTTGGATCCATTGGCGATCCTTGTGCCCTTCCTGGTGTTTGCCATCGGGGTGAGTCACGGGGTGCAACAGATCAACCTCATAACCAAGGAAGTGACTTCCGGCGCCAACGGTGAAGAAGCCGCCCGTGCCAGCTTCCGCCTCCTGTTCATCCCAGGCTCCATGGCTCTCATCACTGACCTTGTGGGCTTTGGTACGCTGATCCTCATTCCGATCGGCATGATCCAGGAACTGGCCATCACCGCGTCTATTGGTGTGGCCCTCAAGATCGTGACCAACCTGGTGATGCTGCCAATTCTTGCCAGCTACATCACGTTCAACGAGAAGTTCGTGGACCGCGCCAACCGTGCCCGCGATTTCCGGATCCGCGTCATGACCCATGTGGGTCGTCTTGCGGAGCCGAAAGTGGCTGTGGTGATCCTCTTCGCCAGTGTCATCCTGTTTGCCGTTGCCTTCTGGCAGAGCCTTGGTCGCCACGTGGGTGACCTGCACGCTGGTGCACCTGAGCTGCGCGAAGATGCGCGCTACAATCAGGACAGTCGCTTCGTGGTGGACAAGTTCGCACTTGGCCTCAACCTGCTGACGGTTATCAACGAAACGCCGTCCGAAGCCTGTATCAATCACGACGTGATGAACTACCTCGCGCGTTTCTCCTGGTACATGTCGAACCGTGAAGGCGTGGCAGCTGTGATTTCTCTGCCGACTGCTGCCAAGGCGTCGTCTGCTGGCTGGAACGAAGGCAATCTGAAATATCAGACACTGCCGCGTAACAAGTTCGCACTCGTGCAGGCGGTGGGTCCGGTTCCAACGTCCTCCGGTCTTCTTGACGTGGACTGCACAACCTTGCCGCTCCAGATCTTCACAGATGACTCCAAGGCAACCACGATTGAAAACGTGATCGCCGGCGTGAAGACATGGCGTGAAGCCAACCCGCGCGATGACGTCAATATCCGCCTTGCTTCAGGCAATGTGGGTGTGATGGCAGCGACTAACGAGGAAATCGAAACCTCGGAACTGCCAATGATGCTCTACGTGTACGCGACCATCATTCTGCTGGTGTACCTCACCTATCGTGACTGGCGTGCAACGATCTGCTGTTGTGTGCCGCTGACGCTGGCGACCTTCCTGGGCTACTGGTTCATGGAAGAGCTGGAAATCGGCCTCAAGGTTGCGACCTTGCCGGTGATGGTGCTGGCTGTGGGTCTGGGCGTGGACTACGCGTTCTACATCTACAACCGCCTGCAGTTCCACCTGGCTGAAGGCCTCGACATCACTGACAGCTTCAAGCAGTCAATGTTCGAGACCGGCATGGCCGTTGTGTTCACCGCCATTACCCTTGCGGTTGGCGTGAGCACCTGGACCTTCTCACCGCTGAAGTTCCAGGCTGACATGGGCCTGCTGCTCACCTTCATGTTCCTGACGAACATGATTATGGCCATCACGGTGCTGCCAGCCATCGCCGTGGTTCTGGACATGGTGTTCCCGCGCCGTGCGCCAATCAAAGCGCCTTCGGGCATCTTGGCTCACTAACGCGAAACACAAAGTACTCGAGTAAGGGGTGTATCTGCCTCGCTGGCAGATACACCCCCCAAAGCACCCAACCAACGGTGCGCTCGCAAGGGGAAGCGAAAAATGCTTGATCGAATTGTTGCCTTTCTTGAAAACCGCGCCGCTCCAGGCGGGGAATCTTCTGACCCGTTTTCTGTGAAACAGGTCGCCGCCGCCGCCCTCATGGTTGAAGGCGCGCGTCTCGACAGTGACTTTGACGACACCGAGCGTGCCGCCATGGAACGCATTGTCGGTGAGCGGTTCGGGCTGAGCGCCGAAGATGCTCAGACATTGATCGACATTGCCGCCGAGCGGCAGAAGTCGAACTACGACAACTGGCAGTTCACAAACGCTGTGTCGAAGAACTTCAGCGCCGAAGAGCAGATCGATATTCTCTCCATGATGTGGGAAGTCGCATATGCCGACGGTGAATTGCACCGCTTTGAAGTGCACCAGATCAAAACCGTCGCTGGCCAGCTTGGCCGTAGCGATGCGGATCTGGAAAAAGCCCGTAAGGACGCACAGGCACGCCTGGGTATCTCGGACTAATTGCACCCCATCGCTAAAAACAACAAAGCCCCGGCATTGCTGCCGGGGCTTTTTGCGTTTGAATGGTCCTGCGTCTTAACGAAGCGCGAACCCAACAATCTCTTCAAGGTCAGCAAGCGCCTGATCTGCGGTTGAGACCTTGATTGCCTTCATGCCGACCTGGTGGGCCGCCTTGCAATTGATTCCAAGGTCATCAAGGTAGACCGCATCAGCGGCCTCAACGCCCAACTCTTCCAGAGCCATTTCATAGATTTTTGGGTGTGGCTTGCGAACGCCGGCCTTGCTGGACTCAATGATGAATTCGAACTCATCCATGATTTCCTGAACTGCCCTCGCCTTCTCACTGGTGCTCGCCATGCCGGCGCCTTCGCCCGCTGACACATTGTTTGTGATGCAGGATACCCGCAGGCCTTTAGCCTTGATGGTCTTCAGGGCCGCCAGCATCTCCGGCCGGACATCGCCAGACAAAAGCGCAATGATTTCACGGCCACGCACCTCGTGGCCCAGAGCTTTTGCTTCCTGCGCAAACAGCTCGTCAAACTCATCCATGTCCACGTCGGAGCGTTCGAACTTTGCCCAGGCATTATCGAGATAGTTGGTCGAGTTGATTTTGCGGATCAGGTCCTCGGGCAAGCCGCGCTCGCGTTCAAAGCGCGCAAACGCTTCAAACGGGCTCGACGTAAAAACCCCACCGAAATCCCAGATAACAGCTTTGACCATGTGCCCTAACCCTCTTCGTTTTTCTTGATGCCCCAGTCGCGCACAACCTTCACCATGGCGGAGGTAATTTGCGACAGGTCGCTGGATGAGATCACCAGCGGCGGCGTTGTATAGACAATATTGTTGAAAGGCCTGTTCCAGACGCCCCGCGCAATGAACTCGGCCTTCATCCAGTCGTGATCACCATGAGGCTCAAGCTCGATGACACCAATCGCGCCCTTGACCCTGACATCCCTGACGCCTGCCAAGTGTCGGGCGGGCTCCAGCTCCTCGGCCAGCTGCTGCTCAATGCGCGCGACGCGTGGGCCCGGAGGATCGTTCTCAAACAGATCAAGCGCCGCATTTGCAGCGGCACACCCCATGGCATTGCCCATATAGGTTGGCCCATGCATCAGCGCGGTCTCTGCGCTGTCAGACAAAAACGCATCGAATACATGCGTGCGCGCCAGAGTGGCGGCCAGCGGCAAGGTCCCGCCGGTCAGCGCCTTGGACAATGTCATGATGTCCGGCACGATATCGGCCTGTTCGCAGGCGAATAGCGTTCCGGTGCGCCCGAAGCCCGTGAATATCTCGTCCAGGATCAAGAGCACACCATGGCGGTCACAGGTCGCTCGAATGAAGCCGAGCGTCTCAGGCGAGTGCATGATCATACCGCCGGCGCCCTGGACTAATGGCTCCATCACAACAGCCGCAATGTCGCCAGTGCGTGAGGCAAGCAGGTCGTCAAAGGCGGTTTGTGTGGCAGGGTCAGTTGGTAGGTCTGTAATGATCTGCTGGGCCAGCAGCCCGGCAAACAACGAATGCATGCCTTCTTCCGGGTCGCACACGGACATGGTGGCAAATGTGTCGCCGTGATAGCCGCCTGTAAAAGATACAAACTGAGAGCGGCCTTCAGCGCCCTTGTTGATCCAGTACTGCACAGCCATCTTCATGGCGATTTCGACGGAAACTGACCCGGATTCAGAAAAGAAAACCCGGGAGAGGTCGCCCGGCGCCATCTTCGCCAGGCGTGATGCCAGCGTGTAGGCCTGCTCATGGGCAAGCCCACCCAACATCACGTGGGGAAGAGTTTCCAGCTGCCGGGTCACGGCCTCACGAATATGCGGATGATTGTAGCCATGCGCCGCCGTCCACCATGACGCAACGCCATCAATGAGTTCGCGCCCATCCGCCATAACCAGCTTGCAGCCTTCAGTGCGGGCAATTGGTGCGGGCAGGGGTGCGCCTTGCATCTGCGTGTAGGGCAACCAGATATGGTCAAACCCGTCCGTCAGCCATGCAGGCGGCGTGCTATTGGTCCCGGGCGTATCAGCCATGCGTATGTCGAGAAGTCCTTGAGGGGGAATAGGCGGCAGAGCATAGTGGCCCGCACCTGAGGAACAAGCCTAATCCCGTAAAAACAAGCCATATAAGCAAGAGGGTTTATGCCCAGCCTTGATGATTTCGCCAGTACCAAACTTGAAAGCCTCGCCGCACGTGGACAGCGCCGCGAGCTGACCGACACTGCCCGTAAAGCAGCAGGAACGGCGCTTCGCAGCGACCGAAACGTGATTTCGTTTTGCTGCAACGATTATCTCAACCTGTCCCAGCACCATGCCGTCAAAAGAGCAGCCCAGGCCGCCGTTGAAGAATTCGGCGTCGGGTCAGGCGCGTCACGCCTTGTCACGGGCAACCATCCCCTGTTCGCCCAGCTCGAAGCGCGCCTTGCCCGCATCAAAGGCACGGACGCTGCTTTGGTTTTCGGGGCTGGCTACCTGGCCAACACCGGGATCATTCCAAGTCTCGTGGGCGCGGACGACGTAGTGTTTGCCGATGAGCTCTCTCACGCCTGTTTGATGTCCGGCGCACGCATGTCGGACGCGCAGGTGCTTGTCTTTCGACACAACGACATGGCCCATCTTGAAGACCTGCTGACGGCCCACCGCGCGTCCGCCCGCAACGCCCTGATGGTGACGGATGGTGTCTTCTCCATGGATGGTGACCTAGCGCCATTGCCTCAGATGGTAGCTCTGGCCAGCGACCACGATACGTGGCTGATGACGGATGATGCCCATGGTCTGGGTGTCATTGGGGGCGGCCATGGCTCAGCGCGCGCCTTTGGTGATGTGCCCCTGGATATCCCGCTGCAAATGGGAACACTGTCCAAGGCCGTCGGCGGCTTTGGTGGATATGTATGTGCAAGCCAACCGGTGATTGATCTCCTCAAGAGCAGGGCCCGCACTTTTGTGTACTCAACTGGCCTGCCGCCGGCCAATGCAGCTGCAGCCGTTGCGGCCCTTGAGATAATCGAAAGCGACACGGATCTGATCGAAATGCCTGTAAGCAATGCAGCGCAGTTCTGCCGAGAGGCAGGCTTGCCGGCCCCCCAAAGCCCTATTGTGCCCGTCATCATTGGGGACGAGCGCGACGCGCTGGCTGCATCCCACATGCTGCTGAATGAAGGTTATCTGGTCACAGCCATTCGTCCGCCAACCGTACCCGCAGGCACCGCCCGGCTGCGTCTGACATTCATGGCGGAACACGACCCTGAGGATATTTCAAGACTTGCGGAAATTGTCCGTGAACGGATTATAGGACGATCGGCGGCATGAGTGGTTCCACATTTTTTGTGACGGCATCGGGCACAGACATAGGCAAGACATATGTCACCACCGGGCTGATCCGCGCCCTGTTGTCTGCGGACCGAAAGGTAGAGGCTCTCAAACCCCTGATCACGGATTTCACAGACGCCACCCAAAGCGGCAGCGACACCGTGCTTATTCTTCAGGCGTTGGGAAGAGAGCCGACAGAACAAGCAATCGAGCATGTATCTCCCTGGCGGTACACTGCTGCCCTTGCGCCGGACATGGCCGCCGCCAGAGAAGGGTTGGTTGTGCCCTATGACGACGTCATCGCTTACTGCCGCGATGCCCGTGCCGCATTGAGCGATGAAACAACCCTCATCGTTGAAGGCGCAGGCGGTGTGCTCGTTCCTGTGGACGACACCCACACCATGCGTGATTTCATGACCGACCTGACTGCGACACCCATTCTGGTGGTCGGCAGTTACCTGGGCACCATCAGCCATACGCTGACAGCCCTCGAGGCACTGCAGAGCCATGGGCTGTCACCCGCCGCTATTGTGGTCAGTGAGAGTGAGGATGCGGGCATTCCGCTGGATGAGACCTGCGATGCCATTGAGCGGTTCATTGGTGATGTGCCACTCGTCCCGGTGCCGCGGGGCGATCAGGATGCATTTTCGCGTCTCGCCGCACTGCTCTCCAGGTAAACCCGGCTCCAGGTCAGTTGAAATAAGAGAAAGGCAGACCTGCACTTGGCAGGTCTGCCTTTTCTTTACTGTTCTTTTTCCACAAGGATTGGTCCTAGTGGTGGGGATGCGCCTTGTAGAAGGCCATGCGACGCGAGAAAGACCGTTCGTCTTCAAGCGTATGGCCCGCATATGGATGGCGCGACTTGTGTTGCTCCCTCCGGGGTGTGATCCCGAAAGAGAGCCAATACATCATATTCTTCAGCATGGGTGGCTCTCCATTCTTATTGGTCTTAGACATTGCCGCCTGTCGGCTACCTGGCTAGAGGTGTCATAAAACCGTAATATGTATCCTATATACGCACCATGTGCGCAGACGTCAACAAAAAAGCGCACAGCGTGCGTAAAGCAAGTCTTAAGAGCCCGCCAAGGGGAGTGCGACTGACATGGATGAGA
Source organism: Pyruvatibacter sp. HU-CL02332 (assembly GCF_040362765.1). NCBI lineage: Bacteria > Pseudomonadati > Pseudomonadota > Alphaproteobacteria > Hyphomicrobiales > Parvibaculaceae > Pyruvatibacter > Pyruvatibacter sp. HU-CL02332. The sequence continues at coordinate 1,723,503 of NZ_BAABWK010000001.1, forward strand.
AAGAATTCAAGCGCTGGAGAAAGTCTTTGGGCATGTCTCAGAAAGACGCTGCAAAAGCACTTGGTCTGAAGCCTCGTATCATTCAGTACTACGAGAAAGGAGAGCGTGACGGAGAGAAGGTAAAAGTGCCGCGCTCTATTCGACTCGCGTGCTATGCGCTCGCACAGGGGGTTACAGACTACAACGGACCAAATGAAGGCTAAGAAGTTAACGGATATTAACCAAGACTAGGACCGTCACAATCAGGGTCTGACACAGTCTAAAAGTGGCCCCAACTGGCCAATTCTCTTGCGAACAATAGCTGCCTGACGGGTGACATGACCTGTTGAAGCCGTCGCATGCAGCTCAATTGGGTTGGGCAGGATGACGGCCAGTCGGGCTGCCTCCCGTTGGGTCAGATCCTTGGCCGACACACCAAAGTGATGCTGGGCTGCCGCCTCAATGCCAAAGACCCCCGGCCCCCACTCTGCAATATTCAAATAGACCTCGAAAATCCGCTCCTTGGGCCAGAGCGCGTCAATGAGCGTGGCCACGTACAGCTCCAGGCCTTTCCGAATGTAGCTGCGATGAGGCCACAGCATGAGATTGCGCGCGGTCTGCATGGTGAGCGTACTTGCACCACCTTGGCCGCCACCTTCAATCTCCGCAGTCATGGCTTGTCTCAAGGCCGCCCAGTCGACGCCCCCGTGGGAACAAAAGTTGTTGTCTTCGGACGCGATCACCGCATAGCGCACCGATGGCGCGATCTCTTCCAGGGGAACCCAGTCCCGGCTCAGGCCATATCCCTCAACAAGTCGAATGGCCATCACGGTCGTAAGGGGTGGCGGCACAATCCGGTACAGCAGGATCAATCCCACCGGAAGGACCACGAAAAGCCCTACAAGTCCGACCAGGGCCCACTCGAGAATGGACAGTTCACGGCGCCGCAGACGGCCGAAGAAGCCGTCAGAAATCGAGCTGTTCGTCGTTGAGGATGAGCGGCGGCGCGGCACGCGATTGATCTCCAGAATGTTCGATGCGGCAAAGTCTATGCGCCAACCACAAACAAAGTGATAGCGGACTTTGCACTCTCCCGGACAAATGATCACCGAACAAACAAAAACCGGGACCAGCCAAAAGGCAGGTCCCGGTTTCCAGCCCCATGGCCGGGGCGTGGCGTCTAAGGTGCTCTAAGCGGCGTTCATGTGCTGCAGGAAGCCCTCAATCTCAGTGCGCAGCTCAGCAGCATGCTCGGAGAGCTCGCCGGCGGCTGACAGAACTTCCTGAGCCGAAGCGCCTGTCTCACTCACAGACGAGGATACACCGGCGATATTCGATGATACCTCCTGCGTGCCCTGCGCTGCTTCTTGAACATTGCGAGCAATCTCCTGCGTCGCGCTGCCCTGTTCTTCGACGGCACTTGCGATGGCTGTCGAGATAGAAGAGATCTCGTCAATCGTCGACTGAATGGACGCGATGGCATCCACGGCGCTCGATGTCACATCCTGAATGGACGAGATCTGTGTGCCGATATCTTCAGTGGCCTTGGCCGTCTGCGTTGCCAGCGCTTTGACTTCAGATGCCACAACCGCAAAGCCCTTGCCGGCTTCACCCGCACGCGCAGCTTCGATGGTAGCGTTGAGCGCCAGCAGGTTCGTCTGGCTTGCAATATCAGTAATGAGGCTCACCACATCACCAATACGGCCCGCTGCCTCTGCAAGGCTCTGCACGGTCTGGTTCGTCCGCGTGGCTTCGTCGACCGCGCGTCCTGCAATCTGCGATGACTGTGCGACCTGGCGACCGATCTCCTGAACCGAACTGGCAAGCTCTTCAGCAGCGCCTGCAACAGTCTGGACGTTCGTCGATGCTTCTTCAGAAGCAGATGCCACTGTCGCGGAACGGCTGGTTGCTTCCTCAGCCGTGCCTGTCATGCCGCGTGCAGTCGCATCAAGTTCGGTTGACGCAGATGCAACAACATCAACGACGCCCTTCACTTTTTCAGCCATGGAAATCTGGGCTGTGACCAGGCTCCAGCTCACCATTGGACCGGCATAAGAGCCGTCCGGATTGGTGATGGCAGAAACATTGAGTTCGAGTTTCTCCGGCCCGACCTGAATCAATGCCTTGTGCGGCAGGTTGGCAGGGTCGCCCAGCATCGTGCGCTGGTGCACCGGACTTTTGTGGAACACGTCAATGCATGCGCCTTCGACTTCGTCTGCGGTAATAGGCAGATGCTCTTCAATGGTCCGCAGCGTTTCGATACTCGTCTTGTTGACGTAGCGGATCTTGAAGTCTTCGGGATCGCACATCATGACGTTGATGGGCATCTCGTCCACCATCTGTGAAAGCTGTGCAGCCTGGCGCATCTTGTCGGCGATTGTCGCAATCGCCTGCCATTGCGTGCCGGCATCGCCAGCTTCCGCCCCATCCGGCAAGCTGACAGGTTCGCCAGACGCGAGTGCCGTCAGCGCGGCCTCCACTGTGGCTTTCGGCGTCGAAGCGGCGCCCTTCTTAGGCTTTTCGCTTCCTTTGGTGCTCTTGGCACCGCGATCAAAAATGCTCATGAATTTCCCCTCTCATGGCCACCTGCCTCAAGCGGGTGTGTCGTGATTAGAGAGTAGGTCTGTAAAATAATCGTAAAAGTTGCACTATGTAGAGATGTACACGCAGCACGGCGTCAACCTGAAAGGGACTTTTCCTGCAACCAAAAGGCGAGTTTGTCTATCTCTTGATCGAACCCAGAATGCCCCGGATCAGCTCGCGCCCAAGGGTACGGCCCACCTGCCGCACCATGGATTTGATAAAGGCCTCTGTTGCCCCCTGGCGCCGTGAGGCCTTGGGGCGGGCGCGGGCTTCCGCTTTTTCGCGTTCCTTACGCTCCTTTTCAGCGGTGGCAGCTTTCTCTGCTTCAGCGCGCTCTGCTTCCAGTTCAGCGCGACGCTTCTGAAGAATTTCGTAGGCCGACTCCCGATCAATCGTGGTGTCATAGGTCCCGCCAACCGGACTGGAGGCAAGTGTTGCCTTGCGCTCTTCAGGCGTGGCCGGTCCAAGGCGGGAACTCGGCGGCCGTATCAGAGTGCGTTCCACAATGCCCGGCACGCCTTTTTCGCCAAGGGTAGATGTCAGGGCTTCCCCCACACCCAGTTGCGTGATGACTTCCGCGGTCTTGAGATTTGGGTTTGCCCGAAAAGTATCCGCAGCAACGCGCACAGCCTTTTGGTCGCGCGGGGTAAAGGCGCGCAACGCATGCTGGATACGGTTGCCCAACTGGCCCAGCACCTCGTCGGGAACATCAAGCGGGTTCTGCGTGACAAAATAGATGCCCACCCCTTTGGAGCGGATGAGTTTCACAACCTGTGCAATGCGGTCCACCAGATGTTTTGGTGCATCGTCAAAAAGCAGGTGGGCTTCATCAAAGAAGAAAACCAGCTTCGGTTTCTCCGGGTCGCCGACTTCTGGGAGTTCCTCAAACAACTCTGACATCAGCCACAACATGAAGGTGGCATAAAGCTGTGGCGCACGAATGAGCTTGTCGGATGCAAGGATATTCACCTGACCCCGACCATCATAGGTGGTCCGCATTAAGTCCTGTAGGCGCAGGGCGGGCTCTCCGAAGAACTTGTCACCACCCTGGGTTTCCAGGGTGAGCAAGCGTCGCTGGATTGCGCCAATGGACGCTGTGGTCACATTGCCGTAGCGCCCCGATATGTCCTTTGTGTTTTCAGACATGAAGGACAGCATTTCGCGCAGGTCCTTGAGGTCCAGCAGCAGCATACCGTCTTCGTCTGCTAGCCGGAACGCAATGGTCAGCACACCTTCCTGCGTGTCATTGAGCCCCAGCTGCCGGGACAGCAGGATCGGCCCCATCTCCGAGATTGTCGTGCGGACCGGGTGCCCCTGCTCGCCGAACACGTCCCAGAACACAACCGGGTACTGAGAATATTTGTAGTCGTCCAGCCCGATGGTAGCGGCGCGCTTCTCAAGAAAGTCCTTCGACACCCCCGCTTGCGACATACCGGACAGATCGCCTTTGACGTCTGCCATGAAGACGGGAACACCGGCTTCTGAAAAGCCCTCTGCCAGGATCTGGAGGGATACGGTTTTGCCTGTACCCGTCGCACCTGCGATCAGCCCATGGCGGTTGGCCAGTTTGAGAGACAGGTGCTGGTCAATGGCACCGCGGCCAAGAAAGAGCTGCTGAGACATGTTATCCGTTCGTATGCTGATGATTAGTCTTTGAGGAAGTCGCGAGCAAGGCCCATGAACTCATCGAACTTGTCATGATGGACCCAGTGACCTGCGCCCTCCACATTCACCGCCTTGGCGTTCTTGAAGGCTTTGATCCGGCCGTCCTCAGTCGGGTCAGACGCCCAGCTGTCGGTGCCGCGCACCAGCATGACGGGAGCCTCAATGCGACCCCACAAGGCGCTGGTTTCCTCAGAGTCCCACCGGTCCGGCGGAAAGGCGCGGACGTAGTTGTCAAACTTCCAGGACCATGTCCCGTCTTCGTTTTGAATCATGCCGTGCACGGTCAGGTGTCGTGAGTGTTCCGGGCTGAGATGCGGGTTTTCTTCCTGCATCCGCTTCACGGCGTCTTCCAGCTCTGGATATTTACGCGGTGAGCGCCCTGATAGGCCGCGCATCTGGTCGATCCAGCCTGACAGCCGTTCGTCCGCCGGCTTGCCTGCGCGCTGTGCTAGCATTTTCGGCGGTGGGCCAAGGCCCTCAATCGCAATCAGTTTCTCAACCGTCTCTGGGTAGATGCCTGTGTAGCGAAGCGAGATCGCACCGCCAAAGGAGTGCGCCAGGATCTTGAGAGGCGCCAGCTTCAACTGATGAATGAGCTGCGCAATATCATAGACATAGTCATTGATCATGTAGGTGCCGCCGACCATCCACTGACTGTCACCGTGCCCGCGCAGATCAGGCGCGATGATATGGTAGTCGTGGCGCAGCTCTTCGGCCACCCAGTCCCAGTTGCGGCAGTGGTCGCGCCCGCCATGCACCAGCAGCAGCGGTGGAGCATCCGGGTTTCCCCAGTCCACATAGTGAAGCCGCAGCCGTTGTGAGTAGTAGTTTCGGGACGCCGGCCCGACGATCAAATCAGTTTTATTGGTCATGTCCGCACTTTACCCGCGCCATTGGGGTGAGGGAAAGGGCAGAAGAGAGCGCCTTTTTTTCTGAAAATTTTGCCCGTCAATCGCGGACATGCGCGAGTCCTGCGGGTCAACTCTCTACCTACATAGGTGTGATGCTTCACAAAATCGATGGGAATGGAGCCTTCTAGTAAGCAGGAGGCTTAAATGATTGAGTGCATGACATTTTCGACTGCAAACGAGTTTGGGGACGCTCTGGTGGACTATCACCGCATGCGCTACCGGCTGTTCATAGAACGTGAAGGCTGGGACATTCCCCATTTCGACAACCTTGAGTATGACCAGTTTGATACGCCTGCGACGGTCTATCTGATCAAGCGTCGGCCCGAGACGGGCGAAGTGATGGGCGGCATGCGCCTTATTCCCACCACTCAGCCTTATCTGGCAGAGCACGTCTGGCCGAACATTATCCAGACCCGCCCGATTCCCAAGGACCCAAAGGTCTGGGAAGGCACACGGATGAGCGCCGCCCCGGAACTGTCCGTGGAAGAACGGCGTCAGACGCTGTCCGAGTTGGGCATCGGATTCGTTGAGTTCTTGCTGAGCGTCGGCGCCGACCGCGTCATCTTCGAGATGCCGCCCAAACTCCTCGAGTTCCAATCACGCGCGAACCCCGAATTCGTTGAGAGGCTGGGTGAGCCAATCACGCTCGACGACGGCACGCTACTCGTGGGTGGCTGGATACATCTGAGCGAAACCACTCTTGCGGCCTATCGCGCCGGAGCTGGTGTCACAGATGACATCGTGACCTATCCAAAAGCGAGCATCCCATATCGCAAGGCGGCCTGACGCCAGGACAAGATCCTGGTTGCCATGCCTATCATTGACCCGAATGCACATGTGTATTCGGGTCAATTGCTTTTCAAAGACCAGCGAATTACTGAGCGCTTTCTCTACGAAAGGACTTGAGAACTGTCACTTTGCTTTGCGAAACTCCTATCAGAGCGGATGGGCGAATCCCTGCCGCATGAGTGCCCGACTGCGCATGACGCATTCAGGTGCCAAAGGAAGTGGAAAAGCGCTCATGTTGGACGCCCGCGTCAAAGGTCTTTTTCAACAATGGCTGCAGGATGCAACGCCCGCCCCCTGGGGTGTGGCCCATGATCGCGACACTGACACCTACAAAATTGTGGCCCGAGACGATGATGGCCGCCCGCGCCTGGATGCTGCGGGCGGTCAGATCACCATAGCCACAGGCATGACGCGCTCTGATGCTGCCATGCTGGTGCAGCTGCGCACGCTTCTGGATGAGGACGAAACCCCATCTCGGGTGGTCAGTCTCTTCTAGACGTCATTCTCGCCGGCTTTGAGGCGTGACTCTCGCTCCGCCCAGCCAAAAATGCCCTTGGACATCAAAGACAGTTCTGCCTGCCGTCGCGCACCATAGATTTCAGCGCGAGCCGCATGCGCTTCCCGATTGTCCGGCTCTGCAAGGGCGGCGGATTCAACAAGATGGCAGGCCAGTCGCATGTCAGCCTCTACGCCAGTGCCAGCAAGGGTTTGCGCACGAGCAACCACAGGGCCGACGCCGCCCGCGAGCGATATCATTTCCTGAGCCAGAGCCGCATCCGGCGCCGGTTTCAGGCGCGATGGGTTGCCATCATACCAGCCGCCATAGAGCCGCCAGATATTGTGCAAAATGAATTCTGGTTCATCATACACGGGCTTGAGATAAGGCTTGTCCATGAAGTGAGACGGTAATTTGACCGAGTGCAACACCTCGTCAAACCGCGCGCCATTGTTCATCATCTCCAGCGACTGCTGTACCAGCAGTTCCAGCGCGGTAGCGATCGTGTCCAGCACCGAGGCGATACGCGCCTTGCCTTCAATCGGCAGCCCGTGTGCAGGAAGCAGCAACTCGGGCTCCTTGGCCGCCATGTCGCGTAGTGCCTTTGCCCATTCAAGCGGATACCGCTGCACTTTTTGTGGGTTCCCGGCATTGGGGAAAACCCACGTCACAAAATCGCCGGAGCAAATGGCCTTGTGCTCGGGTATCCAGGCCCACAGATGATCATCTGTTTCGCCGATCGCATGGTTCAGCTGAAATGTCAGATCGCCCGCGCGCAACGTCATCGCATCGCGAAACGTCGTATCCGGATCAACCCAGGGGTCAGGTCCAAACCGACGTGGCTGCGGTGGTCCCCCTTCATTGCCGCTTCCGCCGCCCATCTTGAGTTCCGTAGCGGGAGCAAACTGTCGGGCATTGATAGTGAAGTTGTATCCATTGGTCAGCTCGTAGCGCCGGAAGCGCGGGCTCACATTTTCATGGGCAACAACCTGCGGGCGTGTATGACCGCGCTCACAGGCATCACACAAAATGGCACCGGTACCGCCCACATGGTCCGCATGGCCATGGGTGTAGCAAACATGCGTCACCGGCTCATCGGTCCAGCGCCGAAGCGACTTGACGACACCACCAGCAAAAGCATCGAGGCTAGTGTCGAAGAGCACCACGCCGTCACCGGACTTGAGGGCCACCACATGGCTGAAGGCTTCAATGATGGCAACGCCATCGCCGACCTCGGAAAGCTCTGTCGTCGGACGATTGATCAGCCCGGCACCTTCATACACCCCATCGTCAATGTAGTGCGCAGACTTCGCCAGAATGTCAGACATCGATGCTCTCCCCTCGTAAGGCCGTTTCTTGAAATCAATGCCGGACTATAGCGGCCAATTTCAAATTAGAAACACCCATTAATGCGATCGGGAAGGGGGTTTTGCATGTGGGCCCTGAAAAGGCCGGGCCAGCCCCTTTTCAGGGCTGGCCCGCATCCACCTTAGAAATCGACGGAGAGCCCGCTGCGCACAACAATCGAGTTGATATCATCTTCAAATGTGCCGCCGGCAGCGCCGGTCAGTGCGCGGCTGCCTGCGCGCCGAACGCTTCCAGCATCCACGGCCTGCCGGAAGCCGACATCCACAAAGGTCGACAGCTGTTCAGACAGCGCATAGTTGACGCCGCCTGTCACATGCCAGGCAAACACGGTGTCACCATCATCATTGAGGTTCAGTCCACCGGCACCGTACAGCAGGTTGTGGCTGACAATATTGATGCCCGCGCCACCGCCGATATAGGGCGTGAGGTCATTGCTGATGACATTTGGCAGGTCGAAAAAGACGTTGCCATAGATGCCGACATTTGAAATCTGGCTGCCGTCCGCAACCACTTCGTTGCCTGCGCCATTGCCGGAGAAGTCGATGGTGTCGACGTCATTTTCTGTGTAGCTGACCTCAAGCTCCGTACGCGGAACGAAGCCGCCAAAATTGTAGTCGGTCCACCGGTACCCGACGGCGCCGCCAAACGTGAAGCCGGTATCGAAGTCCGTTTCAACGGTGTTTGTGCCGTTGGTGAACTCCACGTCATCAGTGTGAATGCTAGCGCCACCATTGAGAGACAGATACCAGTCATGGTCATTGTCTTCGGCGTACGCGGCCGTCGTGACGACGGAAGCAAGGGCGGCAATAGCCGTGGCACGCGCAGAGCGCGTGAGGAAGGTGTGAGAATTCTGCATGTGTTGGTCCAGCCTTGAAGTGTGTTTTCTGAGCGCCCCCGCCCAACCGCAATCCACGGTCACGTTGAAAACATTTGTGCGCCGAACCGCCGATCACCTGCCAATCACATGCAGGAGATTTGCATTACAAACATGTCAGACCCGGTGAAATCCCGCGCTGCCTACGATGACTATTCAGCAGCACTGGCAGCGTGAGATGCAACCCTTCGGGACGCGGGGAAGACTAGGCGGACTGTTGTTCCTTCTCCGACCGAGCTGTCTATCTCAATGGTGCCCTCGTGCAGCTTCATGAAGGCGGCAACGACGGTCAGCCCCAGACCGACACCGTCTGAGGTTCGGTGTGCAAACGCCTTGACCTGCTGAAATGGCATCAGGATGGATGAAAGCATGTCTGCAGGAATGCCATCGCCCTGGTCTTCAACCTCAACGATCGGCTGGCCGCCTTGGTTAGTGCGTGTGCGAACGGTGATGGGTGCGTCCGGAGGTGAGTAACAGGCGGCATTCTTGATGAGATTGCCGATGGCGCGTTGAATGCGGGGGCCGTCAGCCAGAACCTCTCCGACGTCAAAATCAAACTCGGTCCGAATGACGTGAGCGCAGGAATCGGTATCTCCGCGCGCTGCGTGGATGGCACCCTCGGCAATTTCAGCAAGACAAACTGCATCGTCCGCAAGCTGCACATCGCCCATTTCAGCGCGCGTTACATCCATGATGTCATTGACGATACTAAGCAAATGACGCCCGCTGCCGCTGATATGCGCCGCATATTCCTGATAATCGGGCGACCCGAGAGGACCTAGCGCCTGCTGCTCCATCAACTCCGCAAACCCGATAACCGAGTTGAGCGGAGTGCGTAACTCATGGCTCATATTGGCGATGAAATCTGTCTTCGCACGGTTGGCCCGTTCCGCCTGCTCCCGTGCTTCGCGTTGCGCTGTCACGGCGCGAATGCTGTCGGTCACATCGCGGATCGTAAGGCCCAGTACATGCCGATACATCTTTCCGTTTGGCAACGGAGTATCAACAGGGACCTCGCTGCGGTTGAGCCTTATCTCCAGATGGTGTTCGGTCCCCTCCCTGACAACGCGGCCTAGTACCGGCTCACCTAGCGGTACGTTGTGCCAGCCTCCCGCAGGCCTGTCGCGATCAAGCGACAGATTCTCGACCAGGTAGTCAAGGTTGGCTGCAGTGCCTGTATGCGGCGCGTTGCACAGGTCAAATGTCTGTTTGTTGGCTTGTTCAATGCAGCCATTGGCATCAAGGATCGCAATCCCATCGAAGCTGTCCGAGACGACACGGTCCAGGAGAATACGTTGATGAGAGGCAATCCGCTTCTGTCGAGCCGCATTGCGCCTTTGCAGATCTGACATGAGTACAAGCTGAAGGCCAAACAGCAGCATCAGAGCAAACAGGGCAGGTAGTATATCGAGACTAATGGCCGCGAAATGCTGAAGCAGTCCAGAGACTGCGAGCAAACCGACAACTGCAACCGCTACAATGGCCGCATGCCCGATCCAGCCTCGTTGTTGAGGCATGCACAAAGCGCCTGCCAGAACCAGGATAACGAGAAGAACAACACCAATTGGTCCGGTCCGGTGTATTTCGCGACCCTGATGAAGTGTCTCAAATCCCATTGCCTGGACCATCGGCCCTGACATGACGCCATAGCGCGGCACAGCAAAATGGTCACCGAGTTCAACCGCGGTGCCGCCGATGATGACGCGTTTGCCATTCACAACATTGACGTCGAACCGTCCGTCCATCACATCCACAAAAGAGATGCGGGGGATCGTGCGCACATCTATGCCGTAGTCGACGTAGAACGGTTCCGGCTTTGGCTTTGCCTTACCTGCAAGCAGCGCAAACATGGAGTATCGAAACGCGCCATCCGCATTCCACATGCCGTGCATCAGTTGACGTAGACGACCATCTTTGTCCGGAACAACATTGACGCTGCCAAGCCAGGCATGGGGAGTGAGTTCAGGTGTCGGTTCAGCGTCGATAAGATTTCCGTCATACACGCCGGGTTGCGCCAGCTGCGTGAAGGCCGGGAGGATCACATGACCGCCTGCATCTTCAAGCGCGCGCGCGAGTGCGGCCGTCTCGTTCTCATTGGTCCGGGCGCTCATGTCCACATCAATGGCAATTTCATCCGCACCTGCAGCGACCAGTGACCGGACTACAAAGGCATATGTATTGCGTGGTAACGGCCATTGGCCCAATTCCTGGACGGACCGGGCATCAATCTGGACGGCGACGACTTCTCCGGATGCAGATCGATCAAGAAGACTGAAGCGAGATTCCAGCAGCGCGAGCTCAAGGGTTTCCAGCGCGCCGAACGCAAAAGCGCCCATGGCGATGAAAAACACAGCACATCCCTGAACAAGCCGCTGCATGTCCTGCGGCACCTCCACATAGAAAATCAGCCGGGCAGTTGCCTGCCCGGCTGATGAGTATGCGGTATCAGGGGATTAGCGACGGTTAACGTCAGCCCTTCGACTTGCCCTTGGCATTGCCATTTCCGGTTGCGGCGGAGTTGCCGTTGCCAGCACCATTTCCATTGTTGCCGTTGTTGCCGTTGTTGCCGTTGTTGCCATTTGAGGCACCAAGAGCCAGCCCGCCGCTGTTTCCACCGGCATTGCCGTTTGAGGCACCAAGAGCCAGCCCGCCGCTGTTTCCACCGGCATTGCCGTTTGAGGCACCAAGAGCCAGCCCGCCGCCGTTTCCACCGGCATTGCCGTTTGAGGCACCTAGGGCAAGGCCACCACCGTTGCCGCCGGCATTGCCGTTTGAGGCACCAAGAGCCAGCCCGCCGCCATTTCCGCCGGCATTGCTGTTTGAGGCTCCCAGCGCGAGTCCGCCGCCACCGGCTTTGCTATTTGATGCGCCAAGCGCCAGCCCGCCGCCATTGCTGCCAGATTTTGCATTTGACGCGCCTAAGGCCAGACCACCTCCGCCACCGGACGTAGTGGCCGACAATGCAACACTGCCAGCCAGTCCATTGGCCTTGCCGTTGACCGTGGCATTGGTCTTTGCCTTGGAGCCCGCATTGCTGCGTGCCTCGACAGCAGCACCAATGTTGCTCTTCACAGCGCCGGCTGTTGTTCCTGAAACACTCTGGCGCACCAGACCACCGGTAGCTGCTGGAACATCCAGCCGCTGCACGCCCATTGTGGACTTGATACGAACGGGTGCCTGCGATTTGGGGGCAACGTTCATAGGTGCACTAGCACCTGGGGAAGCGGCGCGCGTCGCTGGAGCAACCACACGTGGCGTGCGACCGGCCCTAAGTGCCTTGGCAGGTGCTGCCGCACCTGGCCCTGTCACTGACAGACCAACGCCTGATCCCGCGGAAACATCAGCAGTCTGGCCGGGGCGCACCATGCCCACGTCGCCGGACTCAAAATCCATAACCTCAACCGCACCCTGCACCACGTGTACGGAGGACTTGCCCCCAGCCACGGTGACGGCAAATTTGGTACCTTTCACCACAGCAGCCAGATAAGGCGTTTCCACCTCAAAATGCTGATGGTCTTTCTTGTCGACTGACAGAAGAATTGTGCCGATTGACTGAATGATGGTTGTCGCAAGGCCCTGCCGGCTCTGGGGCGCCAGTTGAATACTCGTATTCGGCGCAACAACAATGGCCTCTTCGCCACGACGGATAATCACCCGCCCATTGGCCCCGGTTGTAAGCATCGTACCGGACGTCAGCGTCTGCTCGCCGCCTAGCGCAACAGGCGTCGCACCTTCTTGCGCGATCCACACATCACCGCTGCGGGACTCGACTTGCCATGCGGACTCAGCGTGGCCTGTGTTCGAAAACACAACCATCGCGAGAGCGATAGCTGCGTATGCCAGTCCATTCTGGATGTGGCGCATAATTGTTCTCTCCATGTCGGGCTTATCCGACCCCAACCGAAGTCTGGCATATGTCTAAAATTTTGAAACAAGGCATTGGAAGTAAAGGAAAGAATCACTTAACCCGAAGGGGTGTATTTGAGTGAGTAGGTAATTCTTAAGCTTCGGGATGGCAGCACTCATTGGTTGCAGCCAGCACTTGTCCCAAAGCGGGATCGCTAAAATGTTTGTCGGCAACCAGGACTCAATGCTCAACGAAAATGGCTCTCCTGCATTTCCACACCCTGGACCGCATACCGCATGTTGTGATGCTCGCGGTGACCGTGCCTGCCCTGTGCGCAACGATGTGGATACAGGACGCTCACTCTCAGGCCTCGCAGGAAGCAGACCCCAGCCGCATTGAAGACCAGCTCATTGAGCGTGAAGCGCCTTCGCGCAAGCCGACCGCTGATGACCTCAGCCTCGGTATTGCCGGTGCGGGTACCGACGACATCAACGTTCCACCTTTCATTCTAAGCGGTGTGACTGTTGAAGGGGCTACGGCCTTTTCTGGCGAAGAGATCGCCGCAACATATGCTTCGCTCCTCGCAACCCAAATTGGGTCGGCCGAACTTGAAGCTATTGCCGGTCGCATCACAGCGCTCTATCGCGACGCAGGCTATGTGCTGTCACGCGCCATACTTCCGCCTCAGGACGTTACAACCGGAATAATCCGTATTCAGATTATTGAAGGGTATGTAAGCCATGTAACGACAGATGGCACGGTGCCGGAGTACGCCATCAAAGGTTATGCGGCGCGCATTACAGAAGAGCGCCCACTTACCCTCAATACGCTTGAGCGCAACATGTTGCTCATCAATGACATGCCTGGCGTCACGCTCAATGATGCAGTTCTGTCTGAAGATGACGCGGTGCCAGGCGCGCATACCCTTGCACTTGAAATAGGCCTCGACCGTATTGGCGGTTCATTCTTTGTGGACAATCGTGGTTCAGCAGAAGTCGGGCCCGTTCAGGCCGGCGCAAGTGTCGAGCTGCGAAATACAATCGGCTTTGGTGATGCCGTGTCCGTTGCGGGCTTTACTGTGCCAAGCCAGCCACGCGAACTGAAACTTATCCGCATTGGTTACGCGATGCCCATCGGCTCCAGTGGATTGCAGATGAGCGTGTCGGGAACAGCAAGCTGGATTGACGCCGGCGGTACCCTCGATGCTGTGGGCGATGAGAGTAATCTCAAGTCAGTGTCGGCAAGCTTGGCCTATCCAGTTGTGCGCGCGCGGGATGCAAACATCTGGCTCAATGCCAGCCTTGATGTCAGAAGTGCGGAAGAACGTACGGACTTCGGTACCGTCTTCGATGAAGATCTTGTGGTTCTGCGCGGCAGTGTGTCGGGCATGACTGCGGATGGTTGGGGTGGCCGCAGTTACGTCACGTTCCGGGCATCCAAGGGTGTTCGCCTTATGAATGCTGCCAAGCGAGGCGATCCGCTGTTGTCGAGGACCGATGCTGACCCACAGGCCGCCACACTGACCGTGGATGTATCCCGCTATCAGCAGCTTGTTGGTGATCTGCTTTCTTTGACGCTGGCAGGCAGAGCGCAAAGGGCGACTGACGCGCTTGTTTCCTCGGAAGAGTTCAGTCTTGGAGGGGCCCGGTTCGGTCGAGGCTTTGAATATGGCGAGCTGACCGGTGATGACGGGATTGCGGGTTCAGTCGAGTTCACGATCGCTCCTGACATCGAACTGGCCTGGGTGTCCCGCCCGCAGATTTATGCGTTCTACGACACAGGCGCTGTATGGAACAGAAACGTGGTCTTTGGTGACGCCCGGCAGTCCTTGTCGTCCGCCGGGGCCGGCATCCGGCTGACCTTTGCGGACGATTTCAACGCCGGTTTTGAGTTGGCCAAGCCGTTGGACCGCGACTCAAGCCGCACCAACACAGATGAATGGCAGGCGCTCTTCTTCCTATCCGGGCAGCTTTAAGCGCCGGAACGCCAACGCCAATTTTCCTGAGGCAATAAAGGCCTCGTAAGATTTCAGGTCTCAAAAAGCGGGGAAGTGGCGCGCCGGGGAAGATTCGAACTCCCGACCCCCAGATTCGTAGTCTGGTGCTCTATCCAGCTGAGCTACCGGCGCAGGTTTCACGGGATGGATGGGCTCCAAGGGTGGAGCCTTGCGATAGACGCAAAGTGCAGGGGATATGTGCCCTGCCCGCGAAGGCGTGAAGCTCTAATGCACCACGCATCCAAGCGCAAGAGGCAATCAGCGCGTCGTCGGTGATTCTTGCGGCGGCCCGGCCAAAAACGGGTTCGGCGGCATATTCTGAGTTGCTTGAGACGCCGCGCTGACCCGAATTGCCAAAAAACAGCCTGATTCACCATAAAAGCCGCGCTTGTGGGGGGATTCCGCATTGGTTAGAGTGACTTCGCTTTCGCGCTGCACTATTAGATGCAGAGCAGACATCCATTTCGCCGGAAAGACGGGAAGGGGCCAGGGGGCTTCGCGCGTCAACATCCGGTATCCGTAATCAGTCGGGCGCTTGCCATCAGGGCGGCGTGTCCGTTTTCAGGGGGCCAGTCTTCTCAAGGGTTTTGGCGATATGTGCCGGACATCTGTTCGGGCCAAGACTTGGTTGGAAGCACCGTCTCTCTGCAAGAAACAAAGGGTAACAAGAGCGCGCGATGACCACCCCTCAGATTGTAAATGCACCCCGCGCCCACTCCCTCAAACTGTCCACGCTGACCCTCGCGGTCGGTGCGGCCCTTCTTTTGAGCGGCTGCGCAGCGTTTGAGAACTCGGATCTGTTCGGCAATTCAGGCCGCAGCACAACATCCGCATCTAACGCCGCGGGCACAACCGGCGTTGCAACCGACGTTGGCGTCGCTGCACGCAGCTTTGAAGCTCTTAGCGTCACAGCCGGCAGCAACACGGGCACCACTGTTGGCGCCAAGATTGAAGGCCTGCGCGAAGAACTCCGCGGCCTGCAGAGCACCATGGTGACGCAGACGGATCGGGTGAATACTGCCCGCGCCCGTGCCACGGCCAATTCGCGTGACTACCACGAGACCAAGGGCGCCATCGCCTCGCGTCTTCAGCGCGGCACGACACCGGGCAACCCGGAACTGGTGACCCAGTGGAACTCAGCCCAGGCTGAACTCGATTCCATCTCAGCAGACATCAACACCATGTCTGGTCTCTCCACTGAGATCGCGACAAACGCATCCACAGCCAACTATCTTCTGGAAGCCACACAGGCGACATTCTCGCTCTCCGGTGCAATCGAGGAAGATCATCGTCAGCTGCGCATCCTTCAGGATGAAACGCGCCAGACAACTGTTCTGATCGAACGTCTGCTCACCGAACTGCGTGACGACATCGCCCGCCAGACGACCTACGTCGCCAATGAGCGGTCAAGCCTCACAACACTCGCCAACGCCATCAAGACCGGCGAACTGTTCGGGTCCGGCCTCGCGGTGTCGAACATTGCACCGCCTGCGGCTACATCCGCATCACGCCCGGCCCCTGCAGCAGGTACGCCTGCCTTGGTGACGATCCGCTTTGATCGCCCGAATGTGCAGTATCAGCAGGCGCTTTACACAGCGCTGAGCCGTGCGCTGGAAGTACGTCCCGCCGCGCAGTTTGACGTGGTAGCCGTCAGCCCATCAGCTGGCAGCCCGGATCGTGTGCAGCTTGGTCAGAGCCAGTCTCGCCGCAACGCTGAATCAGTGGTGCGCACCATGAACGAGATGGGCCTGCCCGCAGATCGCATCCGCCTCTCAGCCACGACACGTGGCGATGTGGCCGCCAATGAAGTGCGCGTCTACGTTCGTTAGCATGTGAGGCCGTTTGCGGATGGCTGACCAAGGCAACACTCCCTCCGGATCGTCGAAAGACGAGATGGCACCGCACGTTCTGGCAGCGGCGGATAGAGCCGGTCGACCGCAGCACCACCATCGATTGCTGGGCCTGGTCAGTGGAGCGGCGAGCTTCGGGATCCTGATGTTGATCGGCGCGCCCGCGGGCATGCCGGACGCCGCGTGGGCAACATTGGCCGTTGCCTCGCTGATGGCAATCTGGTGGGCCACCGAAGCGCTTCCACTTGCTGCGACAGCTCTTGTGCCCTTGGTGGCCTTTCCCCTTTTGGGCATCCAGCCCATTCGCCCGACAGCAGCCTCTTACGGGCACCCTCTCATCTTCCTGTTCATGGGCGGCTTTCTGGTGGCCCAGGGCATGCAGCGCTGGAACTTGCACCGGCGCATTGCGCTTTCCATCGCCGTGCGTGCAGGAGCGTCACCAACGCGGCTGATAGCGGGCTTCATGGTGGCCACGGCTTTTTTGAGCATGTGGGTATCCAACACGGCGACCACCATCATGATGTTGCCCATCGCAGCGTCCGTCGTATCCGTGGTGATCCTCAACAGCCCCAATGCCAGTCACGAGGATGCACAGCGTTTTGGCCTCGCAACCATGCTGGCCATTGCCTACAGCGCCAGCATCGGTGGCATCGCCACCCTCGTCGGCACACCGCCCAACGCCCTGTTCGCCGCCTTCTTTGCACAGGAGTTTGGCTTTGAAGTTTCGTTTGCAGGATGGATGATTCTGGCCATGCCGCTGGTCATCATTATGTTGCCGACCGTGTGGCTGGTCCTGACACGAATTGTCTATCGGTTTGATCTTGGCGCAAGCGACGCGGACGTCGCCCATGGTCAGGAAGAAGTGCGGTCCCAGCTTCATGCACTGGGGCACATGTCCGCGCCGGAGAGCCGTGTCGCAATTGTGTTTGCCTCCATGGCCATTCTCTGGCTGTTCCGACCTTTGCTTGATGACATCCCGCTGCTCAGCGGCCTCTCTGACCCGGGCATTGCCATAGCCGGGGCTCTGGCCCTGTTTTTGATTCCCGCGGGCAACAAAGTGTCACCAGGTGACGCCTTAGAGCCCGAAAACGCCCGGCTCCTTGACTGGGCACACGCAAAAAACATCTCGTGGGACGTGCTCATACTCTTCGGTGGTGGGCTTGCTCTCGCAGGTGCCTTCTCCAGCACGGGTCTTGCTGCCGCATTGGGAGACGGCATGGGCGTTCTTGCATGGCTGCCGCTGCTGGTATTCGTCCTCGCCATTGCCACCATGGTGATTTTCCTGACGGAACTCACCAGCAACACAGCAACTGTTGCAGCGCTGCTGCCGGTGGTCGCTGCGATAGCTGAAGCAACCGGCCATTCGCCGGTTGTGCTTTCGGTCGCGGCCGTCATGGCAGCTTCATGCGCCTTCATGTTGCCCGTGGCGACGCCGCCCAACGCCATCGTGTTTGCGTCCGGCTACGTGACTGTGCCGCAGATGATGCGTGCGGGTTTTGCCTTGAACATCATTGGAATTGTGCTGATCGCCGGACTGGCGACATTTGTCGCCCCGCTCATCTTTGGCGTTTCGCCTAGCTAAGCAGGAACGCCTCGCGGTAGCTCACGCTGTCAGCCAGTGTCTCCGCCTCATACACACCACGCGCTACTGCGCGGGCCAGCGTGTCAGCAGCCAGGGCTCCCAGCATGGCCACCATGGCAGGACGGGCAGCATCATCGGGCAGCGCGCGTGTGCCGGTCGCCATGGCAAACACGACGTCCCCGTCAAACGGCGTGTGAACCGGCCGCACGGAACGCGCATAGCCATCCTGCGCCATCATGGCGACGCGACGTGTCTCTGACGGGGTGAGCGCAGCGTCGGTCGCAACAACACCGATGGTGGTGTTCATACCCGGCGACGCGCCAATCTTACTGTCTGCATAAGGATCATCGGGAAGGGAGTCAGGGGCTGGGTGTTGTCCTTGGTCGCCAAGTTCAGACGCTTTTTCAAAGGGTGCAGCCCAGAAGCGGGCGCTACCTGGCATCACCGTTGATCCAAATGGATTGCTCGCAGCAATGGCACCAACCGTAAACCCGGCAGGTGCCAATACAGATGCACTGCCGATGCCGCCCTTCAGTGCACCGGCACGGGCCCCAAGCCCGGCACCCTTGTTGCCCAGCCCAAAGGTGTCACCGGCAGCAGCGACAGCGTCCATGCCCAGCGCACGATAGGGGGGCATCTCGCCCCAGTCCTTGTCGCCGCCATTTGTCAGGTCAAACAGGATGGCTTGCGGCACAATGGGTGCAACCAGATGCGTAGTCTGAAACGTAAAGCCACGCCCCCGCGCCCCAAGCCACGCTGCCACCCCTGACGCCGCTTCGAGTCCGTAAACCGATCCGCCGGACAGGACGATGGCGTCGACCGCATCCACCAGACAATCAGCGGACAACAAGTCCGTCTCACGTGTGCCCGGTCCGCCGCCGCGCACGTCAACAGCTGCGATTGTATGATCAGCAGGAAGCACCACGGTGACACCTGTGCGGGCTGCCAGATCTTCTGACTGGCCGACACTGATTCCTTCCACATCTGTAATCAGATTGCGGGGGCCGGGTGAGAAAGGCGTTGCACTCATGGTGTGTCCTCGCGGGGAACAGAAGGTGGCGGAGTATGCGCGAAGGCGTGCACGTGGTGCAAAGGGTGCGAGGCGCCAGTCTGACATGCGTAAATGGCGTAAATCGCGAGACCTGTTCTTGCACGAGAAGTGTCAAGTCTGGTTTTTGCCGTCCATGCCTCGCTATGCTGTGCGCCCACCACGACAAAAGGCCGTTCAATGGCGCGCGCGAAACTGTTCTTCACCCTCATGGCATCCCTGGTCGGCTTCGCGGCCGTAGGCTATTTGATGAGCGCGGTTCTGACACCGCAACCAAAACACATGGTCAGCGCTGCGCACCCTCTGGCAAGTGCCGCCGGACTTGAAATGCTGGAGCGGGGCGGGTCCGCTGTCGATGCGGCGGTTGCGGTGCAACTGGTGCTCACTTTGGTGGAGCCACAATCAAGCGGCATCGGCGGTGGCGCATTCCTGGTCTATTGGAATGAGGACACGCGCAAGGTCGAGACGTGGGACGGACGCGAAACCGCACCGGCTTCGGTGACGCCACAGCATTTCCTCAAAGAGGACGGCACACCCATGAGCTTCTTCGAAGCGGTGGTGGGTGGTCATGCGGTTGGCGTCCCTGGCGTTGTCGCCATGCTGGCGGATGCCCATGAGGAGCAGGGCCGGTTGCCGTGGGCTGATCTGTTCGCACCTGCCATTCGTCTGGCCGAAGATGGGTTTGAGGTCACGCCACGGCTCAATAAGCTCATCAACTGGTCGCCCGCTCTGCCGCGCATGCCGGTGGTCAATGAGTACTTCTTCAAGCCGGGTGAAAAAGACGAAGATGGAAATCCAGTGCCGCTGGATGTGGGCATGGTTCTGGCAAATCCGGCCTATGCGAAAACTCTCCGTATACTGGCAGAGCAGGGCCCTCGTGCTTTCTATGAAGGCGAGATAGCCAAGGAGATTTTGGCTGCGGTCAATAACGCGCCGGTAAATCCCGGCGGTATGACAGCGGCGGATCTTGCGTCCTACAAACCGATAAAGCGCGAGCCGGTGTGTGCGCCATACCGCATCTACACGGTGTGTGGAGCACCGCCTCCGACATCTGGCGGCACGACGGTGCTGCAGATTTTGGGATTGCTGGAAAGCTTCTACATGCAAAACGCAGAGCCCCAGTCCGCTGATGCAATCCATTTGATCTCCGAGGCAAGCCGTCTCGCTTACGCGGATAGAAACCTGTATCTCGCCGACCCTGATTTTGTGGACGTCCCACTGGAAGGCCTGTTGGACCGGTCTTATCTGCGTCTGCGCAGTCGCCAGATACACCCTGACCAGACATCGTCCAAGGACCCTCTCCCGGCTGGCCGTCCGGCCGGGTCGTCAGCGTCCTATGTGGCGGCTGACCCCAAGCCAGCGCATTCAACATCCCATTTTGTCGTGCGCGATGACTGGGGACATGTCGTCTCCATGACCACGTCGATCGAGGCGCCGTTCGGCAGTCACATGATGGCTGGCGGGTTCCTGCTCAATAACCAGCTTACGGATTTCTCATTCCGTCCGGCGCGTGATGGCAAGCCCATTGCCAATCGGCCTGAGGCCGGCAAGCGCCCGCGCTCATCCATGTCACCCATGATTGTGCTTGATGAGAACGGAGATTTTTACGCCGCCATTGGTTCGCCCGGCGGCAGCCGCATCATTGCCTTTGTGGCGCAAAGCCTGATTGGCATTCTCGACTGGGACATGAGCGTGCAGGACGCAATCGACATGCCGCGCCACGTCCATCGCAACACGACGCTCGAACTGGAGGAAAACACCTTTATCAGCACGCTGGCAGATGGCCTGCGGGCACGGGGCCATACAGTCGAGGTGAAAGAGATCACCAGCGGACTGCATGGCCTGCGTATGGTTGGGGACGACCTTGAAGGCGGGGCAGACCCTCGTCGTGAAGGTGTCGTGCTGGACTAGCTGCGCCGCGCCAGTGACGTGAGGCCGATCAGGGCCACATCCGGTGCTGTGATCAGGTAAAGTGGAATCTCTGCGAGATAGCTCTTGAAGCGCCCTTTCGCCTCAAATCGGTGGCGCAGCAGCCGATGGTTCAGCAAGTCGCCCCAGCGCGGAAGAATGCCACCCGCCAGATAGACACCGCCTTGCGCACCCAGTGTGAGCGCAAGGTCGCCAGCGGCCGAGCCAAGCAGGCCCGTGAAAACCTCGACGGTTTCCTGTGCAAGAGGTGACGAGCCATCCTGCGCCATGCGGGCGATGTCAGCCGCCGTGGGCTTTCCCGTCTCTGACGACCCATCCAGGGCGCCAAGGGCTGCATACAGCGTCTCCATGCCGGGGCCGCACAGCACACGTTCCGCTGATACATGGCCATAGGTCTGCATCAACTGAAACAGAAGTGAGATTTCCCGTTCATTGCCCGGCGCAAGCGAGACGTGTCCCCCCTCACCGGAGAGAGCCGTAAACTCGCCGTCTGAGTGCGGCACCAACCCTGAAACACCAAGCCCTGTTCCCGGGCCAAGCACACCTATTGGTGCGCCGGCCTGTCCCTTGTTGCCTCCAATCTGAACCACATCTTCGTCTTCAAGATGCGGAAGCGAGACAGCCACAGCGGTGAAGTCATTGACCAGAATGGGAGCGTCGACATCGGTTGCAGCAGCAATGGCATCTGCGCTGACAACCCATGGGCAGTTGGTCATTTCAACATAGGCTTCACGGCCCGAGGCCTGAACGGGTCCGGCGGCGCAGATCGCGACGCCGCCAATGTCCGGGTTGCCTGTCTCATCAAGAAACGTCTTGAGGGCGTCTTCCAGTGTCGGATACAGCGCTGTCATCAGCACTGTTGGCATATCAGGCTTTGTTTCGCCCGGCTGCGCCAGCGAGAAGCGCGCGTTTGTTCCGCCAATATCCGCAACAAGGACGGGATTGGTGGTGCGCGCAGGCATTCAGGCTGCTGACCCGTTGGAGGTCCCCGACCGATCAGCATGAATGCTGCCGCCCGTAACGCCGGAATCCTCAACGCTGGTCAACGCATCCATAAAGGTCGTACGCCAATGACTGATGTCTTCTTCCGACACATTCTTCAGCAGTGCCTGATGACGCTGCTTGCGCTCCTCCAGGGGCATATCAAGGGCGCGGGCCAATGCATCAGACATGCCCTGCACATCATAAGGATTGATGATGACGGCATCGCGCATCTGCTTCGCAGCACCTGCAAAACGCGACAGCACGAGCACGCCGGGGTCTTCCGGGTCCTGCGCCGCCACATATTCCTTGGCCACAAGATTCATCCCATCGCGCAGAGGTGTAATCAGTCCCACATGGCTGGCACGATAGAGACCCGCCAGGGCCTGCCGGGCAAACGACCTGTTGAGATAGCGGATCGGTGTCCAGTTGAACTCGGCAAACCGCCCGTTGATGTGACCGGCCATGCCTTCAAGTTCCAGCCGCAAATCCTGATACTCAGTCACATCTGACCGGGACGGCGGAGCTACCTGCAGCAGGCTCGTCTGACCCCGCTTGTCTGGATGGTCTTCAAGCATGCGCTCAAAGGCATTGAAGCGCTCCGGCAGGCCCTTTGTGTAATCCAGGCGGTCGACACCAATGATCTGCTTTCGGCCCCGCAGCATGTCGCGCATGGACGTGAACTGTTTCTGGCCTTCTTCGGACTCCGCAAATTCCACGAAATTGTCAGCATCGATCCCGATGGGGAAATGGCGGGCCGTCACAGTGCGCCCGAAGCAACGCGCCTTGTCGCCCAGAATGCTGCCGCCGGCCTCCATGCGCACATAGTCAAAGAACCGGTCGCGGTCATGTTCGGTCTGGAAGCCCAGAATGTCGAATGCGAACAGGGCTTGTACCAGTTGTTCATGGTGCGGCAGCGTCGTTAGCAGTTCGCGTGGTGGGAAGGGAATGTGCAGGAAGTGGCCGATAGGCCGCGTGCAGCCAAGCTTGCGGAGTTCTTCTGCGAATAGCAGGAAGTGATAGTCATGCACCCAGATCAGATCGTCCGGCTGGATAAGCGGTAGGAGCGACTTGGCAAAGCTCGCATTGACCCGTTCATAGCCTGCAAAGTTCTGTCGGTCGTATTGAACAAGCCCGGTGCGAAAATGAAACAGCGGCCATAGGGAGCGATTGGCAAACCCGTTGTAATAGTCTTCGTGATCCGCCTCGGAGAGATCAACTGTCGCCAGAGTCAGCGGCCCGGCGGATTCCAGCTTGAGCCGACTGTCAGGCTCCTCGGTGGTTTCACCGGTCCAGCCAAACCAGATGCCGCCGGATGTCTTGAGCGCTTCCACCAGCGCGATGGCCAGACCGCCAGCACGCTTTGCGTCGCCAATAGGCCCGACACGGTTAGACACAACAACGAGCCGGCTCATACTTCGTCCTCCCAGGGACGCGACAGGCGCATTGCCGCATTGATGATGCCCACAAGTGAATATGTCTGCGGGTAGTTACCCCACAACTCGCCGGTTTTGACGTCTGTGTCCTCGGACAACAATCCCAGAGGGTTACGGGCACTCAGCATCTCTTCAAAGATGTCACGCGCTTCGTCTTCCCGGCCAACACGGGCCAGAGCATCAATGTACCAGAACGTGCAGATATTGAAGGCCGTCTCCGGTTCTCCGAAGTCGTCAGCTTCTGCATAGCGGTACATATGCTTGCCACGCTTCAGCGTGCGCTCGACGGCATCAAGCGTCTTTTGAAAGCGTTCGTCATCTGGCTTGAGGAACCCGACTTCCGCCATCAGTAGCAGGCCGGCTTCTACACCTTTGCCGCCGAAGCTCTCGGCGAAAGATTCCATGTCTTCATTCCACGCTTCAGACGTGATGGTGGAATGAATGATATCCGCCCGCTCCTGCCAGTACATCGCCCGGTCCGTGAAATCCATATGCCGCGCAATTTTCGCAAGCCGGTCACAGGCTGCCCAGCACATGAGGCTTGAGGATGTGTGCACGCGTGCGCGGGTGCGCAGCTCCCACATGCCCGCATCAGGCTGGTTGTACGTCTTGAACGCCAGCTCGCCCATATGTTCCAGGCGGCTGAAGTTTTCTTCTGTGCCTGGTTTGAACAGGCGCTGATCCAGGAACGATTGCGATGCTGCAAGCACCACATTGCCATACACGTCATGCTGAAAATGCTCGTAGGCCTGATTGCCGACCCGCACAGGTCCCATGCCACGATAGCCGGACAGGCTGGTGATCTCATTCTCCACCAATGCGCCTTCTCGGCTGATGCCCCAGACAGGCTGCAAGTGATCGTTGGCTTCACCCACGATGTTATGCAGGTAGCGCAAATAGTGTTCCATGGTCTCAACTTCCGACAGGGAGTTGAGAGCACGCACCACAAAGAAAGCGTCCCGAAGCCAGCAGTAGCGGTAGTCCCAGTTGCGCTGGGTATGGGCGGCTTCTGGAACGGACGTGGTCATGGCGGCAATGATGGCGCCGGTTTCTTCATAGGTGCACAGCTTGAGCGTAATGGCGGCGCGTATGACCGCATCCTGCCACTCAAGCGGCAGTGCCAGCCGACGCACCCAGGTCCGCCAGTAGTCCGCTGTGCGTTCCTCGAAGGTGTTTGCGGTTTCGCGCAGATTGCCCGCCAGTGGTTCGTCAGGCCCCAGCATCATGTCCACAGGCTCTTCCAGCAGGAAGGGCACCTCATCCAACACATAAGTTAGCGGTGCGTTGGTATTGAGCCGCAGGGTCTGACCGGTATGAAAAAACCGCACGTGGTTTGTGCCTCGGCTGACGTCCGGCACCCGCGCACCCCAGTTGAACCTGGGGCGCAATCGTATCGTGATCCGTGGTGTTCCGGTCAGCGGGGCAACTCGGCGCATGATTGTGACGGGCCGGAACATGCGCCCGTGGTTGAGGTAGCGCGGCGCAAAGTCCGTCAGCTCAACTGCGTTGCCCTGTTTGTCATAAAGACGTGTTTTGAGAATGGCCGTATTGGGTTCGTAGTTCTGTTCACTTCGATCGAAGTCTGCGAGATCAATCTCCCAGAACCCAAAGTTGCCGCCATCGACCGCGTTGTCGCCGCCATTCAGAAGGTCACAGAAAACCGGGTCCCCATCGAAACGCGGCAGGCAGGACCACACGATGCGGCCCTGAGGATTAATAAGTGCGCCATAGCTGCTGTTGCCGATGACACCAAGATCAAGAGTGGACATAGAACCCTTGGAACCAAGTTACACACACGTAGGGTTAAAGGGTGGCACTGGTCGGCTTTGGTTGCAATGCACCATAACCGGGTTCTGCCATGCAGACGGACGACAGTGTGCGCGCTAGTGCTTTTGCGCCACAATAAAGATCCGCTTGAAGGCAAACAGCGTTGAGCCATCCGCCTCCGGAGGATATGCCGCCGCCAGCTTCTGGCGGTAGTTGCCTATAAAGCGGTCACATTCTGCACCCTCAAGTACTGACATGAACGGCACGAGAGCCGTGCCGCTTGTCCATGCCAGAACAGCGTCTTCCCCGGTCAGGACCTGCAGGTAGGTTGTTTCCCAGATATCCACCGAAGCGGCATGTGGCGTGAGAATGCGGTGATAGATATCGGGGTCCGCAACGGGGTTATCACGCAGCAACGCAATGAGATTAGGATTGCCGGTTTCCTCAACTGTTTCATGCAGCAGCGTATGACTGGGTGCATCGAAGTTGCGCGGCATCTGGATCGCCAGCGTGCCACCAGGAGCAACATTGTTCATCAGTGAGGGAAACAGGCGGTGATGGTCGCCAAGCCAATGCAGTGCTGCGTTGGTGAACAACACATCCACCGGTTCAGAGCTCTGCCATGCTGCGATGTCTGCACAGGTCCATGTGGCGGGTATGTCCGTTGACGCGGCTTTGTCGAGCATCTCCTGCGAACTGTCGACACCGGCGATCTTTGCCTGTGGCCAGCGCGCTGCCAGCAATGCGGTTGAATTGCCCGGTCCGCATCCAAGATCAACAACGTTTTGTGGGTGATCAGCGGGTACGCGGCCAAGGAGTTCTGCAGCAGGCCGTGTGCGCTTGTCGTCAAACTTAAGATATATCGAAGGATCCCAGCTCATGGGGCGGGATGTAGCATCCTACTGAGCCGCTGCACTAGTGGCTGCCGGCGCAATGCTGCCATCCGGGTCTGGCAGGTAGATATGAAAGACAGTCCGGCCGGGCCTTGTTTCATAAAGCTCAATGCGGCCGCCATGAGCGCGTACCAAGTCCGCCGCG
Organism: Pyruvatibacter sp. HU-CL02332; assembly: GCF_040362765.1. NCBI lineage: Bacteria > Pseudomonadati > Pseudomonadota > Alphaproteobacteria > Hyphomicrobiales > Parvibaculaceae > Pyruvatibacter > Pyruvatibacter sp. HU-CL02332. Next base: position 1,749,642 of record NZ_BAABWK010000001.1, read on the forward strand.
ATGGCCATGCCAAGGCCTGTGCCACCCTTACGGGCACTTCCGACAAAGGGCTCAAACATATGGTCGCGAGCATCTTCAGGCAGGCCGGGGCCTGTGTCTGCGACCACAAGGCGACCGCCCCCTTCAGTCATTTCGCAGGCAACAGTAAGTGTGCCGGCGCCATCGGCGTCTTCCATGGCCTGAACGGCATTGCGTGCAAGATTGAGGAGAATGCGAAACAGCTGATCCGCATCCGCATACACTTGTTCTTCTTCATCAATGCGAATGTCGGCACGAATGTGAGTCTCGTCCACAGGTAGAACAGCTTCAACAACTTCTGTGGCAAGGTCCGCAAGCGGCACATATTGTTTTCGGGTGGGTGCCTCTTCCGCCTTGCCGAACTTCATGGTGTCGGTCGCCAGCGCGATGGCGCGGTCAATGGAGGTGAAGAGCCGTGGAGCCAGTTTTTGCACTTGCGGGTCATCGACGCCCGCCAGGCGATCCGAAATCAACTGAGCGCTTGCAAGAATGTTCCGCAGATCATGATTGATCTTGCTGACCGCTGTTCCAAGCGCCGCGAGGCGAGTTTTCTGTCGCAGCGCCTGGCGTAACTCACCTTGCATGTCTGCCAGTTCGCGTTCGGCGGTCCCTATCTCATCCCGCCGGTCAGACGGAACCATCACCCGTGAAATATCCTCAGGGTACTGACGGAACCGAACCATGTTGGCTGTGATGCGCATCATCGGCTGAACAAGCGCGCGGTTGAGGGCAAGAAAGACAAGAGCCGCCGTAAATATAGAAATTGCAATCGACAGCAAAAGGATGTTGCCAGAAAACGCGATCATGTCCTGGCGTAAAGGTGTGTCGTCGATAACGATCTCGATAAACTCACCACCACCGAAACGAGGTTCGCCGGCCACAGCGACAGTGCGCCCGCCGCCAAAAAACAGAACTTCGAAGGCGTCGTAGCACAGCGCCAATATGCTTGCATTGCGCAGGTCATACCGCGCCGCGATCATGTCTTGCATGGGACTTGCCAAAAGCAGCTCGCGCCGGTTGTCCCGCTTCAGGGCGACAGCTTTGACTTCAGCGTTCTTGAGCAATTCTGCTTCAAGGTCCGGCATCACGCCACGCTCTGCCGCTGCCACAACGGCAAGCGTGGCCAGTTGTGCCGCATTGATCCGGTCCATCAGCCAGGTCTCGCGATAGTTTGCGATCGACGGTACATAGATGAAGACCTCAGCCAGCATGACAAAGGCGACGGTCAGGACGAGAAGCTGAGCCGACAGGCTGCGGGCCAGGCGTGCGGGCAACAGCGATTGCAGGCTTGAGCGGTGCTCAGGCCTAGTATCGTGGTCTGTATGCTCTTCCTGGCCCATGTCCCGTCCGCTGCCAGGCCCGGTTGGTGTCCGGGCCGTGCTGCGTCCTTACCCGAAAATCCGCATTAGTGATTTCACCACAAACCGGACCCGCGAACTATAGAGCGTCTCTGTGTAGAAAGATCCCGCTGCGCGTTTGGAGACCTCAGTCATGGTCGGGTAGGGCGCGATGAACTGCGCCATGGTGCCGATCTTCTGCTTCTGGCCAACAGCCAGAATCCACGGAGCAAGCAGGTCACCTGCGCCCGCGCCGGCAATGGACGCGCCCAGAACAACGCCCTTCTTGTCGACCATCACCTTGATGACGCCTTCGGTGCGACGCTCGGCCTGCGCACGATCATTCTCGTGGAACTCCCAGCGCAGTACTTTCATGCTGTCGCCATGGGCGTCACGTGCCTGCTGTTCGGTAAGGCCCACATGCGCCATTTCCGGGTCCGTATACGTGACCCAGGGCACAGCGGAGTGATCAGCTTTGGCAGGCATCTTGAACAGCGCATTCCGAATGACGATGCCTGCGTGATAGCCAGCCACATGGGTGAACTGCAGGCCACCCGCAACATCGCCAATGGCAAAGACTTTCTTGTTTGTCGTGCGCAGGCGCTCATCCGTCTTGATGCCGCGATTGGTGTACTCAATACCGGCGTTCTCGAGATCAAGCTTGTCCACATTGGGTTTGCGTCCAACGGCAAGGAGCAGATGCGAGCCTTCGACGCTTTGTTCGGTGCCGTCTTTTTCAAACACAACACGCACACCAGCATCGGTCTTTTCAATGCGCTGAACCATGGCCTCTTCGCGCAGATCAATGCCTTCTTCGACGAGACGCTTTTTGACGATCGCTGTCAGTTCAGGATCGTCCTTGCCAAGTGCCTTGCCGCCCTCAAGCGTCGTGACCTTCGCGCCAAGCCGCCGATGCGCCTGGCTCATCTCCATGCCGATGGGGCCGCCCCCGATGACGATCAGGTGCTCCGGCAGAACATCATTGTCGAAGATATTTTCATTGGTGAAGAACGACACATTTTCCAGGCCCGGGATTGGCGGTTCGAACGGGCTTGAGCCGGTGGCGATTACAATGCGCTTTGCAGTGATCTCCGTATCGCCTGCGATGACGGTACGCGCGTCCTTGAAGCGACCAAACTCGCGAATGACCGTGACGCCAAGTCCTTCAAATCGTTCCTGGCTGTCGATGGGAGCAATCGTCGCGATCACATCCTTGACGTGTGCATTGACCTTCTTGAAGTCGACCTGAGGCACGGCGGCAGCGATGCCGAACTCTTCTGAGTGTCCAAACATGTGGGCGTGCTTGCCGGCAGCGAGCAGCGCCTTTGACGGGACGCACCCATAATTCAGGCAATCACCGCCCATCTCGCCTGCTTCAAGCAGCACCACTTTCGCGCCCATCTGGACCGCGCCTGCTGCAACCGACAGGCCGCCGGATCCACCACCAATGACGCAGATGTCTGTAGAGATCTTTTTCATGATTGTGTTCCTTTAGGCAGCCGACTTGCGGTCGCGAATACGACGAATGACAACAGGAATGAGCGCGACCACACCGAGCGCGGCAAAGGCGATGAGAATTTCAGGCGTCAGAAGAGAGCCGGGATCAAGAGCGAATGTGCATCCACCATCTGCCCCCTTTTCGGCAACACAGGCATCAAATGATGTCTGCTGCGCCTCAATGATGGAGTCGAGCCCCGCACCAACAAAAGCGAATGCGAAGGTGCCAGGAATGATGCCCAGGAAAGTGCCGATGGCATATGTCGTGAGGCCCACTCCAAGAACGGCTGGCGCAAGATTGACCAGCCAGAAAGGAAAGGCAGGAACCAGGCGCAGGAACAGCAGGTAGGACAGCGCGTCCTTCTGGAAGCCGTCGCGCAGTTTCTCAAGCCAGGGGCCTGCCCGCGCTGCGAGTGGCTCACCAAAGGACGTCTTGGCAATGAGGAAGATGATCGTGGCGCCGATGGTTGCACCGACCACAGCCACTAGGCCCCCAAGCAACGGTCCAAACAAGAACCCGCTTGTGATGGTCATGAGTGCGCCGCCAGGAAGTGACAGCGCGACCACCACCACATAGATCGCAATGAATGCTGCGATGGCGACAACGATATTGGATTCAACAAAGCCGGTCAGGGCTTCACGGTTTTCAGCCACGGTCTGCAACGAAAGGTATGTATGCAGATCAAAATAGAAGGCCGCCCCAATGAGCCCTGCCAGAATGATGAGAGGAAGTGATTTTTTGAGGCTGAACCCCTGCTCATCACTTTTGGTGTTTTCGGTCTTGTTGTCGTCAGTCATCGCGCATGTCCCCCGCGAGTGCATGAAAGTCTGAAAAGGTGTGGTTTAGCTGCCGTCCGGCCCATTGGCCGTATCGTTGAGCAGCCAGTTGTAGTCGTAAGACACACGGCCCGAATGTGCCTTCAGTTTGTCAGCCAGGACCGGGTCAGCATGCTTGGCAATGCTCTTGAGCTGTGCAGCTTTTGTTGCCCCAAAATCCTTGCCGTACCAGTCGTAGATCTTTGAAAGGGTAAGCTTATTGCCATCGAAGCTGACGCCGCGTGAATGGTTCACGTAGTCCTTGCCGGCTTTTTCAAGCTGGGCTTCCAGCTTTTTGCCGGTGAACGGTTCAAGCGCCAGATTGGGGCAGCCATAGGACGCGCAGTTGACCGCATAGTGCACCCGCGGCTCATCCCAGTTTGCGCGCATGATGTCGTGCTCAACATTGTCCAGCGACAGTTCTTCGCCTTCCACGGTCACAAGCTTCTTGCCCCAGGGGCCTGTTGAAAACAGTCCAGGTGAAATTGAAATATCTCGGATGGACCGCACCGGATAGTGCTCAAGGATCACTTCCACGGTGACGGCGTTGTAGAGGTTGGCCCAAAATGCGAACTGCTCATCCTGGTTCAGGCCGGAGACCTTGGTTTCCTGAAGCAGATCGATATAGGCACCAAGTTTCTCCACATCGGCAGCGTTGTTGCCGAGTGCCGCATAATCCACCCGCGTGATGCCGTCATTTCCAAGGGAAACGTATGTGGTCAGAAGGCTGGCCCACTGGCTGTGGTCAACGGTCTTGGTGCTCATCGGGTCATGCTCTTCAAAAATCTCCGCAAGGTCAGCAGCCTGTGCCGGTTGGATTGGTGTCACAAGGGAAAAGCCAAGTGCAACAGCCGCGCTCAGCAGGGCGGCGGACAGAAATCCGCGCCGCGCTTGTAGGTCATTTGAGGTCTGGGCGCTTGGCATATGGAGCATGGTACGTTCCCACAGGTCGATTGGGTCATCTTGTTGGGCCCTAAGTGGCCTATTGGGCTCCAAGGTGAAAGACCGGCTCCCGGGCTTGTGAACGGGTGTTTTTGGGTGTGAGCAGGCGTGTTGATGATGGGCGGGGGCTGCAGCAAACCGCCAATTGACAAGCAAACCCTGCTTGCTTACAACCCGCGGCTCTGGCGTCGCAGGTTTTAGCTTGCGCGAGACCTTAGGCTTTTGCCAACCGGAACCGCGCACCACCTGCCAGACGCTGACCAGATATTTGCATGTTTTCCCCGGTTTTCCGGGGCCAGACCCGGAGTTTGTGCCGTGAAACGGACATTTCAGCCAAGCCGCCTCGTGCGTAAGCGCCGTCACGGCTTCCGCGCACGCCTTGCCACCAAAAATGGCCGCAAGGTGCTTCAGCGCCGTCGCGCCAAGGGCCGCAAGAGCCTGTCTGCGTAGTAACAGGCGGCCTTGATTGGCGGAATTCCGCCAAATTCGGACATCAGCATGATCGAACGCCTGAAAAAGCGGGCGGATTTTTTGCAGGCCGCACGTGGCAAACGTGCGGCAATGCCCGGTCTTGTGCTGCAGATGCGCCCGTACCTCGAAAAAGACAGCGATTCCTCTTTCAGAGTCGGCTTTACGGTCACAAAAAAGGTCGGAAATGCGGTTGTTCGCAACCGCGCCAAGCGCCGCCTGCGTGCCGCGGCAGAAGCAATGCTTCCCCGCTATGGCCTTCCGGGCCGCGATTATGTAGTTATCGGGCGCGCTGGCACGCTAAGCCGTCCATTCGCACTGTTGTTGGGCGACCTGGAAAGGGCACTGGCAAAAGTGCATGGCCGCGCCCACCTGTCGCCTAGCGATCCTTCCATCCCTGGTTCTGCCGTGAGTGAGACGCACCCCGACGATGACCGACGAAAATCGTAACTTTATCCTCGCCGCCGTTTTGTGTGTCGCCGTCCTTGTGGGCTGGCAGTACTTCTTCGTCACGCCGCCTGAGCCGGTTGCGTCGACAGGCACTGAGCAGACCGTCCAGGCCGATGCAGCAGGCACCCCGGCACCAGCGGATGGATCAGGCCTCGCACCCGTGCCCGACACCACAGGCAAGCCACAGGTTGATGAGCAGCTTGGTGGGGCCGGCCTCCCGGCAGCAGCCAGTGCGGTTCTGCCGCGCGCCATTGCCTTGGAACAGTCGCCACGCGTGACACTCGATAGCCCAAGCGTTGACGGGTCTATCTCTCTCACCGGCGCTCGCATTGATGACCTGCAGCTCAAGAACTACCACCAGACGGTGGATCCAACGAGCCCTGAAATCATCCTGCTGTCACCGCGTGGTTCTGAGAACCCGTACTACGCAGAATTCGGCTGGACGGCTCCTGCCTCCGCCAATGTAAGCCTGCCGGGCGCCAACACAGTCTGGACCCAGGACACACCGGGCATGCTGACGCCCGCAACACCGATCACGCTGAGCTACGACAATGGTGCGGGCCTAACCTTCCGCAAGACCATTTCGCTCGACGAAGACTACATGTTCACGATCGAGCAAAGCGTCGACAACGCGACGGCCGCCGCCGTGACGTTGTATCCCTATGGTCTTGTGGCGCGCACCGGCACACCTGAGATCGAAGGCATCTGGATTTTGCATGAAGGCCTGATTGGCTATTTTCCGGATACGGACGGCCTCCAGGAACTCGATTATGATGATCTGCAGGAAACCGGTTCTGTGCGCGCCCGCACGTCAGGCGGCTGGCTGGGTATCACCGACAAATACTGGATGACGGCGCTGATCCCTGATCAGTCGACGGAAAGCCGCATGTCATTCTCCGACACGCCCGTGCGCGGTCAGGATGTTTATCAGGCAGACTATCTGCGTGATCCGGTTGTCGTCCCTGCTGGTGGCTCCACGTCAACAACGGACCGACTGTTTGCCGGCGCCAAGGTCGTCAACATCATTGATGGCTATGAAGGCCAGCTTGGCATTGAGAGCTTCGAACTCGCCATCGACTGGGGCTGGTTCTACTTCTTCACCAAGCCACTCTTCCTCGCTCTGCTCTACATTCAGGGCATGATCGGCAACTTTGGTGTTGCCATTATCATCCTGACTGTCCTCATCAAACTTGCCTTCTTCCCGCTCGCGAACACGTCCTACGTGGCCATGAGCAAGATGAAGAAAGTGCAGCCGGAGATGATGAAGCTGCGGGAGCGTTTTGCCGACGACAAGCAGCGCCAGCAGCAGGAATTGATGGAACTGTACAAGCGCGAGAAGGTGAATCCTCTCGCCGGGTGTCTGCCGATTGTCATCCAGATCCCGGTCTTCTTCGCGCTCTATAAGGTGTTGTTCGTTACCATTGAAATGCGCCACGCGCCGTTCTTTGGCTGGATCAATGACCTGTCCGCGCAGGACCCCACATCGGTCTTCAATCTGTTCGGGCTCATTCCATTCGACCCGCCGTCATTCCTCCTGATCGGCGTCTGGCCGATCCTGATGGGCATCACGATGTATCTTCAGATGAAGATGAACCCGGCGCCGACGGACGAAATCCAGCAGCAGATTTTCCGCTGGATGCCAATCATCTTTACTTTCGTCCTGGCAACCTTCCCGGCTGGCCTGGTGATCTACTGGACGTTCAACAACGGCTTCTCGATCCTCCAGCAGTGGGTGATCATGCGCCGTCAGGGCGTGTCGCCGGAGTGGGGTCAGGATTTCCAGTGGCTCACCAAGCGCTTTAAATCCGACAACGACGCGTCGTAGCGTCCAAAGCAGGTCATGCAATGTCAGATCGCGATGAGCAGGAACGCGCCGCGCTCGTAGAAGCCGGGCGATTGCTCTTCTCCCGTCCGACTGAGTTTCTCAAAGGCGTGGTGAACGTGGATGGGCTGCCGCCTGGTGGCCGCCCGGAATTTGCGTTTGCCGGTCGCTCCAATGTGGGCAAGTCCAGCCTCATCAATGCCCTGACGCGGCACAACAATCTGGCGCGCACGTCCAACACGCCTGGCCGCACCCAGGAGATCAACTTTTTCGGTCTCCCGGCAGGTGACCCTGACGGCGTCTACCTGGTGGATCTTCCCGGCTACGGCTATGCGCGTGAAAGCAAGTCCAAGGTCCGCACCTGGACCAATCTCATCACCAAATATCTCGCAGGCCGTGCCGCCCTGCGCCGCGTCTTCGTGCTGGTGGACAGCCGCCACGGCGTAAAAGCCAATGACGAAGAGATTTTCGATCTGATGGACACAGCCGCCGTCTCCTATCAGGTGGTTCTGACCAAGGCCGACAAGCCCAAGAAAGACGAACTGGCCAAAGTCATTGCCAGCACCGAGGCCGCCATGCGGCGTCATGTGGCGGCCCACCCTCAGGTGCTCGTTACCGCGTCCAAAACCGGGCTCGGTCTTGAAGATGTGCGGGCCGAAGTCGCCTTCCTGCGCGATTACTGATCTAGATTAATCTCGTACAACGACACGTTCTGGCCGTAGACGGACCTTTTGGGTATAGATCATGTCAGCAATGAGCTGCGCCGGTGGCTCGATAACAAGATCAGACTCCAAATAGACAAGACATGGCGGACATCCGCGCGATGACAGACAAGACAGCTGAAGCATGGCTGGAGAAGGCCCACATCCTCTCTGAGGCGTTGCCCTATATGCAGCGCTATGAAGACAAGGTCGTGGTCGTAAAATATGGCGGCCATGCCATGGGCGACGACAAGCTGGCGGCCCAGTTCGCGCGCGATATCGTCCTGCTCAAGCAGGTCGGCATCAATGTCATCATTGTGCACGGCGGTGGCCCGCAGATTGGGTCCATGCTCAAACGCCTCGCAATCGAAAGCGAGTTTCAGGAAGGCCTGCGTGTTACCGACGAAGCGACGGTTGAAGTCGTGGAAATGGTACTGTCCGGCAAGATCAACGGTGAAGTCGTCACGGCCATCAATCAAGCCGGCGGCAAGGCAGTGGGTCTGTCAGGAAAAGACGGCAGCCTCATCGTCGCCAAAAAGATGCAAAAGACCGTTCAGGACAGCGACAGCAATATTGAGCGCGTGCTGGATCTTGGATTTGTGGGCGAGCCTGAAGAAATCAATCCGGATGTCCTTAAAGTCTTGATCGGGTCCGATCTCATTCCTGTCATCGCGCCCATTGGTGTGTCCAAGGATGGTCATACCTACAACATCAATGCAGACACAGCAGCCGGTGCCATTGCAGGTGCTCTGGATGCAAAACGTCTCTTGATGCTGACGGACGTCCGCGGCGTGTTGAACAAGGATGGTGATCTGCTCACCAACATCACGCCGGAAGACGCCAAAGGATTAATTGCCGACGGGACAATCTCCGGAGGCATGATTCCGAAAATCGAAACCTGCCTTGAAGCGCGTGCCGCCGGCACCGAAGCGGCGGTAATTCTGGATGGTCGGGTGCCACACGCAGTGCTGCTCGAACTCTTTACCGAACACGGGGCGGGTTCTCTCATTGGCTAATGCGATGAAGCTCATGATTGCCGTGGGCAGTGCCCTGGTTGCGGTGCTGCTGATGGCGGCACCCGCCAATGCGGCACTGGAGTTCTGCAATCGCTCAAGCTACCTGCTTGATGCCGCCTCAGCCCATGAGGTTGATGAAGGGTATCTCGTCCAGGGTTGGTTCAAGCTCAATCCGGGCGAATGCAAAACTGTAGTGGCGGAAAATCTGGGGGAGGGAGAGTACTATGCTTTTGCCCGTACCCGGCCTGCCCATGGTGCCAGCAGGCGGCTGACATCCGGTGACCGGATGTTGTGCATCGACACGACGGACTTCAGCTTCGTCAGTGCCAATGGCTGCACCGATCGCGGTCTCCAGAAAGTGGAATTCGCGCGCATAACGACGGACGGCCGCAAGGACTGGACGGCCACGTTTTCTGAAAGTGGCAACTACGACAACAAGCGCGCCCGCATCGCGGGCACGCAGCGCCTGCTGCGCGAGCTTGGATATGAACCTGGGTCTGTTGATGGTTTCTCTGGTGGTCGTACCACACGCGCCATCAAGGACTTTCAGAAGGCCAATGGTCTGAAGAGCGATGGCGCTGTTACGCCCAAGCTGTTTGCAGCGCTCGAAGCCGCAGGCGAACAGCGCCAGCGCCGCTCGGGTTTTCATTTCTGCAATGACACGCAGCTGCTTGTCTGGGCAGCCATAGGCTACCGCCAGTCTGACGAGTGGCGGTCTTCAGGGTGGATACGCGTGCCCGCCGGCAACTGTGCGCCCGCCATGACAAGCGCATTGGATGAGCCGATCTACTATGCCTATGCGGAAGCTGTCACGGATGGCGGTGATGTGGCCACACGCAATGATGTGCCCATGGTGTGGGGTGGCGACAGATCATTCTGCACAAAGCCAACACGTTTCTTCATTCGCGGACGTACCAATTGTGCGGCGCGCGGATATGATGAAGTGCCATTTCAGGAAGTAGATGTGTCGGGTCAGGAAACCCACACAATGCGCTTGCGATAGGGCACTTGCGTTAGGGTGCCTGCGTCAGGGCCTTTGTGCGTAGGCGTTTAGGCGGCCAGCCCAAAGTAATCGAGCAGGCGAACCATCTCTTCTTCAGTCAGTGGAAACTCGCTGCCGCCGCGTGCAGGGAGCAATTCCGATGACTTCAGGTGCATGACATGTGTCTGAATAAGGACGGATACCCGCATCGACAGACGTGCGCGCCACACAAGAGCGGTAATCGCCTTGCCGTTGCGAGACGTCAGAATCCGTTGCACTTCGGGTGCCTTGAGGCCGGACAGCATGCTGAGGGCATACGTCACCTGCTCCGTGTACCCGGCTTCAGCAGCGTCTGAAATGAACCCGCCATCAAGGCGGCCCTGCTCACGCGCATTCTGAACAATCTTCAGCGCACTGGCTGCTGTGTCTGGCACCGGCGTTTCATCCAGTCGATCATGGAGCCGCCCGGACAAGAGCCGCCGCGTGTCGTCATCGAGGCCCAGTCTGTCCGCCATCCCGTAAAGGAGGTCGCGGCCAACAAACTGCGCAATGCGCCTCACAGCGCGTATGGAGAGGTCCGGCCGCATGGAGATCGGTCCATGCCACTGAGAAACCTCTTCGGCATTCTTCACGATCTCTTCCATCGTGCTGGCGCGAATTTGCGCGCTGGTATTTGCCAGAAGAGTAGCGACAGCAGGAATATCCAGCGAGGCCACCACTTCGTCGGATACGTCCGCGCTCAACGCTTCACGTCCCGCGATGGCCTCAATGACGCCTGTCACTTGTGTCGTTGCAATCAGCTCAATGAGATCAGCGTCACTCAGCAACGGTGAATATCGCAGAATTGGTCCGCATACAGATATTTCAGTATCGCGCGCCAGAGCCTGAACCACGTTTTGCGGCGCAAAGGTGGAGTTCTTTATTTCTTCAGCCAGAATTTCCCGGACGCGGGGTTCCTGGTCGCGCGCCAGCTTCTCAATCAACTCAATGGTTTGCTCACGCAACGCGTCCGTTTCGCGCTGGGACAGGTCAGGCAGGAGGCGGGCAATCTTGCCCGTCAGTTCCTCACGCACCGACCTGTCTTCATCATCGGCCAGTGCGACATTGGCCTGATGTGGTGTCGCCGGGTTGGCAGCTACAAGCGCCCGCGTTGGCGTGTCATCGTCGCCGGCGAGGTAGTAGAGCATTTCCGGCTCAAGGTCAGTCCGTGAGGCAAGCGTGCGGCGGGCATCAGTGTTTTGAGATTCAAGGAGCGAACGCGCTTCTTCATAGGCCAGCGCCTCGCGTGAGGCCTTGTCCTGCCCTGCCAGCTTTTGAATGAATTTCAGCATCACGTGTCCCAGGCCGCAAAATGCACTCTAAGCCCCCAAGTTCGTCGGGGTTTCATGGGGCAAAGTCTAAAGGCACGCACCTAATGGGAAATTAACCGCCTTTTGAGGAGGGCGAACGCGATGGAAATGGCAGGTATCCGCCCATTGCAGTTGCCAATCAGGGGGCATCGGCCCACATTCCGATCCATGACAGACAGCCTGGAAAATGCCGCACGCAAGCCTATCCGGCATCCACAGTTCGACCATGTGGATACATGGATATTCGACCTCGACAACACGCTTTACCCTGCTCACTGCAACCTGTTTGCACAGATTGATGAGCGCATGGGGTCGTTCATTGCCAATGAACTGGATGTTGACCGCGTCGAGGCACGCCGTATTCAAAAGAAGTTCTATGTGGAGCACGGGACAACACTGGCTGGCCTGATGTCTGAGCACGGGATGGCGCCGGGACCCTTCCTCGACTACGTGCACGATATTGACCTGGCAGTTGTGGACCCAAGCGAGGCGCTGGACGCAGCCTTGGCGCGTCTGCCGGGCAAGCGCTTCATTTTTACCAATGGCTCCCACAGGCACGCGGAGAATGTGGCGGGAAAACTGGGCGTGCTGGACCGCTTTGACGGGATAATTGATATCGCGGCCTGCAATTTCGTCCCCAAACCGCACCCGGACGCGTTCACCCATTTTCTGGGCCATTCCCGTGCAGATGCAGGGCGGGCTGCGATGTTTGAGGACATTGCCCGCAATCTGGAGGTGCCGCACCAGTTGGGCATGCGCACGGTCTGGATTCAGACCCATGAGGACTGGGCCACTGAAAAAGCCCACCACGGCAAGGATGGCGAGCACGTCCACCATGTGACCGATGATCTGGTGGGTTTCCTCGATACGCTCTAGGAGTGGGCCGAGGCGTCGATAGCGGCTATTTGCCAGAGCTAATCTTGTTGACTGGTGGGGGGCTAAGGCTATCGTGCGCCTCAAATCGTCAATCGATCAGATTTCAACCCGACTTCCAGACCGACAAGAGACAAAAATGAGCTTTGCTGACCTCGCCGCCACCATTGAAACCGCGTTCGACAATCGCGACAGCGTGTCCACCTCCACCACGGGTGAGGTTCGCGATGCGGTGGACACAGCCCTTGGCGCGCTGGATTCCGGTGAGGTGCGCGTCGCGGAAAAAGACGGCGACACCTGGAAGGTCAACCAATGGGCCAAGAAGGCCGTTCTTCTGTCATTCCGGCTGAACGACATGGCGCCGATTGAAGGCGGTCCGGGCGACAACACAACATGGTGGGACAAGGTGCCCAGCAAGTTTGAAGGCTGGGGTGACAATCAGTGGCGCTCAGCCGGCTTCCGCGCTGTCCCCAACTGCATCGTTCGCCGCTCTGCGTACATCGCGCCGGGCGTGGTTCTCATGCCGTCCTTCGTCAACCTTGGCGCTTACGTGGACAGCGGCGCCATGGTGGACACATGGGCGACGGTTGGCTCCTGCGCCCAGATCGGCAAGGACGTGCACATTTCAGGTGGTGCCGGTATTGGCGGTGTGCTTGAGCCGTTGCAGGCAAACCCTGTTGTCATCGAAGACAATTGCTTCATCGGTGCGCGGTCGGAAGTAGCTGAAGGTGTCATCGTGCGCGAAGGCTCGGTCCTGTCCATGGGCGTCTTCCTTGGTCAGTCCACCAAGATCATTGACCGCGCGACCGGTGAAATCTTCATGGGCGAGGTTCCCGCTTATTCCGTGGTCGTCCCCGGCTCACTGCCCGGCAAGCCGCTGCCAGACGGGACACCTGGCCCGAGCCTGTACTGTGCCGTCATCGTCAAGCGTGTTGATGCCCAGACCCGCTCCAAGACCTCAATCAACGAATTGCTGCGAGACTAAGTGACAGACACCTCCACCAGTATTGACCCCGTTGCCTTTGCCGCTGAGCTGATCCGCTGCCCAAGCGTGACACCCGCAGAAGGTGGCGCGCTTGATCTGTTGGAAACGCGTCTGGCAGCGCTGGGCTTCACCTGTCACCGGCTGCCGTTCGAGGAACCCGGTGAAGACCGTGTGGACAATCTCTACGCGCGCATCGGAACAACAGCACCCCACCTTTGCTTTGCCGGACACACCGACGTAGTGCCCACAGGCAATACGCGCGACTGGCAGGTGGGACCGTTCGAAGGCAAAATCGAAGACGGCGTGCTGTGGGGCCGTGGCGCCTCCGACATGAAGGGCTCCATTGCCTCTTTCGCTGCTGCTGCGGCAGACCATATCGCAGCCAACGGCACCGACGCCGGGTCCATCAGTTTTTTGATTACCGGCGACGAGGAAGGTCCGGCGGTCAACGGCACCATCAAGATGCTGGAGTGGCTGGAGCGGCACAACGAACAGATTGATCACTGCATTGTGGGTGAGCCTAGCAACCCCCATGAGCTGGGCGAGATGATTAAGATTGGTCGCCGTGGCAGCGTCAATATGGTCATCACGGCTCAGGGCAAGCAGGGCCATGTAGCCTATCCCCATCTGGCGGACAATCCAGTGCCCCCTCTTGTGGCGGCACTGGCGGCTCTCGACGCGCTTGTGCTTGATCAGGGGACGGAGCATTTTCAGCCGTCCAATCTTGAGATCACGACTGTTGATGTCGCCAACGAAGCAACCAACGTCATTCCCGCCACAGCACGCGCCCGCATCAACATCCGGTTCAACGACACGCATACGGGTGCAAGCCTGATTGAGCTTGTTGAAAAGACCGTCGCCAACATTGCCGCAGCACGTAGCGCAACCATCTCAGTGTCCGCAAAGATTTCCGGTGAGAGCTTCGTCACGCAGCCAGGGCAATTTGTGGAGCTGGTGGCAAAGTCAGTAGAGACGGTCGTCGGCCGGAGGCCGGAGCTGTCCACCACCGGCGGCACATCTGATGCCCGGTTCATCAAGAACCACTGTCCCGTGCTGGAATTCGGCCTCGTGGGCGAGACAATGCACAAGGTGGACGAGCGCGTGTCCGTGCAGGACGTTGAAATGCTGGCGTCGGTCTATGCAACTGTCATAGAGGGCTATTTCGCCAAAGCATCGGACTTTGCCGCTGAGCGGCAAGGGCGGCAATAATTATGCCGAGCCTCTCTGAAGCGCTCCGCGCCATTGAAGGCTCTGTTGCCATTGCCAGGCGTGATCCTGACGCAAGCCGCTTCTTTGACCTGTCAGCGGATGCCTTCTGGCGATCCTTTGCGGTGGTCATTTTTCTGGTGCCGCTCTACTTCATCGTGTCGGCTGCGGAAACCCGCATGCTGTTCGAGATGCGTGACCAGATCACTGGCACGCCACCGGGCTACTGGGATCTGTTGATCTCCAACCTGACAACGCTGGGGATCGAGTGGTTTGCCTATCCGATAGCCATCCTCTTCATCGCCCCGCTCTTTAGCGTCGGGCAGCGCGTGTCGCCCTACATCATCGTCTACAACTGGTCCTCACTGATGATCTCGCTGGTGATGCTGCCCAACTTCGTGCTGTACCTGATTGGTGTTTTTCCGATTGCAATGGCGGTGCTGGTAAACTTTGGTCTCGTGCTTGCGGTCGTCTGGTACCGCTTCCTGCTCGCCCGTGAAGTTCTTGGTGCCCCCATAGGAACCGCTATTGGATTTGTTGCGCTTGATGTGGTTCTGAGCTTGTTCATCAGTTCTGCCATTGAGTACGCGATCATCGGGCCGCTTTAGCCATGAGTGATCCAAGACCCATTGGCGTTTTTGACAGTGGTGTCGGTGGCATCACGGTGCTGAAAGCGATCCACGATCTCCTGCCGAACGAAGATCTCGTCTATCTCGGCGATACGGCGCGCCTCCCCTACGGGACCAAGAGTGCAGACACGGTAGTGCGATATGCCACGCAGGCTGCAGATGCCCTGATCGCCCGTGACATCAAGCTCCTCGTCATTGCATGCAACACGGCAAGTGCTGTGGGCACCCCATTGCTGGCTGAAAAGTTTGCTCCAGTTCCGGTCATCGGAGTGGTTGAACCCGGTGCGGAGGCTGCCATCGCAGCAAGCCAATCCGGTCGCATCGCAATCATCGCCACCGAGGGAACCGTGCGCGGCGAGGCATATCCCAAAGCCATTCATGAGCGCGCACCCAACGCGCAGGTAACGCAGGCATCCGCCACAGTGTTTGTGGCCCTTGCCGAAGAAGGTTGGACGTCATCAGCGGCAACCAGCGAGGCTGCCCGCACCTATCTTCAGCCCTTGTTCGCCGATGACACCCGTCCTGACACACTGGTTCTTGGGTGCACGCATTTTCCGGTTCTGGCGGACGCGATCCGCAAGGAATTGCCGCAAGGCGTGGCGGTGGTGGATTCCGCGACCACAACAGCTCAGGCAGTGGCCCAGGCATTGGGCGGCATTGCAGCGTCAAAGGATCAAAAGGGCGCGGTGCGGTTTCTGGCAACAGATGGTGCCGAGCGGTTTGCGCGCGTAGGCCGAATTTTCTTTGGCAGTGAAATTGACGAGCGGGCTGTCGAGATCATCGATCTTTGACACTCAGCTGTAGTCAACCCGCATCAAATAGAGCCCGTCCGGCGGCGCCACCGGCCCGCATTTCGAACGGTCCCGTGCTTCAAGCGCCGCCCGCACATCATCCACGCTCATTTTGCCTTCGCCGACGGATTTCAGCGTACCGGCAAAAGACCTGATCTGGTTGTGCAGGAAGGAGCGTGCGCGCGCGGTTATGACAATCGCCTCACCCTCGCGCCGCACATCCAGCGCATCCAGCGTCTTGACCGGCGAGGCAGCCTGACACTGGGCCGCACGGAAGGTCGTAAAGTCATGCTTCCCGACCAATATCTGCGCGGCTTCGTCCATAAGCCGTGCATCCAGCGGCACGGGCACCTGCCATGCCCGTTGCCGATCAACCGTCAGCGGCGCACGCCGGTTTGTGATGCGATACAGATAGTGCCGTTTGATCGCTGAAAAACGCGCGTCGAACTCTCCGCTGACCGCTTCGGCCTCAAGGATGGAAATAGGCTGAGGCTTGAGATGGAAGTTGATCGCGTCTCGCACAGTGTCTGCATCTGTTTCGCGTTCAATGTCGATATGGGCGACCTGCCCCAGAGCATGGACGCCGGTATCTGTCCGGCCAGCACCGGCGACGGTCACACGCTCTCCGCAAAAGCCCGCAATGGCATCGGCAATGGCGTCCTGCACACCGCGCCCATTGTCCTGCTTCTGCCAGCCGACAAAGGGCGTGCCGTCGTATTCAATGGTGAGCTTGTAGCGCTGCGTCACGACAGGACCGTTCCGGCGGGCACCGCAAAGCCGCGCAAAAATTCGTCCGCTTGCTGAACGCCTTTGCCTGCACGCTGTACCTGATGAAGTCTCAGGGCACCATCGCCGCACGCAATAGTCAGGGCATCGTCAAGGGCCGTGCCCGCCTTGCCGGAGTGGGGCACTGGCTCAGCGCGCAACACTTTTACCCGCTGCGTCTTGCCGTCTTTCTCCATTTCGCACCAGGCGCCGGGGAAGGGCGCGAGGCCACGAATATGGCAGTCCAGTTCCTGCGCAGACTGTGTCCAGTCAATGCGGGCCTCGGCCTTGTCGATTTTCGCTGCGTACGTCACGCCGTCATCGGGCTGTGGGGTGGATTCGAGCGAATCGCGTTCAAGGGCGGCTAGCGCCCGCACCATTAGACCTGCACCAATGAGCGACAGCCGATCGTGCAGTTCGCCCGCCGTTTCCGTTGGGCCAATCTGTGTGCGCTCGGCCAGCAGCACAGGACCCGTATCAAGTCCTGCTTCCATCTGCATGATGGCAACGCCGGTTTCCTTGTCCCCCGCCATGATGGCCCGTTGTATCGGGGCGGCCCCGCGCCAGCGCGGCAACAGCGAAGCATGGATGTTCAGGCACCCAAGTCGGGGCGCATCCAGAATGGCCTGCGGCAGGATCAACCCATAGGCGGCCACAATCGCCACATCCAGATCAAGATCACGGAATGCCTGATGCTCTTCCGGGCTCTTCAGTTTTTCAGGTGTGCGGACCTCAATGCCTTGTGCTGCCGCAAAGGCATGCACAGGCGTTGGCGTCTGGGTCATGCCACGGCCGGATTTGCGCGGAGGCTGCGAATACACCGCGACAACGTCATGTCCGGCTGCAATCAACTCCGACAGTGCAGGAACAGAAAAGTCCGGCGTACCCATAAAGGCGATGCGCAGCGTCATGCCGGTCTCCGGTCTTCTTTGTTAGTGTGACAACTAGGCGGTGGCGGCGAGTTTTTTCGCCTTTTGCAGCTTCTTCAGCATCATGGAGCGTTTCATGCGCGACAGATGGTCAATGAAGAGAATGCCTTCCAGATGATCCATTTCATGCTGGATGCAGGTCGCAAGCAGGCCGTCGCAGTCAATTTCGCGCAATTCGTTCTGATAGTCCAAATAGCGCAGGCGACATGTGGCCGGCCGCTCTACCTCTTCGTAAAGCTCGGGCACTGACAGGCAGCCTTCTTCGTAGGGCGCAGTCTCATCGGCCTTCTCGATGATTTCCGGGTTGGCGAAATACATGGGCTCCGCGGGGGCATCATCGCGCGAGATATCAATCACGATCACGCGCTTGGGCACACCAATCTGAATGGCGGCAAGGCCAATGCCCGGCGCGTCATACATGGTGTCCAGCATGTCATCCATCAGCGCGCGGATCTCATCATCCACCTTTTCGACGGGTTCAGAGATCTGCTTGAGGAGCGGATCGGGAGCGGTAATGATCTTGCGTATGGCCATAACCGGTCAGATAAGCGAGCAGACATGCCGCGTCAACTTGCCAGTGATGGGTATACTGTCGGCCACAAGCGTCGATTCTCTCAGGTTTTCTAGGGTTTTTGCCCATGGATATGGTTTTTGTCATCGCAGCCGCTGTTCTGGCCGCCCTTGCAGGGGCAGGCATTGCGGCATTTGTGATGCGAAAACCCGTGGATACCTCCGCTCAGGAGCGGGCAGACAGGGCGGCAGAAGCCCAGGAAAAGGCTCTGGCGAGCCTGATGGATGCCCAATCTCAGCTGTCTGGTCGGTTGGCGGCCATGTCGGACGCTCAGGCCAAGCGCGAAGCTGAACTTTCCCGGACCCTGAATGAGCGTCTGGACCATGTGTCCAAGCGCCTGGGCGACGGCCTTGAGGACAACACCAAGAAAACCGGTGAAACCCTGACGCAATTGCACACCCGCTTGGCGCTCATTGATGAAGCCCAAAAGAAGCTCGGAGAGCTGTCCGGCCAGATGGTCGGTTTGCAGGATATTCTGGCCAACAAGCAGGCCCGTGGCGCCTTTGGTGAAATTCAGCTCCAGGATCTGGTGACCGCCGCGTTGCCACCATCCGCTTATGCCTTTCAGGAAACCCTGTCGAACAGGGCACGGGCAGACTGCGTTATCAAGCTGCCAAACCCGCCGGGCTCGATTGCTGTCGATTCGAAATTCCCTCTGGAATCCTACCGGGCACTGGTGGACGCCAAGACCGAGGACGAAAGCACCAAGGCCAAACGCTTTTTCCGCGACAGCATGCTCAAGCACGTGAACGATATCTCGTCCAAATACATCATTCCGGGCGAAACAGCGGATTCGGCTCTGATGTTCCTGCCGTCTGAAGCAGTCTATGCGGAGTTACACGCGAATTTCCCAGCGACTGTTGAAGCAAGCTTCAAGGCAAAAGTCTGGATCGTGTCGCCCACCACTTTGATGGCAACGCTCAATACGGTGCGCGCTATTCTGAAGGACGCACAGATGCGCGAGCAGGCGCATTTGATTCAGGCAGAAGTCGAAAAGATGCTGACGGATGTGATGCGCCTTGATGACAGGGTCTCCAAGCTGTCGCGCCACTTTGGGCAGACGCAGGAAGACATTCGCCAGATCGGCGTTTCTACAGATAAGATCACGAAGCGTGGGGAGCGCATCGTCGGTCTGGAGATTGGCGAAGAAGAAACGGGTTCACTCGTGCCGCCGGAAGGGCAGCGCGATCTTTTAGCGGGGGAATAAGACATGGAGACCTTGGCAACACTTGTTGGCGATGTGAATTCAATCGTCTGGGGCGTGCCGATGCTTGTGCTGATTGCAGCAACAGGCGTTTTTCTGATGGCAGGCCTGTTGTTCATGCCACTTCGGAAATTGTTTCATGCGTTCGGCTTGCTCATGTCGCCGCAGCGGCTGGGTGAGGGTGACATTCCTCCCCACAAGGCGCTGGCAACGGCGCTGGCGGCAACAGTGGGCACCGGTAACATTGCCGGCGTTGCTACCGCTATCTTCCTCGGCGGTCCCGGCGCACTCTTCTACATGTGGGTCATTGCCCTCATCGGCATGGCAACCAAATATGCTGAAGCCGTCGCTGCGGTGAGCTATCGCGAAGTTGATGGCCGGGGCATGCATGTGGGTGGCCCCATGTACTACTTGCGAGATGGTGTCGGCGCCCGCTTTCCAGCCATCGGCAAAATTCTGGCGTTTGCCTTCGCGCTGTTTGCAGCCATCGCCGCCTTTGGCATTGGCAATGGCGTGCAATCCAACTCGGTTGCCCATGCCCTTGAATCAAGTTTTGGCATTGAGCCTCTTGTCACCGGCCTGGTGATGATGGTGGTTGTCGGTCTGGTTCTCATCGGTGGCATCAAGCGCATCGCTGATGTGGCCGGTGCGCTGGTCCCCATCATGATCCTTCTGTATGTCGGTGCAGCGGCCGTTATTCTGGTCATCAACGCAGCTGAGATCCCCGCTGCATTCGGCCTCATCTTCAAATACGCGTTTGAGCCAGTGGCCGCAGCGGGTGGCTTTGCCGGTGCAGCGGTTGCAGCCGCGATTCGCTTTGGCGTCGCGCGCGGCGTGTTCTCCAACGAAGCAGGTCTTGGGTCAGCAGCCATTGCACATGCCGCAGCAAAGACGGACAGCCCGGTTACTCAGGGGCACGTCGCCATGTTGGGGACTTTCATCGACACAATCATCGTCTGCACCATGACCGGTCTGGTGATCATCACCTCCGGCTTGTGGACATCAGGTGAGACAGGTGCAGCGCTTACCAGCGCGGGCTTTGCATCCGCGTTGCCTTTGGGTGCCGAGATTGTGGCTGTGGCTTTGGCAGTGTTTGCCTTCACCACGGTGTTGGGCTGGAGTTACTACGGCGAACGCAGCGTTCAGTTTCTGCTGGGCGAAAAGGCCATCTGGCCATACCGGCTGGTGTGGATATTGGCCATTCCTGTGGGCGCCCTGTTTGACCTTGGGCTCATCTGGCTCATCGCCGACACGCTGAACGCAATGATGGCCATTCCAAACCTGATCGGCCTCCTGATCCTTGGTCCCATGATCTTTGCAAAGACCAAAGAGTACTGGGACAAGCGATAGGACCAGTCATTTAGATCGCATGGAATGTGAGTAAGAAGCGGGCGGGCAACATGGGTTGCTCGCCCGTTTTATTCTGCCTCGCTGGCAGCCCAAGTCGGCAGGCCGTCAATGCTCTTTGCGTTCTTCTTGGCGCGATAGGCACGCATGTCGTCTGGCGACCTGTCTTGGGCCCACTTGGTAAGTGTGTCCCGCTCACTCTCATAAGCAAAATGTGGAACGCCATAGCCACATGACGTTTGCACCAGATCAAACTGCAGACGGACGATCTGCCGGGCACCTGCAGGCTCGCGACCATCGAAGTATTTTGTCTTGAGGGCCGCATAGTCTGCGTGCGTATAGGGGATCACATCCCCTTTGCCATAGAGCCGCAGGATCATGGGCGCCGCATCAAACGAACACATCATGATTGTCATCCGCCCGTCAGCAGGCAGGTGCGCAGCCGTTTCATTGCCGCTGCCGGTCTGGTCCAGATAAAGGGCGGTGTTGTCGTCAATCGCGCGAAACCACTCGGTACTGCGCGGTGACACGTTGATGCGCGTACCTTCAGCGGCCGTCGCTGTGAAGAAGATATGCTGCGCGGCAATGACCTTGTGCAGCCGTTCGTCGAGCTTGTCATATTGCTGCGCCATCTTGGTGCTCCTAGATTTGCTGTCCTAGATGAACATGGTGTCTTAGAAAGGTCGCCGCGCCTTCATGGCTGCGGCCAGTGTGCCGTCATCGAGATAGTCCAGCTCGCCGCCAACAGGCACGCCATGGGCAACCTGGCTGACATTCGCGCCAGAGCCTTCCAACTGGTCCATGATGTAATGAGCGGTGGCCTGCCCATCAACGGTGGCGTTGACCGCAAGCACCACTTCCTTGATGTCGCCGCCCATGGTGCGGTTCACAAGGCCCGCGATATTGAGATCGTCCGGCCCCACACCATCAAGGGCGGACAGCGTGCCGCCAAGCACGTGATACTGGCCTGAGTTTGCTCCCGCGCGTTCAAGCGCCCACAAATCTGCAACATGCTCCACAACGCAGATCACGCTGGCATCGCGTCGTGTGTCGACGCAGATCGAACACGGGTCCTGCGTATCAAGATTGCCGCAGGTCGTGCATGTCAGCACATGGTCTGCAGCTTCGCTGATCGCATCCGCCAAGGGCCGCATCAGCGTTTCTTTTTTGGAGAGCAGCTGCAGTGCGGCACGGCGTGCAGATCGAGGGCCCAGCCCCGGCAATCGCGCCAGGAGCTGAATCAGCTGCTCAATTTCAGTTCCTGCTGAGTGCCCTGCCATGCTTCGACAAAGGCCTTAAAGAGAAAAGCCCGGTGGCAATGGCATGCCACCCGTGACTGATTTCATCTCTTCCTGCAATTTGTCATCCAGCCGTGCCTTGGCATCAGCGTGGGCAGCAACCAGCAGATCTTCGAGAATTTCCACTTCGTCGGCAACCATCAGGCTTGGGTCGACCTTGACGCCTTTGAGTTCGCCCTTGCCCCGAAGCGTCACGGTCACAAGGCCTGCGCCTGACGTGCCTTCTACTTCAAGAGCAGCCACGCGCTCCTGCATCTCGCCCATGCGGGCCTGAATTTCCTGGGCCTGCTTCATCAGACCTGTGAGGTTCTTCATCAGATAAAATCCTCTGTATTCGGCGCATCGTCATCCATGACATCGTCACGCTCGACGGGTGCGGGCGTATTGGCCGCTTCAGCGGCGGCATCCGCTCCAAGGTCTCGGACCTCAACGATTTCAGCGCCGGGAAAGGCCTCCAGGGCAGCCTTCACAAGCGGCTCCTGCCGGATGGCCTGCATCTGGGCTTCGCGGGCGTTCTTTTTGGTTTCGCCGATTGTGGGCTGAACGGGCTCGGCGTCGCGCTTGGCCTGTGTCACAAACCAGCGTTCATTCGTCCATGAGGAGAGTTTGCGTGACAGCTCCTGAATGATGTCGCCGCTGCCGCGCAGAACGGCAAGTTCAATGCGCCCCGGGGCGAAGTTAACGAGCTGAACATCGTGCTCAAGCGCGTTTTGCAGCATCACGTCGCGCTTTTGCTCTGCCATCGCGACGACGTCTTCAAACCGCTGCATTTGAATGGCGGGGGCGCTGTCCACCGCAGGCGCTGCCTGCGCCATGGTTGGGCCCGACTGTGGTGCCGACGGAACCGACCGAACCGGCCCGGAAGATGCCCCTGCCGACATGGCTGCTGAACTGCCGCCACCACTTGCAGGCGCACCTGCTGGCGGCGCAGTGCCTGTAGCCGGCGCTGGTGTGTTCTGCAACTTCTTGATGAGTTCTTCCGGCGTTGGAAGGTCCGCTGCATAGGCAAGGCGGACCAGCACCATTTCAGCCGCTGCAAGAGGCCAGGGTGCCCGTTCGACTTCGCCAAGACCCTTGAGGAGCATCTGCCAGGTGCGCGCCAATGATTTGACGGAAAGCTTGGCAACCATCTCAAGGCCGCGCGTGCGATCCATGTCGGACACTGTCTTGTCGTCAGCGGCCTTCTCGACCAGCTTCAGGCGCGTAAGCCAATGGGTGAGCTCGGCCATGTCTGAAATGACAACAGCCGGGTCTGCACCATCGTGGTACTGCGCTGCGAGCTCAGTCAGTGCGGTGGCCACATCGCCCTTCATCACATGCTCAAACAGGTCAAAGACGCGGCCACGGTCAGCCAGGCCAAGCATGGCCCTTACGCCGTCCGCAGAAATCGTTTCGCCCTGTGTGCCGTGCGCAATGGCCTGATCCAGCAGCGACAGCCCGTCACGCACGGAGCCTTCCGCCGCGCGACCGATGAGCGCCAGAGCGCCCTCGTCGACCGTCACGCCTTCCTTGCTGGCGATGTTTGCCAGATGCGCGCTCATGGCATCTGTATCAAGCCGCCGCAGATCAAACCGCTGACAGCGAGACAGCACCGTCACGGGCACCTTGCGAATTTCTGTCGTCGCAAAAATGAACTTCACATGCGCAGGCGGTTCCTCGAGCGTCTTCAACAGCCCGTTGAAGGCAGCGTTCGACAGCATGTGGACTTCGTCGATGATGTAGACTTTGTAGCGTGCCGACGTCGGCGCGTAGCGGACGCTTTCAATGATCTCGCGGATGTCGCCGATGCCGGTACGTGAGGCAGCGTCCATCTCCATCACGTCCTGATGGCGCGAATCCATGATCTCCTGGCAGTTGATGCCAAGCTTGGGCATGTCGATGGTAGGACCATCAATGCCGTCACCGTCATAGTTGAGCGCACGCGCAAGAATGCGGGCGGTGGTGGTTTTGCCGATGCCGCGAACACCGGTGAGAATAAAGGCATGGGCAATACGGTTGGTCGCAAAGGCATTGCCCAGCGTCCGAACCATTGCTTCCTGACCGACGAGATCGTCAAAGGTCTGGGGGCGGTATTTGCGGGCCAGCACCTGATATTCAGCAGGCTTGGCTGGCTCTGTCGCCTCACCGCCCATGAGATCAAATCCCGCGTCATCTGCCGTCATGCCCAGATTGGGGGCATCTTCTTCAAGAGCACCTGAATCTGTGTCGCCAGGCCCTGTGTCAGATGGAGCCGTCATGAGATCGCGCGGTACTCCGGCATATCGGCGGTGAGATGAAGGTGGGAGGCTGGACAAACGACCCAGGTCGAATTCGTTACGGCTGCTTCCTTCCGGATCTGACCGGGTTGGCGAGTGGACCTGTCCGCCGCCAACCTCCCGAAGGCACTATATCAGATTGAGGGGCCCATTAGGCAAGCCACCGGGTGCGAATTGGCGCGCAAACCACCTTTCAAATTGGAAAGTTTGCCCGCAATTCCCAGCCGTGGCAGGTTTCCGCCCGAAACAGACGCATTCAATCCAAGAAGAGGCCGAAAATGGCGCTTGAACCCAATCCAAACATATTTGCCAACAACCCACTCGACCGTGTCAGCGACAAGCGGAACGACGAAGAGTGGCTGAAAGGCAAGATGGAGGACCCGGAAAGCCGGTATGTGCCTTTCTATAAATTGATGCCTTTCGTGTTGCCCGAAGCAGCACCCAGCGAAGGTAAGGACATTGCCTGGATGCCACCTGAGATGGTGAAGCCGCTGATGAACCCGGCATCCACAACTGTGCTTTTGGGCATCAACAAGCGCGGCCGGGCCCTCTTCGCCACGGATGTGACCTTCGGAGAAAACCCCGAGAACGGTCCCCTCAAGGGCATGGGTGAATTTGAGGACCTGCGCGGCCTCGCCATGAAAGGTGAAATCACATCCGGTGAGCTGGCCATCATGGCGCAGGGCAAAAGTATGATCGACTGGCACCTGCGCCACGGCTACTGCTCCGCCTGTGGTCACCCCAGCCGCATGGCCGAAGCGGGCTACAAGCGCGTCTGCCCGGAATGCGGTGCCGAGCATTTTCCGCGCACAGACCCCGTTGCCATCATGCTCGCCACCCGCGGCGACATGGCATTGCTGGGTCGTCAGCCCATGTTCCCCAAGGGAATGTTCTCATCACTCGCAGGCTTCATCGAGCCCGGCGAGTCGATTGAAGAGGCGGTGGCCCGTGAGATGATGGAAGAAGCAGGCGTTGCCGTACACAATGTGCGCTACCACTCAACGCAGCCCTGGCCATATCCCTCACAGCTGATGATCGGCTGTCATTGCGAAGCTGAGACCGAAGAAATCACGGTCGATGGCATCGAACTTGATGAAGCCCGCTGGTTCTCTCGCGATGATTTGCGGGCCGTGCTTGCAGGTGAAGACAAAGGCTTCTGGGTGCCGCCACCTTTCGCCATTGCGCATCAGCTCATCAAGAGCTGGGTCGCTGAAGGCTAGTTGCCGGCAATTTCGGCGCGATACTCGCTCGCCGGATAAATGCCCAGAATCTTGAGCTCGCTGCAGAAGAACTGCAGCTCTTCCAGTGCCAGCCTGACATTGCGGCGATCGGGGTGTCCTTCAATGTCCGCGTAAAACTGCGTGGCGTTGAAGGAGCCGGCAACCTGATAGCTTTCCAGCTTCGTCATGTTGACGCCGTTGGTCGCAAAGCCGCCCATGGCCTTGTAGAGCGCGGCGGGAACGTTCCGTACACGGAAAATGAAGCTGGTGATCACCGGCTCTTCTTCCGGTGTAGCATCGTCAGGTTCAGCTGCCATGATGACAAAGCGCGTGGTGTTGTGGTCCGCGTCTTCCATGTCCGTCTTGAGAATATCAAGACCATAAATGTCAGCGGCTTCCGGCGTGGCCAGCGCGGCATGGGTGACGTCGCCAAGCTCTGCGACTTCGCGTGCAGAGCCTGCAGTATCGGCAGCCACCTGACCAAGAATACCAAGTGAGTTCATGGTCTTGCGGCACTGCCCCAGTGCCATCACGTGGCTTTGGGCGGTCTTGATGTTTTCAAGCTTCGCCCCCTTGGGCGCCATCAACGCGAAGCGTATCCGCAGGAAGTGCTCGCCGATGATGTAGAGGCCGGACTCCGGCATCAGGTGATGAATGTCCGCAACGCGCCCGGCAAGTGAGTTCTCGATCGGGATCATGCCCAGCCGGGCTTCACCGTCACTGATGGCCGCGAACGCTTCTTCAAAGGTCGCGCAAGCCCGTGGTGTCATGCCCGGATACACTTCCTGGCAGGCAATTTGTGAGTTGGCTCCCGGTTCGCCCTGATAGACGATGGTGTTTTCAGCGCTCATGACTTGTTCTCGTTGTTGAAGTAGGCCCGGACCCGCTCAAGATCCTCCGGGCTGTCCACGCCGATGCGGGTGCCCTGGGGAACGATTGCAGCATCCATACGCATACCATGTTCAAGGGCGCGCAGCTGTTCCAGCTTCTCGCGGATTTCCAGCGGCGATGGTGCAAGCGCGACGAAGCGCTTCAAGGCATCGCGCCGGAACGCATAAATGCCCACATGGTGATACAGCGGACCATCGCCAGTCGGGGCTGTGGCGCGTGTGAAGTACAGCGCCCGGGCGATAGGTGTGTCCGGGTCTGGAAAGCTCGGTACCAGTTTGACGACATTCGGATTGTCGCGCTCATGCTCATCAATGATGACGGACGAGAGCGTCGCGATGTCCACGGCCGGATCGCTCAGGGGCGTCAACACGGCAGTAAGAATGTCCGCATCAAACACCGGCTGATCGCCTTGCAGGTTGACCACCACATTGAATTTTTGGTCCGGGTCCAGTGTTTCGGCAGCTGCCCAGCACCGGTCTGTGCCCGATGGCAGGTCCGGGTCGGTCATGACCGCGTCGCCGCCGGCAGCCTTCACGGCGTCCACAATTTCCTGATCTCCGGCTGCCACCAGAACCTGTGCCCCTTCGCGCTTGGCGGCCCAGTCGCGTGCAATCTCCCAGACGCGCACGATCATCGGCTTGCCCGCGATGTCAGCCAGCGGCTTTCCGGGCAGTCGGGCCGCAGCCATCCGGGCCGGGATCACCAGGAGGGGGCGCAGTGACGTAGATGTGGAGGTCATGGACTCGGCAACATTCTGGAATGGAAGTCAGGGCAGCAGACGGCAGAATAGGGGCGTTCACGCACCATGGAAGCACCTAATGCGACGCTTCGCCGCGCTTTTGGGAGCGCGAATGGCCAAATGTGCGCATCTGACCCGTATTTCCGGCGCTTATACGTCTTGCCCGGCAAAACCGGAAGCGGGTAGTCTGCGGCTCTCCGCGCGGGACGTGTACATTTCTCGCAATGCGGCTCTGATTCCCGCCTGAGCGTCATGCGCCTCATACGTCACACAAGATAAACACCGGACACGCAGCATCATGGACAGTTTTGAATTCAACAAGGTTGCAGGCGCCGTTCTGGCATCGCTCCTGATACTGCTGGGCGTTGGCATGTTCCTGGTCCCATCGCTTTATGCGCCAACCGAGCCTGAACAAAAGGCATTCATTGTCGAAGGCGTTGAGGAAGAAGGCGCGGCCGGCGCTGGCGCTGCAGAAGCACCCGTCGAGCAGCCGATTGAAGCACTGATTGCCGTTGCAACGGCGGATCGCGGCGAGCGCGTGGCGCGCCGCTGCGTTGCCTGTCACAGCTTTGATGATGGCGGCGACAACAAGATCGGCCCAAATCTCTGGAACGTCATGGGCGGCAAGAAGGCCCATCTGGACAACTTCAACTATTCAGCCGCCATGGCCAGTTCGCCGGGCGAGTGGACTTGGGACTCAATGAATGCATTCCTGAAGAAGCCAAGCGACTATATCCCTGGCACCATCATGTCCTTTGCGGGTCTCAACAAGCCTGAGGATCGTGCTGCCATCATGGTCTATCTCGCAGCCCAGGCTCCAACACCGTTTGCCAAGCCGGCGGTGCCAGAAGCAGCGCCCGTTGAAGAAGCAGCTGCCGAAGAAGGCGCACCAGCAGCCGGAGAAGCTGCTCCTGTTGAAGAAGCAGCCCCCGCAGCATCCTCCGGTGGCGGCGATGAGCCAGAGCGCAACGGTCGCCCCAACACCGAAACAGCTCAGTAGCTGAGCGGTCAGGCAACATTAACTGCCTGTAACAACACCGAAATTTGAAGAGGCGGATCCTTTGTCGAGGGTCCGCCTCTCGCATATCTGGCGCAGTTTCGTCACAATGTGTGTGTCGACTGACTTATTCGTCCAACAATTCGGGTTCAAAGACATGCTCACATGGCCCCTCGCTGCAAAACAGGCCATCACAAACCTCTCGCTGACAGCCCTGCTGCTGGCGGTTCCCGGTGTCGCGCTGGCTCAGGAAACGATTACGACAAATGGCCTGTCGCTGATTGGCGAACCCAAATATGCGGATGATTACACCCATTTTGACTATGTGAATCCGGATGCGCCCAAAGGCGGGCGACTCCGGCAGGCGGCCTTTGGCACGTTTGACAGCCTCAACCCTTTTGTCATCAAGGGGAAACCCGGTGCCGTGACCGCCATCTATGACCAGTTGATGGCTGACTCCATGGATGAGCCAAGTGCTGAATATGGCCTGCTCGCCAAGTCTGTGACGTATCCGGATGATTTCAGCTGGGTTGAGTTTGAGCTGCACGAGACGGCGCGCTGGCATGATGGTGAGCCATTGACGTCGAGCGACGTGATTTTCAGCCTCAACTCACTGACGGCAAACCACCCTCACTTTGCGTCCTACTACAAGAATGTGAGTAAGGCTGAAGCGTTGGGTGACCATCGCGTCCGCTTTGAGTTTGACGAGAAAGGCAACCGCGAACTGCCACTCATCATGGGTCAGCTCTACGTATTGCCGGAGCACTATTGGGATGGCTCGGACGGCCGCGATATTTCGTCATCCACATTGACCCCGCCGGTTGGCTCAGGGCCCTACAAGATTGCAGACGTCGATCCCGGTCGCCGGATTGTCCTGGAAAGAGTTGCCGACTATTGGGGCAAGGATCTGCCCGTTAATCGCGGCAAGCACAATTTTGATCGCCTCGTCATTGAGTACTACCTCGACGAAACAGCCATGGTCGAAGCCTTCAAAGGGGATCGTTATGATTTCCGTTTGGAGAACAGCGCCAAGCGATGGGCGACGGAATATGACTTCCCCGCTGTAACCGATGGCCGCGTGGTCCTGCAGACCTTCAAGACCAATCAAGCCTCGCCCATGCAGGCCTTCATCTTCAATCTGCGCCGCGAGAAATTCAGCGATCCGCGCGTGCGGCAGGCCTTCAATCTCGCTTTCGATTTTGAGTGGATGAACAAGAACATCTTCTTTGGTCAGTACGCGCGTACAGATTCATTCTTTGAAGGATCGGAGCTTGAAGCAACAGGCCTGCCTAGCGCCAAGGAACTTGAGATCCTCGAGCCCCTGCGCGGCCAGATACCGGACGAGGTCTTTACCGCTGACTACGAAAACCCGGTCAATGGAGACACAGGGGCCGTGCGTGCCAATCTGCGCAAGGCAACGGCCCTGTTGCAGGAAGCCGGATGGTCCATTCAGGACGGCGCACTGACCAACAATGAATCCGGCGAGAAGATGGAGCTGGAATTCCTGCTTCGCTCTCCGACATTTGAGCGCGTGGTGCTACCCTATAAGCAAAGCCTGAAGCGTCTCGGCATCGAGGCCAGCCTTCGCGTTGTGGATACAGCGCAGTATCAGGCACGCATTGAAGAGTTTGATTTCGACATGGCGGTGGACGGTTTCGCCCAGTCCCTGTCTCCCGGCAATGAACAACGTGACTTCTGGGGCTCTGCCAGCGCCGATAGGGATGGCAGTCGCAACACGATTGGCATCAAGGACCCGGCCATCGACAAGCTGATTGATGCCATCATCTTTGCGCCGGATCGCGAAACACTGGTGGCGGCAACCCGCGCCCTCGACCGCGTGCTCCTGTGGAACCACTTCGTGGTGCCGCAATGGTGGAGTTCTTTGCGCACAGCCCGATGGGACCGTTTCGGGTTGCCTGAAACGCTTCCAGCTTTTGCTCCTGCGGGCGGCTTCCCCGATGTGTGGTGGCACGAGGAAGGCTTTGCCGCCAAGCAAGCTGAAGACACATCAGCCAGCGAGGCATCCGAATGAACCTGCGCGCGTGTCTGCTGACCGCCGCTGTCAGTATTGGTTTTGTGTTGCCGTCAGCTGCTGAAGATCTCGCGCCCAATGGCGGCGAGTGGCGCCACGGCATTTCGATTTTTGGTGACCTGAAATACCCGGCGACCTTTGAGCATTTCGACTATGCGGACCCCGACGCGCCCAAGGGCGGCGAGTTGCGGTTGTCCCCTTCAGAGGCCTATCTCAATCAGGGATTTCTGACCTACGACACGCTCAATGTCTTCGTTTTGAAGGGGTCTGGCGCGCACGGCATGCGGCTTAACTTCGATACGTTGATGACGCGGGCGTGGGACGAGCCGGACGCCATGTACGGCCTTGTGGCCGAAGCAGCAGCAATCGCACCCGACAAAATGTCTGTGGCTTTCCGCCTGCGCGACAATGTCACTTTTCACGACGGCACCGCTCTCACGGCTGAGGACGTGGCATTCACCTTTGACTTGCTGAAGGCTCAAGGCCACCCGCATGTAACAACCGCTATTCGGGATGTTGCTGCAGCCAAGGTATTGGATGACCGCACTGTCCTCTACACATTTGAAGGCGAGTTGGTGCGCGATCTGCCTTTTACGGTCGCGGATCTGCCGGTCTTCTCCAAAGCTTACTATTCAGCCAACGAGTTTGATGCCTCTACCCTGGAGCCTCCCTTGGGCACGGGCCCCTATCAGGTCTCTGACGTCAAGCAGGGGCGTACGATTACCCATAGTCTGAACCCTGACTATTGGGGCAAGGATCTCGCGGTCAACAAAGGGCGTTTCAACTTTGGCTCGATCCGGTTCGAGTATTTTCGTGATCGCACAGCCGGCTTCGAGGCATTCAAATCCGGAGAGTACGAATTCCGGGAAGAATTCACCTCGCGCTTCTGGGCCACAAAGTATGACTTCCCGGCGGTCACAGATGGCCGTGTCGTGACGCTTACCACTCCGGATGATCGTCCCTCGGGAACGCAGGGCTGGTTCGTCAACACCCGCCGCCCGCATCTGTCTGATCCGGTTGTGCGTCAGGCCCTCAGCCATGCGTTTGACTTCGAGTGGACCAATCGCCAGCACTTTCATGATCTCTACAAACGGACGCAAAGCTATTTCGAAAATTCAGAGATGAAGGCAACCGGCACACCCGACGCAGCCGAGCTGGCGCTACTTGAACCCTTCCGCGGCCAGGTACCTGACAGTGTCTTTGACGAAGTCTACGTGCCGCCTGTCTCAAACGCGTCAGGGCAGGACCGCCGTCAGTTGAAGATCGCCCGCGACCTGTTGGCGGAGGCTGGCTGGGACGTGCGCGAGGGCGTTCTCAAGAACGCGTCTGACGAGCCGTTCACACTCGAGTTCCTGAGCGACACGCCGACCTTCGAGCGCGTTCTGCAGCCCTTCATCAAGAATCTGGCCCTGTTGGGGATCGACGCCAAGATCCGTCTGGTCGACGCGGCGCAGTTTGAAGAGCGGCTCAAGGATTTTGATTTCGACATCATCACCCGCCGCTTCTCCATGCGCGAAACACCTGGCGTCGAGCTGCGTGCTTTCATGGGGTCAGAGGCAGCTGCACAGGAGGGCAGCCGCAATCTGGCCGGTATCTCCAATCCGGCCATTGATGCGTTGATCGACAAGGTAACCGAAGCAACGTCCCGAGAGGACCTGGTGACCGCCGCCCGTGCCCTGGACCGTGTGCTGCGGGCCGGACACTACTGGATTCCCCAGTGGTACAAGGCGGAGCACAATCTGGCCGTGTGGGACAAGTTTGCCCAACCCGAGATCAAGCCGAAATATCATCGGGGCGTCATTCGCCTGTGGTGGGTCGATACTGAAAAGGAAGCTGCCCTTAACCAGTAGGGAATATGTTTCAGACCATCACTGATTCGGGCACACTGCGATTCGCCCGCACTGACCTCTCAACCGTCTTCACCGACCTGGATTTCAAAACCCCGCCCGATGGCTGCCTATATCATCAGACGACTGCTGCTCATGGTGCCGACCATTCTCGGCATCCTGCTTGTGGCCTTTGCCATCGTTCAGTTCGCACCCGGCGGGCCGATCGAGCGCATCATTGCCCAACTTCAGGGCAATGACGTTTCAGCAACGGCCCGTATTGGTGGATCTCCCGGGGGTGACCTGGGGGCCGGTGCCCAGTCGGCCGGCGGTGATGCGGGCGCCACAGCCAAATATCGCGGTGCTCAAGGGTTGGACCCGGAATTCATCGCCGATCTTGAGCGCCAGTTCGGTTTCGATAAGCCCGTACACGTACGATTTGCAAACATGGTCTGGGACTATGTGCGCTTTGACTTTGGCGAGAGCTATTTCAGGGACGTCAA
Source organism: Pyruvatibacter sp. HU-CL02332 (assembly GCF_040362765.1). Taxonomy (NCBI): domain Bacteria; kingdom Pseudomonadati; phylum Pseudomonadota; class Alphaproteobacteria; order Hyphomicrobiales; family Parvibaculaceae; genus Pyruvatibacter; species Pyruvatibacter sp. HU-CL02332. Next base: position 1,782,101 of record NZ_BAABWK010000001.1, read on the forward strand.
AGTCCTCGACCTGATTGCCGAAAAGCTGCCCGTCTCCATCTCGCTTGGCCTGTGGACCATGTTCATAGCCTATGGCGTGTCCATCCCCTTGGGGGTCGCAAAGGCCGTGCGCGATGGCACGCCATTTGATGTATGGACATCTGCGGTAATCATTGTCGGCTACGCGATACCCGGCTTCCTGCTTGCTGTGCTGCTGATCGTGGTATTCGCCGGTGGCAGCTATTTCGACCTGTTTCCACTAAGAGGGCTCACATCGGACAATTTCGATGAGCTCTCCCTGTTTGGAAAAGTTACCGACTATCTCTGGCACATCATTCTGCCGGTCACGTCCATGGTCTTGGCTGGCTTTGCGACGACGACGCTACTGACCAAGAACTCCTTCCTGGATGAAATCAAGAAACACTATGTGGTGACGGCCCGCGCCAAGGGACTGGCTGAAAAGCAGGTGCTCTACGGTCATGTCTTCCGCAACGCCATGCTCATCGTGATTGCGGGCTTCCCCGGGGCCTTCATTGGCGCGTTCTTCACCGGCTCCTTGTTGATCGAGACTGTATTTTCATTGGATGGTTTGGGCCTGCTGGGTTTTGAATCCATCGTCAATCGCGACTATGCGGTGGTGTTCGCCACGCTCTACATCTTCGGCCTCATCGGCCTGCTGGTGAGCCTGTTGTCTGACATCACCTACACGCTGGTTGATCCGCGCATTGATTTTGAGGCGCGGTAATACATGAACGCGATCCTCGATAAAACCGCACAGGGCAAGATCAACTGGGAAGCCACCTGGATCGGGCGGTTCAACAAGGCACGCACATCGCCAATCAATCAGCGGCGCTGGCGGAATTTCAGAGCAAACTCCCGCGGCTACTGGGCACTATGGTTCTTTGGCGTTCTATTCGTCGTAAGCCTGTTTGCCGAGTTCATCGCTAACGACAAACCGTTGCTCGTCACATTTGAAGGCGGCGTCTACATGCCGGTTTTTGTGGCCTATCCCGAAACCGACTTCGGTGGGGACTTTGCAACAGAGGCTGACTATCGCGACCCCTTCGTGCAGGAGCTGATTGAGGACGCAGGCGGCACAATCATCTGGCCGCTCATCCCCTATAGCTACGACACCATCAATCTTGATCTGCCTGTGCCCGCGCCCGCGCCCCCCAGTGCTGAAAACTGGCTGGGTACGGATGATCAGGGGCGCGATGTGGTAGCGCGCGTCATCTATGGCTTCCGGATTTCCGTGTTGTTTGGGCTGATCCTCACCATCTTTGCGTCCATCATTGGCGTCGCGGTGGGCGCCGTGCAGGGGTATTTCGGCGGCTGGATAGATCTGATCGGCCAGCGTCTGATCGAGATATGGAGCTCGGTACCCTCGCTCTATCTCATCATCATCATCGCCGCCGTCATTGAGCCAACCTTCTGGATATTGCTGGGTATCCTGCTGCTGTTCCAATGGGTGGCGTTGGTGGGTGTGGTGCGTGCGGAGTTCCTGCGGGGCCGAAACCTTGAATATGTGCGCGCAGCCCGGGCACTTGGCCTGCGCAACGTGGCCATCATCTTCAAGCACGTATTGCCCAATGCCATGGTGGCAACGCTCACCTTCCTGCCGTTCATTCTCAACTCGTCGATAACAGCCCTGACCGCGCTCGACTTCCTGGGCTTCGGCCTGCCGCCGGGGTCTCCCTCGCTGGGCGAGCTGCTGGCACAGGGCAAAAACAATCTGCAGGCCCCGTGGCTTGGCTTCACCGGCTTTATTGTCATTGCCACCATGTTGAGCCTGCTCGTGTTTGTTGGTGAAGCCGTCCGTGATGCCTTTGATCCAAGAAAGACACTGCAATGAGTGGTGCTGATCAAAAGCTCGTTGAGGTCAAAGATCTCTCTGTTGTCTTTACCCAGGACGGCAACGAGACGCTGGCGGTCGACAAAATCTCTTTCGATCTTGCTGAAGGCGAGACGCTCGCCCTTGTTGGCGAGTCCGGGTCAGGCAAGTCTGTATCAGCTCTGTCCTTGATGCAGCTGCTGCCTTATCCCGCAGCGTCTCATCCGTCAGGGTCGATCAAATATCGTGGTGAAGAGGTTATGGGTGCGGACGAACGCACCTTGATGGGCATTCGCGGCAACGAGATCTCGATGATCTTTCAGGAGCCGATGACCTCCCTCAATCCGCTGCACACCATCGAGAGGCAGGTGGGTGAAGTGCTCGCTGTCCATCGCGGCTTGCGTGCCGAGGCCGCACGCAAACGCGTGCTCGAACTGCTCAACAAGGTCGGCCTGCAAAACGCCGAGTCCCGCTTGGGCGCCTATCCGCATGAATTGTCAGGCGGGCAACGTCAGCGCGTGATGATTGCCATGGCGCTGGCCAATGAGCCGCGCCTGTTGATTGCTGATGAGCCGACAACCGCTCTTGATGTAACCGTTCAGGCGCAGATCCTCAAACTGCTCAAGAGCCTGAGCCAGGAAATGGGCATGGCCATGCTGCTCATCACCCATGACCTTGGCATTGTTCGAAAAATGGCTGACCGCGTGTGTGTCATGAACAAGGGGCATATCGTCGAGGAAGGCGAGACAGCCGGTCTGTTTGATGACCCGCAGCATGAATACACCCGCCATCTATTGGGCAGTGAGCCCAAGGGCAAACCGCTGACCGCGCGGGCTGATGCACCTGAGATCATGTCCACGGACGATCTCAAGGTGTGGTTCCCGATCAAAAAAGGTGTGCTGAAACGCACGGTCGACCACGTGAAAGCCGTAGACGGTATTTCTCTCACCGTGCGGCGAGGGCATACGGTGGGCGTGGTGGGTGAATCCGGGTCCGGCAAGACCACCCTCGGCCTTGGCTTGTTGCGGCTCATCGACTCGGACGGACCCATTGTCTTCATGGGTCAGCACATCGAAGACGACAGCTGGTCCGAATTGCGCAGTCGCCGCGCTGACATGCAGATCGTTTTTCAGGATCCGTTCGGGTCTCTCAGTCCGCGCCTGTCAGTGGCGCAGATCGTGGAAGAGGGGCTGCTCGTCCACGGTACCGATCTGAATTATGACGCACGGCGTAAACGCGTCGCGGAAGCGCTGGTCGAGGTCGGCCTTGATCCGGAAACCATGGATCGATACCCCCATGAGTTCTCCGGCGGCCAGCGCCAGCGCATTGCCATCGCGCGGGCCATGGCGTTGAAGCCCGACTTTGTCGTGCTGGATGAGCCCACCAGTGCGCTGGACATGTCAGTGCAGGCGCAGATTGTCGATCTGCTGCGGGACCTTCAGCAAAAGCACGATCTTGCCTATCTCTTCATCAGCCACGACCTCAAAGTCGTACGGGCGCTGGCGGACGAAGTCATCGTCATGCGCAATGGCAAGGTGGTTGAGCAGGGGTCGTCAGATCAGATTTTTGATGATCCGCAGACGGACTACACCAAGGCCTTGATGGCGGCAGCCTTCGATCTTGAGACAGCGCCTGAAGGTGTTGTGGCGAGCTAACGCGACAGGGCTGCCAACCGCTTTACGGATGTAACAGGGCCGTCCGTTTGGGCGATCCGGGCAATCGCAGGTTCCACGGCCTCTTCGACGGTCTTCATATGCGTTGCATTGGCATGCAGCAGCGTCGCGCCATCTGCCATGATGCCTACATGCCCCTTCCAGAACAGCAGGTCCCCACGCTTCAGCGGCTCGCTATCAGGCATAGTTGTGCCAAGCGCAGCCTCCTGCATATCGGTATCCCGTGGGCAGGTGATGCCGGCGGCCTCCAATGCGCATTGCACAAGGCCCGAGCAATCCAGTCCCAGGCTTGATCTGCCGCCCCATAAATAGGGTGTTTCCAAGAACTGCTCGGCGATTGAAACATAGTCCGGTGCGAAGATGTCGGTGGCTGATATGTGATCGCTGAAGACGTGTCCGCCGCCCGCAAGCGCACTGAAGCGCCCCTGTGTCCCCGTAACAACAAGCGGCGAGTTGAGCGACAGCCAGCTGTTCATGGGCGATTTGAGGTCTGGTTCGCTATAGATGAAGCTGCGCAGGGCCGAGACACGATGGGTCGGTGTCGGTGTGCCTGTCTCAAGAGCGGCAAGGGATACGTAGCCGACATAGGCATCACGCTGTGACTGAACCCATGCAAACCCGTCTGCCTCGTCAAATACCAAGACGCTTTCCCCGTGGAGCAGTTCCGTGTCGCGCGGCCCATCCACTTCCGGGCGGCGGCGCAAAGCTGTGACGGGTGCAGTCACATGTGCAGGCCGTCCTGATGCAAAGCGGGTCGCTTCTACCTGGCCCTTGAGGACATCAGCCGCCAGATCATCTCGAAAGACATTGAGACGGGGATCAAGAGCAGGACGCAGGGAGGCCATTAGATATCCTTGGCGTGTTTGGCAATCAGCTCGGCGAACTCTGAAAGATAAACGGATCCCTTTACCGTTCGCTGAACAAGCACGTTGCGCCGGTCATTTTCATCGCGCTTGCGCTTGAGCAGATCAATCCGTCCCATGGCGTCCAATGCACGCGTGATGGCCGGCTTGGAGATATTGAGACCCTCTGACAGTCCCCGCACCGTATGGGGCGGTGGCGACAGGTAGACGGTCAGCAAAATTGCCATCTGGCGTGAAGACAGATCAGGGCCATCATCGCGGACCGTATCGGTCACAACGTCATGCCACAGCTTCAAAGCTTCAACGGATTTGAGATCCATTGCGCCGCACGCCCCCTTTTCGGCTGTCGGGCTTGCGTGAAATCGGTCCCCCAAGACCGGGCGCTAGCGCTCAACATGGTTAATGGTAGCGCTCAGGCGCCTCGCACTGCAACCGCCTACGAAATGATTTTGACGCGAGCCTGGTCAGCCGTATCGCTTGGTCAGCAGATGGTAGAGGGCGCGCACGGCCTGAATGTCGCCACCAACCGGACGGCCCGGACGTGGTTTGGCGTTCCACCCATAGATGTCAAAATGCACATAGGACGTGGTTTCGGTCACAAACCGGTTGAGGAACAAAGCCGCGGTGATACACCCGGCGAACGGGCCGTCTGAGATGTGATTCACGTCTGCAATCTTGCTATCCAGCCAGCTGTCATATGGTGCCCAAAGCGGCAGGCGCCATACGGGGTCATGAGCCGTAGTAGCGGCGTCTTCCAGCTCGGCGGCAAGGGCATCGTCCTTGGTGAAGAAGGGCGGCAGCTCGGGCCCAAGAGCAACGCGTGCCGCACCGGTCAGTGTGGCAAAATCAATCAGCAGTTCCGGTGTTTCGGTGTCAGCTTCAGCCAGGGCATCGCCCAACACCAGCCGGCCTTCAGCGTCCGTATTGCCGATTTCAACAGTCAGCCCCTTGCGGCTTTGCAAAATGTCGCTGGGCCGGAAGGCATTGCCGGCTACAGAATTTTCAACGGCGCCGATCAGAACCCGCAATCGGACATCAAGGCCGCGCTCCATGATCATTTGCGCCAGACCAAGTGCCGCCGCCGCGCCACCCATGTCCTTCTTCATCAGCGCCATGAAGTTGCCAGGCTTGAGGTTCAACCCACCCGTATCAAAGCAGACACCCTTGCCCACCAGCGTAATCTTTGGTGCGTCATTGCGGCCCCATGTGAGGTCAATGAGGCGAGGCGCGCGGTCACTGGCGCGACCGACAGCATGCACCATGGGGTAGTTGTCGCGCAGCAGGTCGTCACCTGTGATGACGGACAGACGGGTGTCGAAGCGGTGATGCAGCTTCTCTGCTGCCGCCTCCAGCTCTGCCGGGCCCATATCGGCAGCCGGGGTATTAATGAGGTCGCGGCCCAGAAAGATTCCCCTGGCAATTCGCGATACGTCCTGGCAGTCCACGCCTGTCGGCACCACCATGCGGACTTTGGGTGCGTCGTCCTTGCTGCCGGATTTGTAGCGATTGAATGCATAGGTGCCCAATGCAAACCCGAGCAGGGCAACCGATGCGTCTTCCGGCGTTGGATCAAACATATAGTCACCGGGCTGAAGTTTTCCGGCGAGGCCCCCATAGACGAACGGGTCGCTCTCATCGCCCAACCCGAACAGGATGCGCTCAATGGCACCTTCGGCGTTTGGCAATGCCAGTGTCTCGCCGGCTTTCGCTTTGAAACCCTGTGCTTTTGCCCATGCTGCATGCCCGGGGCTTGCAGTTTCAATCCACGCACTCAGGGCGCCAGCGGAAACAGGGGTCACAGGAGTGGCGGGGCCGGCATCAATAAAAACATCAAGCATGGGTCAGTCGGGGTCCAATCTGGGGATCATCGTGTGTTGCCTTGGGAGTAGAAGGCGACACCGCTATATGGCACGGTCTTACAGGCCAATGGAATATGCGCTGTCATTACTGTGAGGCACCAAAATGCACACACCACCCCTTCAACTCGTCATCGGTGACAAGAACTGGTCATCCTGGAGCTTGCGCCCATGGTTGGCCATGAAAGTGGCCGGGCTGGATTTCGAAGAAGTTGACGTGTCGCTGCGTCAGGGTGCCGAAACCAAGGCTCAGTGCCTGTCTCACTCGCCAGCTGGAAAAGTCCCCGTCCTCAAATGGGCGGATGAAACCATTTGGGACTCTCTGGCCATTCTTGAAACCCTGGCTGACCGTCTGCCAGACGCACGTTTATGGCCTGATGACGCACAGGCACGCGCCCATGGGCGCGCCATCTCGGCGGAAATGCACTCGGGCTTCACTGCACTGCGCCGAGATATGCCGATGGATTGCACACACCACAGGTCCGGTGAAGGCATGAACGACGCGGTGGCGGAGGACATCAGCCGCATCATCGCAATCTGGACCGAGGCGCGCGGGCGCTTTGGAGAGGCGGGAGGGGGCCCCTATCTGCTTGGGACATTTTCCATTGCTGATGCCATGTATGCCCCTGTGGTATCGCGGCTTGAAACCTATGCGCCCGACCTGGTGGCACTTGGCGACCGCGATGGCACCGCGCGGGCTTACATGGAAACCATCAACTCCATGCCAGAAATGCGCGAATGGGTGTTGGGCGCCCGCGCCCAGATGGGACGATAGCCAGCGGCGGCTCGGCCGTCCTTAAGGCGTAAGGCGCAAATCCATCGGTCATGATTAACAGTTTCTTGAGGGCTGTTTGCGACCATGTTCCCCAATGGAAATGGTTCACGCCGGCCCCCGGGCTGGCAACCATGCTTTCGTATGGAAATGTGGAAGAGAGTTCCCGTGAAACTGCGTCCGAGTTCCGCACTGGATACATTGTCATCGCAGCGCCTGCGCCGCGTCATCGCTGCTTGCGCTGTTGCAGCGCTCGTTGCTGGCTGTCAGACGACAGGCGCTGGGTCCAAATCCGGCCCAGACCTTGATACACGTCTCAAGGATGCTGACGTCATGTCTGAGGTAAACGGCAATGTTGTCGCCAAGGCAGCCTATTGGGGCGGTCTTTACGAACAGGACCCCCGCAACGCTGAGGCGGCGGCTGAATATGCATCTGCCTTGCGTGCCATTGGGTCTATGCCTGCAGCGCTCGATGTTTTGACCCGCGCCGGCTCACTGACACCGGATGATCCACGCATTTTGGCCGAATATGGCAAAACACTTACAGCGGCAGGTCGCGCTGCAGACGCCATGCCGGTTTTTGAGCAGGCCTTGAGTTTTGATCCGCGCAACTGGCGCACACTGGCAGCACAGGGTGTTGCCTATGATCAGCTGAGCCAGCACGACGACGCCCGCGCAAGCTACCGTGCCGCAATTTCTGCAGCACCAAACGAACCAACACCGTGGAACAATCTCGCACTGTCCTATGCGTTGACCGATGATCTGGAAGACGCAGAACTTGCCATGCGTGAGGCCATGTCGAAACCAAAGGCCACGGCAAAGATGCGTCAGAACCTTGCTCTCGTGCTTGGCCTGCGCGGTGAGTACACAGATGCTGAACGCCTCGCCCGCGCCGAGATGGCGCCCGAGCCTGTGGATGGCAACCTTCAGGAACTGCGCACAATCGTGACCCAGCCTGCTCTGTGGGCCCGTGAAGCAAACGCTGACAACAACCCGGTCATCATCGAGTAGACACCCGGCGCTGATATGCGCTGCAATACAAAAGGCCTGCAGGAAATCCCTGCAGGCCTTTTGTATTTGTATGGATGAATGAGGCCGGGGAGTGGACCCAATAAGCGCGGTTAGCTCATTGTGAAGCGGATAACTGCCGGGCCGAGGATCACAACAAAGAGCACAGGCAGGAAGAACAGGATCATCGGCACTGTGAGCTTGGGAGGCAGGGCCGCCGCACGCTTTTCGGCGGCTGCCATCCGAATGTTCCGGTTCTCCTCCGCCATGACACGCAGAGCCTGACCCAGAGGCGTACCGTAACGCTCTGCCTGTATCAGGCTGGTCGTAACTGCTTTCACACCAGGCAGGCCAGTACGTTTGCCGAGGTTTTCATACGCCTGGCGGCGGTCCTGCAGATAGGACAGTTCAGCGGTTGTGAGCGCCAGCTCTTCTGCCAGCTCAACAGATTGCACGCCAACTTCTGCGGCCACCTTGTTGAAAGCGGCTTCAACGGACATGCCGGATTCAACACAGATCAACAGCAGGTCAAGTGCATCCGGAAACGACTGTTGAATGGTCGCCTGACGGCGCGTGATGATGTTCTGCAGGAAGACATTGGGAAGATAGAAGCCGACAAAGCCCGCCATGGCTGACATGCCCAGCTTGCCCAGCATGGGCGTGGACAGATCGAGCACAAAGAAAATGTAGAACGCTGCCACGCAGAACACGATAGGCGGCATGGCAATGCGGAAGAACAGGAACGTGTAAATGGGCCCCTGCCCACGGAAGCCCGCCATCTTGATCTTCATCTGAAGATCTTCATCTTCCAGCAGCTTGCGCAGGTTGAGCTTGTCCACGAGCCGCTTGGAAAAGCCCTTGGGTTGCGCGCGAAGCGAGGCGCGTTTTGCCCCGTCGCGTTCTGCAATTTCTGCGCGCAGTTTGCTGCGCAGTTCCTCGCGCTCGGTGGCCACATACTTCATGCGCGAGGAGAGCGTGTCCTGCGACAGATAGGGCAATCCGATTGTAATGATCGTCGCAAAGGCAGCCACGGCCGCGAGAAGCATGGCCATAGTCTGCGGATTGGTAACGATGTCTACAAAAGCCATGAACATGGCGTGGCATTCCCCGAAATCTTCAAATCATCAGTAGTCGAACGTAATCATCTTCTTCATGACCAGGATGCCACACAGCATCCAAAGTGCGCCGCCAATCAGCATGGCCTGACCCATGCGTTCTTCGAACAGCAGATTGATGTAGTCAGGCGTCGTAATGTAAACGAGCGTCATCACACCGGGCGGCAGGACGCCGATAATGGCTGCCGACGATTTGGCTTCCTGGCTCATGGCGGTGATCTTGCCCTGCAGAACCTTGCGGTCGCGTAGCACCTTGGACAGATTGCCAAGTGCTTCAGACAGATTGCCGCCGGTCTTTTGCTGAATGGAGATCACAATCTGGAAGAACCGCAGGTCCGCAAGCGGAACGCGTTCGGTCATTTTTTCCAGACCTTGTTCAAGGGTGATGCCGATCCGTTGACCCTCAACAAGTTCCTTGAACTCCTCGCGCACCGGGCCCTGTGCTTCTGTGGAAATAATCGTAATGCAGTCATGCAGCGGCAGGCCGGCCTTGAGGCCGCGGACGATCACATCCACTGCATTGGCGAATTCTTCTGTGAACTGCTTGAGGCGCCGGGTCTTGAGATAGCCCAGCAACCAGCGCGGAAAGCCGAAGCCGGCTGCAAAACCTGCAAGCAGGCCGATCAACGGCGGCTGTCCACTCAACATCAGCAGGCCGGCGACCACGAGCCCACCTGTCGCGCCCAGCAGCGTAAAGTTACGTGGGGAGACATCCAGACCCGCCTGCTCAATGCGGGCACGCATGGTCACAGTCTTCTTGCGCGCGGCCTGAGCCTCATCGAGTTCCTTGAGAGTATCCTGCACCTGCTTGCGGCGCTCGGCATTGGGATCAACCGAACTACCGCGGCCGGCCCCACGGCCGCGCTTGGCGCCCGCAGCTACTGTCATGCGTTTGTTGGACTGACTGCGCTTTTCCAAAGCGGGCACAATCGCGGCATAGGCGACGCCGCCTATGCCAAGCACACCCATGAAAACCGTTGCAATGAAAACCAGTTGGGCATCGAACATGCGTTGTGCCCCCTAGGCCTCAGCTTCTTCAAGCGCTGCAACAAGTTGACCTTCAAGGCCGTAATAGCGCGCACGCTCCCAGAAATTGGGTCGGGCAATGCCGGTGGACTTATGTGTGCCGTTGATGTTGCCGTTGGCGTCTTCGCCGTCCATCTCATAGACGAAGAGATCCTGGGTGATGATGACATCACCTTCCATGCCGGTCACTTCAGTGATGTGCGTGATGCGACGTGAGCCATCGCGCAGGCGGGCAGCCTGAATGATGACGTCGATGGATCCGGAGATCATTTCGCGGATGGTACGCGACGGCAGCGAAAAGCCGCCCATCGTGATCATGCTTTCAAGGCGCGACATGGCTTCACGCGGTGTATTGGCGTGGAGCGTGCCCATCGACCCGTCATGGCCCGTGTTCATGGCCTGAAGGAGATCAAAGGCCTCCGGGCCACGCACTTCGCCCACGATAATCCGTTCCGGGCGCATACGCAGGCAGTTACGCACGAGGTCGCGCATGGTGATTTCGCCGGAGCCTTCCAGGTTCGGCGGCCGTGTTTCGAGGCGCACCACATGGGGCTGCTGCAGCTGAAGTTCAGCGGCGTCTTCACAGGTGATGACGCGTTCATCTTCTTCAATGAATGCCGTCATTGTGTTGAGAAGCGTTGTCTTGCCTGAACCGGTACCGCCCGAGATCAGCACATTACATCGGCACTTGCCGATGATGCTTAGTACGCGTGCGCCTTCCGCAGAGATTGACCCGAATTTCTCAAGGTCCTCCATCCGCAGCTTGTCTTTTTTAAACTTACGAATGGTCAGGCTTGGACCATCGATGGCCAAAGGCGGCGCGATAACGTTGACACGACTGCCGTCCGGCAGGCGGGCGTCACATATGGGGCTTGATTCATCCACGCGCCGGCCAACCTGGCTCACAATGCGCTGGCAGATGTTCATGAGCTGAGAGTTGTCGCGGAACTTAACGCCAGTTGCCTGGGTCTTGCCGTTGACTTCAATGAAAACGTCAGCTGCACCATTGACCATGATGTCAGCGATGTCGTCGCGCGCCAGGAGCGGTTCAAGCGGACCATAGCCGAGCACGTCGTTGCAGATGTCCTGCAGCAGTTCTTCCTGCTCGGAGATCGACATGACAACGCTTTTGATCGAAATGATCTCGTTGACGATGTCGCGAATTTCTTCGCGGGCACTTGCCCCGTCCAGTTGTGCAAGCTGCGTCAGGTCGATGGTATCGATCAGCGCATTAAAGATGGTCGTCTTGATCTGGTAGTAGTCAGCCGAGCGTTCCTGAGATCGCACAGGCTTGGGAGCGGCAGCTGCTGCGGGCTTGGGCGCAGGCTTGGGCGCAGCAACAGGCTTTGGGGCAGCGGCCTTTGGCGCAGCCGGCTTCGGTGCCACAGGCGCTGCCTGGGGCGTGGACGGCGGCGGTGATCCTTCGCTATCGCGACGGCCAAACATCCTGCATTACCCTTTTTTACCAAGCAGCCGCGCGAGCAAAGACCCGCTCGGTTTGCTGGAAGCTGAAATCTGTCGTCCTGAAACCGCGGAAGCGAGATGGCGCATGCCCTGCGCTGTTTTACTCCGCGCATCAATTTCCTCGATCATCTGACCGTTATTGGCAGCTTCCCCAAACAGGGCCGCATCAAACGGCAGGACCAGCGCAGGATCCATCTCAAGTGCATCTGCAAAATCCTTGACCGGAATTTCCGGGCGCTTGGCAATGCCAACCTGATTGATCACCAGATGAGGTGACACATCATTTGGTCGCGCTGTCTTCAAGGTATCGAGCAGGTTTTTGGTATTGCGAAGGCTGGCAAGATCAGGCGTTGCTGTCACAACAATCTCATCGGCCTCAAGCAAAAGTTTGCGTGTCCACGGTCCCCACACATGTGGGAGATCAAGAATGACGCACGGCACTGTGTGTCGCACAACATCAAGCACTAGCTCATAGGTCTCCTCATCAATCGCGTAGTCACGATCAAGAGTGGCAGGTGCCGCAAACAGGCTTAGGTGTTCCGTGCAGCGAACCAGAAGCCGTTCCAGAAGCACGTCATCCAGCCGTTCCGGTGCGTACAAGGCATCAGCTACGCCCTGAGCAGGGTCCTGATTGAAATCAAGACCACCGGTACCAAACGCAAGGTCAAGGTCAACGACCGTGACATCTTCGTTCATGTGTTCGGAGATGCACCAGCCGGCATTGTGAGCCAAGGTGCTGGAGCCTGCGCCGCCACGTGCACCAACAAACGCGATCGTGCGTCCAAGCGGTGGTGCTTCAGGGTCGGCATAGAGCGTCGAAATGCTCTCGACAATCTGCAGCGGGTTAAGTGGTGCCACGAGATAGTCGTTCACGCCTTTGCGAATGAGCTCGCGGTAGAGCGTGATGTCATTTGCATGACCAACCACAACAATGCGTGTGCCTGCATCACAGACTTCCGCCAGCTTATCCAGAGACCCCAGAATCTGTGAGCCGCCAAGCTGGCTTTCCACAATGATGAGGCCGGGCGTAGGCGTATCCACATAATGCGATACGGCTGCTGCAATGCCACCCATGTGGACGGTGAGATGGGCCTTTGCCAGACGCCGGTCCTGGGCAGCACGTTGCAGCGAAACACCAACGTCCGGCGTTTCGCAGAACGCCTGAATGGTTACGCGCGGCACTGGCCGAATGATCTGGCCATCACCAGCTTCTGGTGCCTCGTAAGGCTCCATGGGCACAGGCTGTGGCGCAGTCATTTCCTGATCATCAGGAAAAGGCGGCATCTGCGGATCTATCTGATGGGCTTCGCTCATCTGTCTCAAGCTCAGTTCTCGTTGACCTGACTGGATGCGCCGGATTCTTCCTCTGCGCGTTCAGTCTGAGTTGTTTCACCGGCGCGATAGCGCTCAAGCACGACGTCGCGGCGCTGGGCGTCCGACGGTGCAACGCCGCGTGGAGCGACGAGGTCACCTGGATCAGCCACCATGACCGCCAAATTGTTTTGTGATGCACACCCGAAGTTCGCGGAGCGGGTGTTGCGTGGATTGTAGGCCATGTCTTCGGACCAGTTTCCGCATGGAGAGGGCGTGGCCACATATTGTGTGAAGGACAGGATCAAAGGCGCGTCAGACGCAGCACCTGATGCACGATAATGGCTCAGACGAAGACGGTTGGTGCCAACAGCCATGCCATCAAGCAGCGTTTCCACTTCAGCCGCAGCGCGAGATGCCGCACCGCGATTGGGTGCACCGGTTGGAATGGACATGACCATGGGTCCGTTGCCGCGGCTGCGGTAGTGAAGCGCGAATGACTTGAGGCGCCCGATGTCATCATCGGTCAGAGAGGTCGAGTCCGGTGCCACATGCACCATCAACGACGCTGCCTGCGTATCCACAGTGATGGGATGCGTCTGTTTGACCGAGGCCGCTTGCAGCGGACCATTCTGACCAAAGCCGCCGCACGCACCAAGGCTCAGTGCCAGGGCAGCAACGGCGAGAACAGGAAGGCGGAACATCTTACGCATTGCCGCATCACTCCATAATGAAACCGACAGGGCCCTGAAGCTGTTCCTTCAGGTCCTTCTTGCCGGCGCTCTTGGTGCCATTGAGGCGACCAAGAAGAATGGTTTCCAGATCACTTGCCGGTACATGCTCGTCGGTGGGCAGCACGAAATCGCTCTCGTGCTTGGGATCCACCAGATACGGGGTCACGATGACAACCAGCTCGGTCTCTGCATTGAGATAGTCACGTGACCGGAACAGGGACCCGAGAATGGGAATGTCCTTGGCACCGGGTACGCCGTCGATGTTCTGACGGGTTGATTCCTGCAACAGGCCGGCGAGGGCAAGCGATCCACCAGATGGCAGCTCAACAGCCGTTTCAGCGCGACGTACGCGCAGGGCCGGGATGGTAATGCCGTTCAACTGTGAGGTCGTACCGTCGGAGTTTGTGACAGTGCCACCCTGAACCACGAAGGAACCTTCAGAAGACAGCTCACTAACCTCGGTTGAAATCTTGAGACTGATACGGCCCTCAGAAAGCACAACCGGCGTGAAGGAGAGGCCAACACCAAAGGGCTTGAACTCGATACGCACATTGCCGCTGTTGTCGCGATCAGATGGAACGGGGAATTCGCCACCAACAAGGAAGTTGGCGCTTTCACCCGTGATGGCCGTCAGTGTCGGTTCGGCAAGCGTGCGCAAAAGGCCATTGCGTTCCAGGGCGCGCAGGGCGCCGTCCACGTAGGAGCCAGCTGAATCGTTGAAAGAGATACCGCTTGATTGCGGGAACACGGTGCCGCCCGCAGTTGAGGGGCGCACTGATGTCGGCGCAGACGTCAGGCCACCCAGCGCACGACCCTGAACGGAGAACGCGTTGTTGGTCTGAAGGCGCAGGGCAAGGTCACCAATGGATGAGATGGAGGACAGATCGATGCCCAGTTGCTTGATCAGGGTCCGCTGCATTTCAGCAATCGTGACCTTGAGCATGACCTGCTCTTTGCCATCGATTGAAAGCATGTTGAGCACTTTTTCGTCGTCGCCGACGAACCGCGCCGCAATCTCGCGTGCCTTGCTGGAGGCAGCCGCGTTGGGCACAACGCCGGTCAGCATCAGATTGTCATTGATCGGTTCAACGCTGATCCGTGCATCAGGAAGGTGACGGCCCAGCATGCCAAGCAGCGAGTCGATGTCGCGCTCTACCCGAATTTCAAGATTGAGAACCTGGCGGCCTGCTGCATCAAAGAAGAAGGCGTTGGTTTCACCAACTTCCATGCCCAGCAGATAAGTCCGCCGCGCGCTGCGGACGATGGCATCCGCAATTTCAGGGTTGGCGATCAGAACGTCGGACGCATCAACCGGCAGTTCAACCACGGCTGACTTGTTGAGCCCAAGGCTCAAGACCTGACTGTTGGCACTGGCCCCGCCCGGATCGACCTTGACCACCGGGCTGCCTTCTTCGCCACCGAGCAGCTGCGCGGCCCGCGTGGGAGCAGCAGCCGGGCCGGCTGTCAGCATGAACGCAATGAATGCTGCAACAAACGCGTTGCGCAGCATTTCAAACCGGTCCATGCGGTTGGATGAGGGGGAAAGGCGCATCAATTCACTCATTGGCCTGTCCTTGGTAGCTCAAGCGACTGAACGCCATAGCGCACGACAGTGACAGCGGAGCCGCGGCGCGCCTGTGTGTTACGATTCTTGCCAAGGACGCCCGTATCCACCGGGCCGCCGGTGGCGGTATCTTCAAGGCTGCGCAGGGACAACCACAGATCGCCCATAGCCTGCGAGCGGGCGAGTGTTTCAGCCTGCTTGGGTGTCAGCTCAAGCGTAGCCGTCTTGCCGACAGCGATCTTCTCGCCTGTGTCGTCGTTTGTTTCACCGAATGCCTGGTCGATCGCCAGCACCCGAACATTCGCCAGCACAGTGTCGCTGACAACAATGGAGTCGCGACCTGTATCATTGCGTGATTCATGGGTGACGATGACGTCTACCCGGTCACCGGGAAGAATGAACCCGCCAGCGCCGGTCTCAGGCGAGATCGCAACCGACACGGCGCGCATCCCTTTGCCAAGCCGCGCCGCCATAAAGCCCGCGGATGTAGTGTCGATGACCTTGCCGTTGGTAATCGGCTCACCCTGCATCATGGCAGAACGGACAAGCGCTCCCTGCATGCCGATCATGGCATCGGGTGTCTGATCCTTGACCACATATCCAGAAGCCAGTGCCTCCGTCGGCCATGTCTGCCAGCGCATGTCGCCCGGCGTTACCTTTGCGCCAACCTGCAGGTCGCGGGCAGCAACAAGAACTTCGTCCGTCACGATCTGTGGTTCAGGTGCCTGCACCTGCTGCACATCCGTGCCGACAAAAGACGACGCAAGCCATGCAGCAGCGGCAGCTGCCAGCACGGCAAGAATGAGAACGGCGATGCGGGCAACGGACATTAGCCGGGCTTTCGCGATGTGCGCATAAGTAAGCGCGTTGTGGGGTGCGGGAACGCGCGCGAACGCAATGCGGGCTCCTGCATGGGGGTATCAAACCGGGAATTCGTCAATTCGCGGTTAACCGTGTTGGTCAAATGCAATGCTGAAGCAGCAAAAGGAGGGTGGGACAGGTGGGTCATGCAGCACCTGCAATCCAGGCACTTTGTCCAAACACCAGCAGGCCGCCTGCAGCAAGCGCCAGCCCATAGGGCACGCCTTCCTTGGGGTCATGCAGGCGCATCAGCCAACCCTGGGCCGCCAGAGGTGCCGGCATCGGCAGTTTGCGGAAGGACAAAAGAGCAAGCGTCAGGAAGCCGCCGAGAACTGTGGAAATCAGCGCGAAACCAAGAATGTGATAGGGGCCGAGCCAAAGTGCAGTTGCTGCAAAAAACTTGGCATCGCCGCCGCCAATCCAGCCGGTTGCAAACAGCCCCATGCAAATAATGAGAGCGCCAAAGCCTACAGCCACGTGCAGGCCCAGTGTCTCAAGCGGCATAGCCGTGCCGGCCGCCGCAATGGGAAAGGCCATGGCCAGTGTGCCCGTCAGCCAGTTTGGAATGCGCATGCTTGCTGCATCAGATGCGGCAGCCGCAATCATCAAGGCAGGAAAAACGCCAACAACAGCCCATTGCAAAAGCGAATAGGCCGGCAGCGTGGCAAGATCTGGCATCATTTCGTGAGGCTCCGACATCAGCGTTGAGCCCATTAAGCCCGCCAAGCCGTAAACCCCGGGTAAACCTTAAAATGTGAGCCAATCTGTCCGCATTCCTGATCCTGAAAGCTCTGGCATGCAGACAAAGAAAAAGGCCGCCGGGAAAACCCGGCGGCCTCGATCTTTTCCAGCGAAAACGCCGGGAAAATGAAGTGGCTTACTTCATTTCGTCAGAAACACTGCCGAACGTCGTGCCGATGTTCGTGCCCAGTGTGTTGACGGCCGTGATGATCGCAACAGCGATACCGGCAGCAATAAGACCATATTCGATGGCCGTGGCGCCGGATTCATCACCGGCAAAACGCTTCATAAAATGGCTCATAAAAGCCTCCTCTGGATCAATCCAAGTTGTCGCGACTGTGTCGAAACAGCCCCTAAAAAGACGTTGGCAGTCGGGACAGGCCACCAAATCGCCTGTAGTGCAAAATAAGGGGAGGCGCTTACTCGTGTATTAATTGGATATGTAAAACCAAGTGCTTTCAGAAAAAAATCGGATGGCACAGTAAAATCACAAGTCTAGATAAGTATTCGACTAAAAGTAGAAGTGATTATGTATTCTTGGGACTGTGTCAGCTTACTTGGCATGTGCAGTTTGGTTAACAAATTGCTGATGTGCAGGAACTGTAAATGGCGAAGTGTGCTCTATTTTTGGGAGGTAGCTGCGGTAGAGGCCAATGTCCGCAGCTTTTCTGCATCAAGAATGCAAAGGCCTGGATAGCGCCGTTCCACACAGCCGGATTTGACCAGGCTGGCGAGACTTGCAGCGACTTCTGCCTCGCTCAGGCCCGTCCAGTCCGCAAGTTCTCTGTGGCGGGGCAAGCGGGAGATAAGCAGGCCGTCGTCCATCTTGGAATCGGCTTCCGCCATGCGCAGCAATTCTGAGTACAGCATATGGCTGCTGCCGCTGGCCTCTCCGGGCGTGCGGGGGGCTTGCGTCATGGTATCGCGCGCATGGGCACGCATCAGCTCCAGGGCGATCACCGGATGTGCCTCGATCAACATGCAAAAGGCCGAAGCGGGCAGAAACGATACTTCCGTGCTGCTGAGGGCTACGGCAGAAAGCTTCGGTGTTTCTCCGGTAAGCGCCTCAAGGTGACCAAACACGCCCCCATCAGTCACATCGAAAAAGGCGACGTCTCCGTGGCGGTCTGGCGGAAGAGACACCCGCACCGCACCGTGAGTCACAAAAGCAACGCTTGTTTCACCGGCACCGGGGCCACCAACAATATCCCCTGCCGAATAGGAGATGAAACGGCTTGCTTTGGCAGCATTATCCCTGTCCTCACGCATCAATCCGCCGAGGCAGGTGACAGAAGACAGCGACCCTGTGTGCTCAGGTAAGAGGGCGGCCTTGGTGTGCATCTGGCGGCGATGTGCAGTTGGCATAGGTTTGGCCCGCAAGTGAATTGAATATGGAGGCTGTGGTGAAACAGCCCAGCGCCCCTGTTTGTAGGGCTGTGCGGCTAAGGCTGGGCTAAGGACCCTTTGAAAGGCTTAGACAAATCAGGTGTAAAGGTGGGCCAAAGCTGAACAGCTCCCTTTGGGGTTTCTTCACCATTTCAAGCGAGGCTGGCGGTCAGGATTTGAAGACCTTTGTTTGGACCGACCTGGGAGCGCCCCATGCGCGAAACACTTATTGCCCCCGCCAAGGATGCATTGACTGCAGCTAAGCAGGCGGCACGGGCCGCGTGCATCGCTGCGGCGATCCCGGCTGTTCTGGCATCCATCCCCGTGCACTCGGCCCAGGCCGGCGGCATGTACGAGATGGTGTCCCACGACTTCAAGGTCGGCATTGATCAGGCAAAGATGCTGCGCATCGAAGGCGCCGCAGCCATTGTTGCTGTGGGTAACCCATCCATCGCCGACGCGATTCTGCAGGGTCCCGACATGCTGCTGTTGATCGGCCGCACATATGGAGCAACCAATGTTCTGGTGTTTGATCACGACGGCAATGAAACAGCCTCGCTGATTGTGAATGTGGTCGATGCCGCACCGCGCCTCCTGACGCTCCATCGGGGCAACGCGCAGGCAAGCTACAATTGCGCTCCCCACTGTCAGCCTGTGCTGCGTATCGGCGATGACGAGACCGTAACAGAGCGGATCACGACGCAGAGTGGCAACAAGATGGGCCTGGCGACAGAAGGCGCCGAGGCAACAGCGCAGGGGTCCAGCGAAGAGTAAGCCGCACTAGCCACTTTGGTTATGTGAATAGAAAAACCCCGGCACATGTGCCGGGGTTTTTGTTTGTCGCAGTAGGTCGAAGCCAGCTGAAGGGTATGTCCTACTTGGCCAACCGCAGATTGCTGAGGTCATAGGCAATGGCCTGGAACGCTTCGCGCAGCTGCTCGTTGCTCGGGCTATCGAAATAGAGCTCTGGCTCTGTCGCGCACTCACGGAACACGTCTTCAAGCGTTGGCGAGTTGAGCTGGAAGGTGATGGTGTAGATGCGTACGCCCTGATCCTTAATCCGGGTGCACATTTCCTCGACCTTCTTGTCTACCTTGCCGCGCGCGGTGCCAATGTCATTGGTGCCAAGGCGCTGTTTGCCGATATAGCCAAAGCTTGTGTAGTCGGATTTATTGAACGTGCTCTGGCTCACAATCTCGTTGTTGCCATCTGTCAGCAGGATCAAGGCCTTCTGCACATCAGGATCTGTGAAGCTGCGGCCTTCGGTGAAGGGCGCACCGGGCGACAGAACACGCCAGCCCCATGCAAGACCTTCAGCAATGTTGGTGCCCGAATTGTACCAGGGTTCCATGGCACGCACTTCGTTGACCAACGTCGCTTTGGAGTTCGTCAAGGGGACAAGCGGGCGAGCACAACTCTTGTTGGGGCCTTTGGTGCTGGACGGGATTTCATCGACCGACACATTGTAGCCCATGTATTTCGCGCCATTCTTTTGGCGCTTCTTCTTCTTCCCGCTAATGCGGTCGTCCGCATAGTCGTTGTGCGCATTGTCTTCTGTATCGGGTTCGTCCGGCCAGAAGTAGGGAACAAACAGCGTGTTGGCATTGGTCTTTGTCGGTGCTGTGTCGAGCGTGTCATAAGGTTCAGGGCGCATCTCCACGCAACCTTTCCAGGTTGCGTTCTTTATCCCGTTAAACAGCTCAAAGTGGTTGGTTGGCCCCTTGTTGGGATCAAAGTTCTCGCCGTGATACTTGGAGTTTCCATCCACATCCATCCAGTTCATGTCGAAGCCATCGGCTTTGATGTTCACTGACGTGACAAACGGAACGAGTGACATGCGCAGCAGTTCAGGCGTGTCCTGATCACCAAACAAAATGGTCACGAGGTCTTCTGAAGCTGTCCGCAGAGCGCCGATTTTCCCGTTCCACGCCATGGAGCCGGTATTATCGAGGACCATGGCGATCTCCAGCGCCTTCGACTCGCGTACCACAGTGATTTCACTGCCAACGGTCAATTTGTCGAAACCGACAACACTCATAATCGTGGTAGGGAGTTCGGCTGTTGCCGCCAATGTCACGCTGCTGTCGCCTGGTGTCAGCAACAGTTTGCCAGGAACACCGACTTCCTTGTCATTGTAGTTTGCGTCGAAAAAACTCTGCGCCACAGCAAGCATTTGTTCAGTCGTCGCTGCTGGAGAGGCACCAACAGCAAGGCCTGCGGCATCAAGTGCCCGTTCCAGCCGCTGCTGCACAATAAAGGCACGGTTCAAATCAACAGCGGCGCCTGCAGCAGCCGTCAGGGGGAGCAGCGACAGGGCGAAGATCATCGCAAGGTTGCCACGCTGATCCGCTGCGAAGTCCGTTGCGAACTTTCGCACCAGAAGAGATGTTGCGATGTCGCGAATGCCCGTGGAAAGGGAAACCCGGCAAGCGCGTGCAAAATGGAAAATGGTGTGACGCATCTGTTTTCCGCCGATGCTCCTTGGACCGGGTTGCCCCGATGGATCGTCTGGCCAGACCACAATCGGCAAGCCGGACATAGGCCACCCCTGACCTCAATTAGGTTTTCAAGATAATGCCGGGGTGATGAAGCGGACCTTAAGAAAACTGGTTACCAGAGCGTGAAGACAACGCTTCGTTTTGTCATTTAGCGCTTGCCGGTTTGGTAACGTCAGCGCGCGTAAAACGTCCGCATGAAACCTGTTCGCACCATAACGCCGGTTCGGCTTTTTCTGCGCCGGTTTAACCGTGAAAATCGCGGTGCTGCGGCGGTGGAATTTGCACTGCTGGCGCTACCGTTTTTCGGCATGCTGTTCGCGATGCTGGAAGCAACGGCTGTGTTCTTTGCATCCGTCAGTCTGGAAACGGGCGCGGCTGAGGCTGCACGGCTTGTGCGGACCGGTCAGGTACAGCTTCAGGGTATGTCCAAGGAGCAGATCCGCAACAGAATCTGCGACGCCATGTTCATGGGGTGCGACGCGCGCATGCAACTCGATGTGAGGCGCTTCGATAGTTTCACCAGTGTCGATTTCACAGACCCACTCACTGCTGACGGTGACCTGCGGACCGACCTGCTGTTCCAGCCCGGCGCGCCTGGCGACATTGTTCTGGTGCGCGTTTTTTATGTGTGGAACATCGCCACGCCCATGATTGGCGACGCCATGTCGAATATGGCCGGTGGCCAAAGACTGATCGTGTCCAGTGCTGCTTTCCGCAACGAGCCGTTCAACAACGCGACATTGGGCGGGGGCAAATAGTCATGAGCATTTTGAAGCTCGCCCGAAACCTGAAGAACGACACCCGCGGCATGTCTGCTGTCGAGTTCGCACTTTTGCTGCCGGTTATGACCGTGATGTATCTGGGTGCCGTTGAGCTTTCATCCGGCCTCATTGCTCACAGGAAGGCAACAGCCGTCGCAAGCACGGCAGCAGATCTGGCCGCACAGGCCATGGCTTTGTCCAACGCTGACATGACCGACATCTTTGGCGCCTCAAAAGCTATTCTTGAACCGTTTGATTCAACCGGGATCAAGATTGTCCTGACCAGTGCCTCAGATCAGGGAACAGGATCAGTTCGCGTGGACTGGAGCGACGGCCACAACACCGCTGCTCACGCCAAGGGGTCTACGATCGAAGTGCCGAACAATCTCGTGTTCACCAATGGCAGCGTGATTATTGCCGAGGTTGAGTACACATACACCTCGACCATGGGGAAATACCTCACCGGTCCACGGGTGATGGAAGACACGTTCTATGCCCGTCCGCGCCGGACCCTTGTTGTGGCGCGTGTGCCCTAGGCCAGCGTAACGGCTCGCCGACCTCCAATCATATGTCCGGACAATGGCCAGGTGACCAGCCTTGGAGGCAGGTCGTTTGGCTGATGGTTTTCTTGTGTGCACAAAACCTGTTTAGCTAGGCTTCTGGCTCCAGCCGGGAGGAATGACCATGCAGGCAGAAAAATCGTACCGTTCATTTGGCGAACAGGCGCTCCACTACTTCATCCGTGATCACAACACTGTTCCGACTGGGTCTGTGTCATCCCCCGCAGACTGGCGCGGTGCTGACATGCGCACCCGGTCGGACGAATGGCTTGAGCTTCTGACCGCCGATGAGGTTGCCGAAGTGAAGGCGGCGGTGGACGCTCTGATTGCCCGCGATGTGCAAATGGACGACGTCACGCGCGAGAACTTCAGTTTGCCGACGCTCGCCTCGCGGATTGCATCCTGGCGCCAGGAGATTGAAACCGGCCGGGGGTTCGTTGCTGTGCGTGGATTGCCGGTCCTCGACTGGGGGGATGATTTTTCAGCGTATGCCTACTGGGGCATCGGCCATCATCTGGGTGTGCCCGGCGCGCAGAACCCTCAGGATGAACTGCTGGGCCATGTCACCAACTATGGTGAGGAAGGTGACAACGCCATCGTTCGCCGCTATCGCACATCCGGCAACATCGACTTCCACTGTGATGCGGCAGACGCGGTGGGCCTAATGTGCCTGCGTGCTGCCAAAAGCGGTGGCCAAAGTCGGATTGTCAGTTCGGTCGCCATTTTCAATGCACTGGTTGCTGAGCATCCCGACCTTGTCCAGCGCCTGTTTGAGCCATTTCAGCTCGACCGCCGCGACGAAGAGCGCGCAGGCGAGGCAAAACACGTCGACATTGCCCCCTGCCAGATGGGCCTGGATGGTGTGCTGCGCACTTTCTATCACTCAGAGTATTTCCGCTCAGCTGCGCGGCTGCCGGATGTCACCATCGACGATGCCGCAATGCGCATCATGGATTTTTATGATGAGAAGTGTCTCTCGCCGGAATTTCATCTGGATATGTGGCTGGAGCCCGGAGACATGCAGTTCATCTCCAACCACACCACTTTGCATTCGCGCACGGCCTATGAGGATTGGCCCGAGCCCGACCGTCGACGACACCTGCTTCGGCTATGGCTGTCCTTCGACGGGCGTTAACCCCGATTGTGGAGTGGTGTCACATGAATGCATCATGAATTGCCGGCACCTCAATCTGACTGCAAAGGAGGCAGTTAGAGGCGCATGGGGAAGTCCCGTGGCGATGCAATACGACGCGCCGGCACATGATCATTCTGATGGGAAGCTGGAGCGGGCGCGACCTTGTTAACCAAGGTGAATGGCGGAGAGACAGGGATTCGAACCCTGGAGACGGTTACCCGCCTACACGCTTTCCAAGCGTGCGCCTTCGACCACTCGGCCACCTCTCCGTCAACTCACGTCACCTGAGTGACATGTGAGCAGGGGGGATAGCCCATCGAACCCCATGCATCAAGGGACTTTTGGGCCCCAACTCGCCCAAACACCCGCAAAACTGAAGGCTGTTTACACTTGCGTAAGTAGGGTGAGTGCGGTTTGACTATGCACAACGTGTTTTTTGCAGGATATCGCTGCAGGTGCGACGTGACGCTTGGGCATGGGGATGCCCCTGATTGTGTTTCACGAAGCGCTGTGTATCCGCGTTTGGCCAATATTGGGGGGCCTTTAACAATGGTAATTTTTCGTTTGCTCGGTCTGGTGCTCATTGCAGGCGCCTTGATGGTTTTCGGCGCAGATGTTCTGCGATCACTTGAATCCGGTGAAGTCGGCATCAACTCGTTTGCCGAAGTCTGGGCGCTGCTTGATGGCCGCCTTGGCGCGACAACGCTGGACAACTTCAAAGCATGGGCCGAAGTGACCCTGCCACCTGCGGCATGGGATCCGGGCGTAGTGTCAGTTCTCAGCTATCCCGCATGGGCTGTTCTGGGCGTGCTGGGCATTATCATTGCCCTAATCTTCCGCCCCCGAAATGGTTAGCCGGTCCTAACACCGCCTTAATCTCAAAGCAGGATCGTCAGCACCATGATATTGCGTGTTCTGACGGTTCTGTTTCTGGGTGCGGCCATTGGTGCCGCCATCGGCGATGTCGTGTCTCGATCGGGCATGGCGTCGTTGGGAGAGGTGTGGTTTGCCATCCACTCCGGCTCACTGAACCTCAGCCAGGCCATCACCCAGCGCTATCTGTCACCGGAAATCTGGGACCCGTACGCAATCTGGGTGCTCGGCCAGCCGGCAACCGTGTTCTTCGGTCTGCTGGCCCTGCTTTGCTTCCTGGGGGCGTGGCTGCGTGTTCGGCGCGGCTAGACTGGTCCCAAAAAGGGGATATGGATGGCAAAAATAAGCTTTCTAACCTTGTTCCTCGGCGGTTTGGCATTTCTCATTTACTTGGACGCCAGCAATGGAGAACTCCGGTCGCTGAACAACTTGTTTGGTCCAATGGAAACTTTCAGTACGAACGCGTTTGCGCCTGTGGAAGACGTCCCTGAGTCTGGTCCTGTGGTGACCTTCTTCGCTTGGGTTGCTGAATTGCCCGCGCTCGCCGTGCTTGCGGTAATTTTCTTGATTTTCGCAATGATGCCGCCAGAAAATTTTTCGTTTCACTATTGGGAATTTTCAGTCGGTGGCGGCGACTAGTTGTCGTCCATCTTCAGCGCTGAGATGAAGGCTTCCTGCGGAATATCCACCTTGCCGAACTGACGCATGCGCTTCTTGCCCTCTTTCTGCTTGTCGAGGAGCTTGCGCTTACGTGTGGCGTCACCGCCGTAGCATTTGGCCGTCACGTCCTTGCGCATGGCAGCGATGGTTTCGCGGGCAATCACCCGGCCGCCAATGGCTGCCTGCACCGGTATCTTGAACAGGTGGCGCGGGATCAGGTCCTTGAGCTTCTCGCACATGCCACGGCCACGTGCCTCAGCCCGTTCCTTGTGCACGATCATTGCCAGCGCATCCACAGGCTCCGCGTTCACGAGAACGGACATCTTCACCAGATTGCCCGGCTGATAGTCTTCGATGTTGTAGTCGAAGCTGGCATAGCCCTTGGTGACGGACTTCAGACGATCATAAAAATCGAAAACGACTTCGTTCAGCGGCAGGCGATAGACGGCCATGGCGCGGCCACCCACATAGGTCAGGTCCTGCTGTACGCCACGTCGGTCTTCACACAGCTTGAGGACAGCACCGAGATATTCATCCGGCACCAGGATGGTGGCCCGGATCCATGGCTCTTCGATGGTCTCGATTTTCATCGGGTCCGGCATGTCGGCGGGATTGTGTAGCTCTACAACTTCGCCGTCGGTCATGTGCATGTGGTAGACCACACTTGGCGCGGTGGTAATGAGATCAATGTTGAACTCACGTTCAATCCGTTCACGGATGATCTCAAGATGAAGCAGGCCAAGGAATCCACAGCGGAAGCCGAAGCCCAATGCCGCTGACGTTTCCATCTCATACTCAAAGCTGGCGTCATTGAGGCGCAACTTGCCAAGAGACTCGCGCAGATCTTCAAACTGCGCCGCATCCACCGGAAAGAGGCCGCAGAAAACAACTGGCTGTGCCGGTTTGAAGCCGGTCAGGGCTTCCGCCGTCGGGCGCTTCTCATCAGTAATTGTGTCGCCCACAGCCGTGTCGGCAACCTGCTTGATTGAAGCCGTCAGATATCCGATTTCACCCGGGCCGAGGCTTGCGACCTTTTCCTTCTTGGGGCGGAACACACCGACTTCATCCACCCCGTATGTGGCATCGGTTGCCATCATGTGGATGCGCTGGCCCTTCTTGAGCTCGCCATCAATGATCCGCACAAGAACGACGACGCCCAGATAGGCATCGTACCAGCTATCCACCAGCATCGCCTTGAGCGGCGCGGAGCGATCTCCCTTTGGCGGCGGTAGCTTCTGAACGATGGCTTCCAGCACGCTCTCAATGCCAAGGCCGGTTTTGGCCGAAATCTCAAGTGCCTCCGAGGCGTCCAGACCGATCACATCCTCAATCTGCTGTTTGATGCGGTCGGGCTCCGCGGCCGGCAGGTCAATCTTGTTGAGGACCGGCACGATCTCGTGGTCGACCTCAATGGCCTGATACACATTGGCCAGGGTCTGTGCTTCCACGCCCTGGCTGGCATCCACCACCAGCAGCGACCCTTCGCAGGCCGCCAGTGAGCGGTTCACTTCGTATGCGAAATCCACATGGCCTGGTGTGTCGATCAGGTTAAGCACATAGGGCTGGCCGTCTTCGGCGGTGTATTCCAGCCGGACCGTCTGCGCCTTGATGGTGATCCCGCGCTCGCGCTCGATATCCATCGAGTCGAGCACCTGCTGCTTCATCTCACGCGCGGCAAGCCCGCCGGTGAACTGGATCAGCCGGTCGGCAAGCGTGGATTTGCCGTGGTCAATATGCGCCACGATGGAGAAGTTGCGGATATGAGAAAGGTCAGTCATTGCAGCGGCATATAGCACCCGCAAACCCTTGCGCCTAGCGGAATTGACGCCGCAGGCCGCTCGGTCGATCACATGCCCGGTTTGGGGCCTGCTTCTTCCTCCTCCTCAAGCCGTTCGCGCTCGCGCTGCTGGCGCAATTCGTCCTGAAAAGCACCGGCAATAATGCCCGAGGGAAGGCTCACAAGGCCGATGGCGCCCAGAATGAGCAGGCCTGCCGCCATACGGCCCCCGAGGGTGGCCGGCACCACATCGCCATAGCCTACAGTTGAGAGGGTCACCACGCTCCACCACATGGCCTTCGGAATGGAGCCAAACGCCTCTGGCATGGTGTCGCGCTCGAACAGATACATGATGACGGCGGCGGAATAGATCACCAGCGAGGCAATCACCGCTGCCACCATCAACTGCCGCCACGTTGACCGCAGAACCCGAACAACCACCCGCGCAGGCTCGAAATACTTTGCCAGCTTGAACAGCCGCGCCAGCCGGAAGGCCCGCAGCCACGCCAGATCAGCGCCCATGAATCCAGTCGCGATCAGCACGATGAGTTCAGGGCCAAACGCCAGAAAATCAACCGATAGCCAGAACCGCCCCGCATAGTGAGCGCGATTGCGCAGGCCCGTGACGCCGCGGGTCTGCCCGGCACACCACAATCGAAGACAGAATTCGATGGCAAAGATCAGCAGAATGGCATCATTGACCAGATCGAGCAGAAAGGCCGTGTTAGACGACAAACCTTCCATGGTCTCGACCGTAAACAGCACAACGCTGAGAATAATCAGAACAAGGATGACCCAGTTCAGAGGCGACAGCCCGCGCCCGTCCCATGAATCCAGCAGCAGCTGGCGATCAAACCAGCTGCGGGCTTCTGCCGCGCCCTGCTCATAGGGTGGCTCTGTTTCGTCATTCGGGGCGGTCATGGGCATGTATCCGCATCACGTGCCGCACCGAATCACGTGCAGCCAACGACACACATTACCCTTGCCCGGCCTGTACCGTCAGCCGCGCAGTGTGCCGCCGGTCGCCTTCTGCACGGATGCAACGATTTTCTCAGACACAGCATCAATGTCCTTGTCGGTCATTGTCTGCCCCGTGGGCTGGAGTGTGACCTCAATAGCGACAGATTTGCTGTCCGCATCAATGCCTTTGCCCTCATAGATATCAAAGACCTGCGCATCAGTGATCAGCTTCTTGTCAGCCGCCCTGGCCGCCTTCAGCAGTGCGTTGCCTGCTACATCCTTGGTGACGACGAAGGCAAAGTCACGGCGAACCGGCATCAGATCAGCCGCATCCAGCGGTGGCTTGGAGCGTGTGGCCTTCTTGCGCGGCGCCGGAATGGCATCGAGATAGACCTCGAACGCAGCAACGCGGCCTGACAGACCAAGCGCCTCAACAACGCGCGGGTGCAGCTCACCAAATTGTGCCAGTACAACTTTGGGCCCAAGCGTCAGCAAGCCGGAACGGCCCGGATGATACCACTCGGACGCACCGGTCGAGACTTGAGCATTTGCAGCCGGCCCGCCAGCAGCAGCCAGTGCCGCCAGCGCATCTTCCTTGGCGGTGAACACATCCGGCGCGGACGCACCCTGCCACTCACGGGTGGTGTTGCCCGCGCGAAGACCAGCAGCAGATGTGCTCTGGCCTTCTGGAGTTTCATTTGCGTAGTGCGCACCAACCTCAAACAGCGCAACGTCGCGCATGCCTCGGTCAATGTTGCGCTGAGCGGCAGCCGCAAGGGTTGCCAGAATGCTCGGGCGCATGTCGGACAGTTCTGATGAAATCGGATTTGCCAGCTCCAGCGCCTTTTGACCGCCACCGAACAGTTCCGCCTGCTGTTTGGAGCAGAAGGCCCACGTCACGGCCTCAGACAGGCCACGGGAGGCCAGTCCACGCCGGGCGAGGCGCACACGGCCCTGCATCGGCGTCAGGATCGGTTTTGCAACCGCATGAAGACGCGGCAGCGGTGTGGGCTTCACTTCGTTGATGCCGTGCACACGCACAGCTTCTTCAACGAGGTCAGCAGAGCCATGGACGTCAGGGCGCCAGGACGGCGGCGTGACCTTGGCAGGTGACGATGTGCTGTCACTCTCGAACCCAAGAGCTTCAAGGATTGAGAAGATGCGCGCGTCATCAAGTTCAAGGCCGGTGAGCTTGCGCACCCGCGCCGTATCGAACGCAATCTCGCGGCGCCATTCCGGGATGCCACCAGCGCTTTCAACGGTGCTGGCCTCGCCGCCACACATGTCGAGGATCAGGCGTGTCGCCATTTCCATGCCGTCGTGAGCAAATTCCGGATCAACACCACGCTCAAAGCGGAAGCGGGCATCTGACGTGATGCCTGTCTTGCGGCCGGCAGTCGCAATGGTGATGGGGTCGAACAGGGCGCACTCGACGAACACATTGACCGTGTCCTCTGTGCAGCCGGAGGCCGCGCCACCCATGACACCACCAAGCCCGAGCATGCCGTTGTCGTCAGCGATGACGCACATGCTGTCGTCGGCTTTGTATTCCTTGCCGTCGAGCGCCAGAAATTCTTCGCCTGTCCGGCCCATGCGCGCATGTACGGTGCCGGAAAGCTTGTCTGCATCAAACACATGCAGTGGACGTGCGCGGTCGAAAGACATGTAGTTGGTGATGTCCACCAGCGCATTGATTGGCCGCAGGCCGATGGCACGCAGCTTTTTCTGCAACCAGTCCGGCGATGGGCCGTTCTTCACGCCCTTGATCATCCGTCCAAGGAACAACTGGCAGGCAGGGTCGCCGTCGAACTTGAGATCGACCTTGGTGTTGCTCTCAAATGTGCCGGGAACGGTCTCTATGGTTTCAGCCTTGAGGGTACCCACGCCCATGGCGGCCAGATCACGCGCAATGCCGCGCACGCCAGTACAGTCGGGCCGGTTGGGCGTAATGGCAATTTCGATGACGGGATCATTGACGCCAAGGGCGTCCGCCGCAGACATGCCGACCTCGAAGTCACCTTCAAGATCGATGATGCCGTTGTGCTCTTCCGACAGCTCAAGCTCACGTTCCGAGCACATCATGCCGTTGGACTGCACACCGCGAATTTCCGTCGGCTTCAACGTCATGTCGATGCCGGGCACGTAAGCGCCTTCCGGCGCAAAGATGCCGGTCAGTCCTTCGCGCGCATTGGGCGCACCACACACAACCTGCATCTCGCCTTTGGCCGTGGCGACCTTGCAGAGCTTCAGCTTATCCGCATTGGGGTGCTGTTCCGTGCTGATGATCTTCGCAACGGTGAACGCACCAAGGGCCTTGGCCGGATCGTGGATCTCTTCCACTTCCAGACCCAGCATAGTCAGGGCGTCGGACAGTTCATCAAGCGTGGCTGTTGTCTCAAGATGGTCCTTGAGCCAGGAGAGGGAGAATTTCATCGGCTCAGCCCTCCGTATAGAGACGGTACATCCAGAGCCGAAAATCCGTAGTGCTTGAGCCAGCGCAGGTCGCCATCAAAGAACGCCCGCAGATCAGGCGCGCCATATTTCAGCATGGCGAGACGGTCAATGCCAATGCCGAAGGCAAAGCCCTGATAAACCTCAGGGTCGAGGCCGGACGCCTTGAGCACGTTCGGATTGACCATGCCGCAGCCCAGAATTTCGAGCCAGTCATCACCCTGGCCTATCTTGATGTCTTTGCCCGAGCGATCACAGCGGATGTCCACTTCCATGGACGGTTCCGTGAACGGGAAGTAGCTCGGGCGGAAACGCATTTCCACGCTGTCTACTTCAAAGTAGGCGCGGGCGAATTCTTCCAGTGTCCAGCGCAGGTGACCCATATGGGTTGTTTCATCAATGACCATGCCTTCCACCTGATGGAACATCGGGGTGTGGGTCTGGTCACTGTCGCAGCGGAACGTGCGGCCCGGTGCAATGAAACGATGCGGCGGCTTCTCGCTGCGCATGGTGCGCACCTGCACAGGACTTGTATGGGTCCGCAGCAGCAGCCGTGAGCCGTCTTCCTGCTCATGGAAATAGAACGTGTCATGCATCTGCCGGGCAGGGTGCTCCGGCGGGATGTTCAGCGCTGTGAAGTTGTATTCGTCCGTTTCAATGTCCGGACCTTCCTTCACGTCGAATCCCATATCCGCGAAGATGGCGACGATCTCGTCCATCACCTGTGAGTTCGGGTGGATGCGGCCCTGCTCGGCGGGAGCGGCGGCAACCGGCAGCGTGACATCCACGCGGTCCTGTTCCAGCTGCACTTCCAGGGCTGCGTCATGCAGCATGGCCTGACGGGCCGTGATGGCGTCGGCGATGCGGGTCTTGAGGCCGTTGAGAAGTGGACCCGCTTCCTTGCGTTCCTCTGGGCTCATTTTGCCCAGACCCTTCATCAGCTCTGAGACGCGCCCCTTCTTGCCCAGGGCGGCCACGCGCACCTGCTCCAGCGCGTCCAGGGTCTCAGCATCTGCGATGGCAGAGGTGAACTGGTCTTCGAGGGATTTCGCTTCAGTCTGAAGGTCGCTCATCTGGTCTCAATTCCGGCCATTTGGGTACAGGCCTTTTGGCATAAAAAAATCGCTGTTGCCACGCGCGTGGCAGCTATTCGGTTCTGGTGGGAACCGGCAGCAGCCCGCGCGGGCAAACAGCGATGTTTATCGTGTGGATGAGTCCTAAGGACTACTTCAGCGCGGCGGCCGCCTGATCGACCAGAGCCTTGAAGGCCTCAGGTTCGCGGATCGCGATGTCAGACAGCACTTTGCGGTCCACGTCGATCCCGGCAACCGTGAGGCCGTTGATAAATCGGCCATAGGTCATGCCGTGCTCACGCGTGGCAGCATTGATGCGCTGGATCCAAAGCGAACGGAACGTACGCTTGCGGACCTTGCGGTCGCGATACTGGTACTGGCCAGCCTTGTCGACAGCCTGGGTGGCGATGCGGAAGGTATTCTTCCGGGCGCCGTAGTAGCCCTTGGCGGCCTTGATTACTTTGCGATGACGGGCGTGAGTTGTGACGCCCCGTTTGACACGTGCCATGTCAGGTTCTCCTCAAACGAATTTCTAAAAAGGGGCGTTCAGCCGTAAGGCAGGAACTTTTTGACGACCTTGGCATCCTGTGGAGACAGGATGGTTGTCCCGCGCAGATTACGAATCTGCGTCTGAGACCGCTTGATCATGCCGTGACGCTTGCCAGCCTGGCCCGCGCGCACTTTCCCTTTAGCCGTAAGAGAGAAACGCTTCTTGGCGCCGCTCTTTGTCTTCAGTTTGGGCATTTCGCGTCTTCCTTCAAATCAAAGCGCCGGATCAAGATCCAGCGCTGGAACAGCAACAAAGCCGCCATGGCATGCCCTACAGGCCAGGCGGCACTAAGAGGCGGGGTTATAGAGGGGCCAGAAGGGGGATGCAAGAGGGGGTGAGGCCCCGGTTCTGTCATGCCTGCTGCCCTTTTTTGTTGCCTGGCCGGGTCATGATCCGTTAGGCTGAGTTCAATATAGAAACTCAGGAAGGTGCCCCATGGCTGTGCAAAGCATGTTTGAAGACGATCCGCTGGATGATTTCGACCATCGCGAGATCACGCTGGACGGGGCGACCCCGGGCATCACCAAGATGGTGCATGTGATGGGCTCGGGCCCGGCGGTCATCGTGATGACGGAAATGCCCAATATCAGCCCGCATGTGTCGCGGTTTGCCCGCTGGGTGCGCGATGCCGGTTTCACGGTCTATATGCCCTCGCTATTTGGCCGCGATGGCGCGGTTCCCAATGAAAAAGAGGGCACGGAGAGCTTCCAGCATGCCTGTGTGAGCGCTGAATTTAGGGCTTTTGCCAAGGGCAACCCCGATGGCAAGGCCAGCCCGGTCACGATCTGGCTGCGGGCATTGGCCAAACTGGCCCACGAAGAATGTGGCGGCCCCGGCGTTGGGGCCATCGGCATGTGCTTTACCGGCAATTTTGCCTTGTCGATGATGCTTGAGGACTCGGTTCTGGCGCCGGTGCTGTCTCAGCCATCCCTGCCACTGGACGATGCCGCCGCCGTTGAAAGCCCGCCGGAAGAGCTGGCCGCCGTACGCGAACGCATGGAGCGCGACGACCTTACAGTGCTGGCCTATCGCTTTGAGGGCGACAGTTTCTGCCAGGCAGAGCGCTTTGCCCGCTACGCGGAAGCCCTGGGCGACCGTTTTGAAGGGCATGTGCTGCCCGACAGTGCTGCCAACACCGACCTGCCGGAATTCGCCAAGAAGTTTGTGACCACGCCCCACAGCGTGGTGACCACCCACCTTATTGATGAGGAAGGTGAGCCCACAGCCATGGCCCGCGACAACATTCTGGACTTCTTCAAGCAGCGGTTGGCGTCGTAGCGATTACTCCGCAGCCGTCTGGTTCACCTGCGGCTTGGACACTGCCGCAGGAATAACGGGAATATCCTTGTCCGCGATGGGAGGCATCTTCTGTTTGCGGGCAAGGGCTGCCTCGATGTAGGGCGCGAGTTCTTCGGCCTTCCGGGCTTCGCGCTTGGCAACATCTGCCTTGAAGTCCGGCATGACGTCGGACGCAAACAGCTCAAGGCTCTCGCAGATATGCTGGTGCGAATTGTTGCCCGCCTGCTGCATGAAGATGACCTGATCAACGCCGGCCTCCTGCATGGCTTTCAAGTGCGCACGCATGTCGTCCGGCGTGCCGATGCCACCAAGTCCGCCCGGCGCCTGTGACGCGGCTTCCTTGATTACGTCTTCCGTCCGATCGCCCCGGCGCTCGATGTATTCCGCCCACATATCCGTGCGGCCCGGCACAAAATCCTGCGTCACCATGCGGCCCAGCGCATAGCCAAAGAACTCAAAGCCTTCATGGCCACGGCGGATTGCTTCTTCACGGTCCTGATGAATCGAGAACGATGACACCATGGCGATGTTGGCATTGACCCGATGGCCCAGCGGCACGCACTGGTCTGACTTGATGATGCCGTAATAGATGTCAGCCCACGCGCGCGCTTCGTCGGGATCAACAAAGGAGAACGCCAGTGCACCCAGACCAAGCGACGCTGCCACCTTGATGGTGTCGCGATTGGTGCAGGCCATCCACATGGGCGGATGCGGCTTTTGCAGTGGCTTGGGAATGACGTTGCGGCACGGCATGGAGAAGGTCTTGCCTTCAAATCCAGGATAAGGATCCATCACCATCATGTTGGCAATCTGCTCGGCGGCCTCCAGTGACATCTCGCGTTTTTCCCGCGCGGGAATGTCAAAGCCGCCAAGCTCAAGACGCGTCGCGCCTTCGCCGATGCCGAAATCCACACGGCCATCAGAGATGAGATCAAGCGTGCCGATGCATTCTGCCGTACGGGCGGGGTGATTGTAGTTGGCAATCACCTGCCGGATGCCGTGGCCAAGCCGGATGTTTTTCGTTTGCCCGGCGGCAGCGGCCAGAAACACTTCCGGTGCTGCGGAGTGGGAGTACTCCTCAAGGAAGTGATGCTCCACCTCCCACGCATAGTCATAGCCAAGCTTGTCCGCGAGAACGATCTGGTCCAGCGCCTCCTTGAAGAGGCGGTGTTCCCCATCGTCGCCCCAGGGGCGTGGCAGCTGAAGCTCGTAAAAGACCCCAAAGCGCATCGGTGTCTCCTCCCATATATTTTTGTTTTCAGGAGAAGTATGACCCTGATTGCCGCGAATGCAAAAGCAGCGGCTCTGATCCGCTCAGGACGTGGCAGTGAGCGACCTGACGCTATCAATGAAACTGCTGATCGCCGGTTCGTGCCGGGTTTCAGGAAGCGTCGCCGCGCTGACGGAAAAATTGAGGCCTGCCGGGTGAGGCCTGGCGTCCAGACTGCCGTCTGCAAGGTACGGTGCGAGGGCTGATCGCGGGGCCGCGGTGAGCACATCCGTGGAGGCGGAAAGCGCCAGGCAGGCTGTCTGGCTCAGCAGCCGGTAGCGCGGGAAATCACTTCGTTGCAGCAGGTCGCGCAGCTCATCGGGCAGGTTGCCTTCAAAAATCTGATCGTACCCTGCAACAGCCCAGTCAAATGTCAGCAGTTCACCAAGCGCGCCGTCTGTTGCGAGCATCGGGTGTCCGGGCCTGAATGCCACCATGTAGGGCTCTTCAAACAGCGTCTCGATGTGCAGGCGCCTGTTATGCGGCAGCCCGGCCATGGTGGTGGTGTGGTAGAGCAGCAGATGCGCCCGGCGCTGGATCAATTCGTCCGCCGCATAGGCGGGCGGCATGGATTCAGCGGTCACCCGCATATGCCCGTGCGTGTCCCGGTAGTGCAGCAACGCAGGTTGGATAAGCAACTCAAGCACAGCAGGCCCGCTGACGATCCGAAGCTCGCGCGCCCCGCCGCGCGTTTCCCGCCGCACATTCTCCGCATAGGCGAGAATATTGACGGCCAATGGATAGAGGCGCTTGCCGGCCTCCGTCGGCGCAACAGACCGTGTGGTGCGATGAAACAGCTCCACATCCCACAAAGTCTCCAGCGATCGGATGCTTTTGGTGATTGCGGACTGGGACAGGCTCACTTCGTCGGCCGCTTTTGAGAAGTTGCCGAGCCTGTAAACGGCTTCAAAGTGCCGGATATGGCGGAGGTCAAACATATATTCCAAAAGGTGGCATATAAGGGATTATTATTCAATTTATCGAATTTAACTGCTCCGATAGCGTTCAGCCAATCCCGGAGCATGCCGGGGCCGGGAAACACCGGAAGATGGGCTGGAGGCTAGAATCATGGTTTTGGAAGACATCGTCGCGTCAAAAGTGACGCTCTACGCGATCCCCGTATTTTTTGCGGCCATCGCAATTGAAATGGTCCTCGTGCGCATCTTTGGCACGCGGGTGGAAATGGATGGCAGGGACGACGCTGTCAGCATTTTCCTTGGGCTTGCCAGCACGGTCACAAACGGGGCGTCGGCCTTTCTGACCGTCGCCATGCTCTTTTGGGCTGCGCAATATCAGCTCGTGGCCATCCCGCTCACCGTGGCATCAGTTGTCGCATGCTTCCTGCTCGATGATTTGCGTTACTACCTGCATCACCGCATTGCCCATCGTTGCCGCTGGCCGTGGGCGATGCATGTGACACATCACTCAAGCACCCACTTCAACCTGGCCGTTGCCTTGCGCCAGGGATGGACCAAACATTTCTCGGGCACGACATTTCTCAAGATCCCGCTGGTGCTGATCGGGTTTGACCCCCTTGTCGTCATTTTCTGCGGTGCGCTGAACGCCATCTATCAATTCTTCCTGCACACGCAGACGATCGATAAACTGCCGGCATGGTTCGAGGCTGTGTTCAACACGCCGTCCCACCACCGCGTACATCACGGCAAGAACCCGCAATATCTCGACAGAAATTATGCAGGTACACTGATTATCTGGGACAAGATGTTCGGCACGTTCGCAGCCGAAGACCCCAATGACCTGCCTGAGTTCGGTCTGGTGAAAGACATCGAGACACTCAATCCCCTCAAGATTATCTTCCACGAATACTGGAATGTGGTGAAAGACTTTTTCACACCGGGACTGACGCTGATGCAGCGTGTCCTGTATGTGGTTGCTCCTCCCGGCTGGAGCCATGACGGGTCCCGCCTGACATCTGTTGCCATCAAGCAGGCAGCAGACGTGGTTGATGAAACGCTTTCACCGCAGCAGGCCTGATCATGCCTGTGCATTATGCAGCCTCTGAGGCGGTGTTGGTTCTCGCTTGTCTATGGTCTATCCGCGCTTTCTGGCGGAATGGATGTCGGCTCGCATCTGTCGGTGCAGCTCTCATCGGTATTGCCGCCGCGCTTGGAACAATCCGTTTCGGCTTGAATGCGCATGATCAACTGGAAACCATCCACAAGCTCGTCTCACGGGCGGGCGGATTGATTGGCGCCGGGCTTATTGCCTCAGATCTAGTCCGGTACTTTGCCCCGGCAGGGTCCAGAGACATGGTTGGTAAACTGGCGGTCCTTGTGGTCGGACTATGCATTGCAGTGGCGCTGACATGGCCCGTAGTTGCAGTGGCCGTTGTCTTGGCCTTCACGGTGGTGCCGATACCTGTCGTGCTGCTTGGCGCTGCAGCCCCCGTCGCCGGACGCCTGCTGGCGACGGCTGCAGCGTCCCTCATGCTGATCAATATCTTGCTGGTGCAGCGATCGCCGGTCCTTGGGCCAGACATAAGCTGGCACGCCTACCATCTGCTGATCGCAGTCTGGTTGGTGGCAATCGCCATGATTCTGACCTGGCAGCAGGTAGGTCGCGGGAAGCAGGTAGCGTCCTAAACGCCCAACCCGCGTCCCAGCGACTCCAGATAGTCCCGCTCAAACCGTTGAGATATCGGCGCGTCCTGCACAAAGACAAAGCCGTGATAGGCAGCGGGGTAGATCTGTAACTCCGTCGCGACACCTGCCCCCGTCAGTCGGCGGGCATAGGCGATGTCTTCGTCCAAAAACAGATCAAGACTGCCAACCCCAATCCATGTGGGGGGCAGTCCGTCAACACTGTCTGCGCGTGCGGGCACAGCCGGAGCAGCTGGTGCCATGTCACCCAGATAGGATGCCCAGCCGAACACATTGGCATCCGCCGTCCAAACAAACTCGCCTGTAAGCGGATCAGGCGTCACGCCCGGTGCGGTCGTGCGGTCGTCCAGCATGGGATAAACCAGATGCTGGAATGCGATTGTGTATTTGCCTTCCGCATGGGTGCGCTGAACAAGGGCTGCGGCCAATCCGCCGCCCGCACTGTCACCGCCCACGGCAATGCGCGTAGCGTCCACATTCAACTCACCGGCAGTGTCAAAAAGCCACGCAAGAGCAGCAGCGCAGTCATCAAGCGGTGCAGGGTAGGGGTGTTCAGGTGCCAGCCGGTACTCGACGGAAACGACCGTCACGCCAAGCTGTGCTGCGATCTGCGTGTTGCGCTGATCAGATCCTTCCACATTGCCGCCGATATAGCCGCCGCCATGGATATGCAGGAAGGCCGGACGGGTGCCGGCGCTTTTGTTGCTCTCATAAACCAGGCATCGAACATCCGGTGCGCCGTTTAGCCCGGGAACCTTGATCTCGCGACGGGTGACATCATGCTCTGCCGGATCACCAAGCACGGCCATGCTGGCCATCAGTTCACGAATGCCCGGCAAGGCCTCGGTTGAGAGATCGAGTGCAGGAAACACATCCAGAAAAGACTGCAGGTCCGGGTCAACCAGGTGGCGGGTGCTCATGAAATTTCCTCTGCTCTGCTATGTGTGGTGATCAGCCTAGACGGGGGCGTAGAACTTGGCGCCCGCTTTGCTGAAGGCATCCGCCAGTGCGGATGATGGCGTGCCGCAGACGCTCATGGAAGCAACCGTGCGCAGGCTGGCAAGCTCTTTGGCGAATGACGCATAGTTTTGTGCGTGAAAAAGAACAGCGTCGGAGCTTGCGTAAACCTCAACCACCCGCGCTGTATTGTTGTCTGCATCAATGAACCAGTCATACTGAAGCGTATCGGGTTCAGTCTTGGCGACATGCGCTTTGAGGCGCGCAACGACCGCCAGAAGCTCGTCGAGCTTTCCGTCACTGATGTTGGACTCAACCAGCAATGTGATTTGGTCTGACACGTATCCATCTCCTGCCTATCAATGTTTTCGATGCCATAAAAAATGCCCGGGTCCATTTGGACGCGGGCATTTTTGTCTGATCTTCAAGACTGCTAGCGCGGCGCCAGCACCATGATCATCTGGCGGCCTTCAAGCTTGGGGTGGAGTTCCACCTTCGCGATTTCATCCACCTGGTCACGGACCTTGTGGAGCAGTTTCATGCCGAGTTCCTGGTGGGCCATTTCACGGCCACGGAAGCGCAGGGTGACCTTCACCTTGTCGCCTTCTTCAAAGAAGCGAAGCATGTTGCGCATCTTCACGTCGTAATCATGCGTGTCGATGTTCGGGCGCATCTTGATTTCTTTGACGTCGACCGTCTTCTGGTTCTTGCGCGCTTCAGCGGCTTTCTTCTGGGCCTGATATTTGTATTTGCCCAGATCCATGATCTTGGCGACAGGCGGCTTGGCGGTGGGAGAAACCTCCACCAGATC
Source organism: Pyruvatibacter sp. HU-CL02332 (assembly GCF_040362765.1). Lineage (NCBI taxonomy): Bacteria > Pseudomonadati > Pseudomonadota > Alphaproteobacteria > Hyphomicrobiales > Parvibaculaceae > Pyruvatibacter > Pyruvatibacter sp. HU-CL02332. The sequence goes on from NZ_BAABWK010000001.1 coordinate 1,820,541, forward strand.
AAGGCCAACCTCTGAGGCCATTTCCATCGCGCGGTCTGTGGCGACAACGCCTACATTTTCGCCTTCGGCATCAATCAGCCGAACGTCTGGAACATTGATCTGGTCATTGGCGCGCGGGCCCTCTTGTTTTTGAGGGGGCGCCATATTGGGGCGGCGTGCGATGTCGTTACTCTCCCGTCAGAACGGCGCGGGAGAAAGGTTCAATCATACAGTCCCGCAAGCCCCGTCCAGTGAAACACAAGGTGTTGAAGCGCCTATATTTCGTGAATCCGCCTGAAATTCAAGTTATTCCGGCAAGTTTCGCCAATGCGGCCTTAACGTCGTCCGGAGAATGCGCGGAAATCTCCGGCCCGGCGAGGATGCTGACCCTTGGTCCGCGCGGCGCACACAGAGCCGGATCGCTGTCAGAGCCAAACAACGCCACACTCGGCGTGCCGCTGAGCGAGATGAGATGCATGGGCCCGGTATCGTTGCCCACAGCCATTTTTGCACCCAAGGCCAGGGTCACAATGTCATTGAGGCTGGTGTCTCCGGCAAGATTGAGAGCGGTGGATTCGCTCTCCGCAATGTCCTGCGCGAGGGGTTTTTCGCTCTTCGACCCCAAAATGACCGGGCGGATGCCCTGTGCAGCCCAATCACGCGCGACCTGCGCAAAATGGGTTGCAGGCCAGCGCTTGGCAGGGCGGTGGGGCGCAGCGCCAGGCACCATGAGACCATAGGGCGCATCCGATCCGATCGTCTCCACCACGGATCTGGAGCCGGCAAGCCGTGCTGGATCAGGCATTGGTGTGTCAGCAATGCCAGCATCGCGCAGCTGCTCCGCCTGTCGATCGATGGTGTGCATGAAATCGCGGCGCGGGTTGGTGTGCGGGTGTGAGCACCCACGCGCAATGCCAGACCACTCGGTGCGTGGCCAAAGCAGATGAAAATACATCGAGGACCGCGACGAGGTCTGCAGGTCATAGACCCGCGTGAATTTCGCCCAGCTCATACGGCGAACCAGTGACAGGAGCGACCCAAAGCCCTTCGTGCGCCCGTCGTCCCAGATGTCGTCGAAATAGCCTGAATCTTTGGCAAGGCCTGCAAAGGCAGGCGTGGTGAGCAGGGTGATGTGCGCGTGGCCCGTCTCATCCAGCGCGTCGTGATGGGTGCGGATGGCGGCAAAGGGACCAAGCGCCTGAACAAAATCCCCAAGCGCGCCCAGCTTGATGACCAGAATGTTTTCCCTGCTCATGAAGTTCCGGCGGCCTTTCGGGCGCTTGCCGCACCGCTCAGGACATCGCGATAGACATCCAGGGTAGAGGCACACATGGCCTCTGACGTGAAAGAGCTGAGCGCATGTGCCCGCGCCCGCCCGCCCATCTGGGTTGCGTCCTCAGCCGACATGGCAAGCGCGTCATCCAGCACGGATGCCAGGGCATCCGCATTGCCGGGCTCAAACAGCCAGCCGGTGCGCTGATGGGCCGGGTCCGTGATGAACTGTTCCCGCGCGCCTCCGTGGTCCGGCGCGATCATGAGCTTGCCCATGGCCTGTGCTTCCACACCAATGCGTCCAAAGGGCTCTGGGTCCAGCGAGGCAGACACAATGATGTCTGCCGCCTTATAGGCCGCCGCCATATCGCTGATATGGCCTGCCAGCGTCACCTGTTCCATGAGGCCAAGATCAGCGATGTGCTGGCGGACTTCAGTTTCAAAATCCTCTCGCCCCTGTGCATCGCCTGCGATGACAAATTTTGCGGGCAGTGTGGTTCTGGCAGCAGCATCAATCAAAAGCAGCGGACCCTTCCAGCGGGTCAGCCGGGCGGGCAGCACAACCAAAGGACGGTTGTCTCCCTCCACGCCCCATTCGTTCTTCAGCGCCTGAACGCGGGTCTGATCCACACTGTCCGGGTCAAACGTCTCAAGATCAAAGCCGCGTGGAATCGGATGGACCGTGTCCACCGGTGTCCCATGGGCCATCATGATGCGATCAGCGGTAAACTGTGAGTTGGCGATGACGGCCTCACCGCGGGCCATCACTGAATTGTAGAACACTTTCCAGCGCGGCTTGTCATGGACCTTGCTGTGATAGGTCGTGACGAAATGCCGGCGCTCGGCATTGGCAGCCGCTATGGCACTCCAGGCCGGTGCCCGGCTGCGGGCATGGACGATGGATATATCGCGTGCGCGTATGATCCGGCGCAGTTTGCCGATGTTTTCCATCATGACCATCGGATTCTTGGACGCGGCATCCATATGAAACACGGTGACGCCGGCCCGCAGCAGCTCGGTTTCCAGACGACCACCATTGGTGGCCACAAACGAACGCCAGCCATTGGCTGCAACCGCGCTGGCGATCTCCACGCAGGAGCGTTCAGCGCCCCCTGCGTCAAGCTGAGGGATTACCTGCAGCACGCCGGGCTTGGTAAGCTGGCTGTCCGTGTGTTCCAAGAGCTCTTGTGCTCCCAAGTACCAATAGAATTCAGGCCTTATGACCCAATTAGAAAATACGTTCCAGAACCTTACCCGCCCCGACGGCGAAACGCTCGCTTTTCAGGCGCGCGAGGGAGAGGGCCCGACGGTGGTCTGGTTCGGCGGCTTTAAGTCGGACATGACGGGCACAAAAGCAACCGCGCTGGACGACTGGGCCAAGGAACGGGGCCAGGCTTTTGTCCGGTTTGACTATTTCGGACACGGGGCATCGTCCGGTGACTTCACAGACGGCACCATTGGTCGCTGGCTGGAAGACGGGCTGCATGTGCTGCGGGACCTGGCGCCCGGCCCTGTGGTTCTGGTCGGGTCCAGCATGGGCGGTTGGCTGTCTCTTCTCGCGGCCCGTGCGCTGCAGGCGGCAGGCGAGGGCGACCGCCTCAAGGGCATGGTGCTCATCGCGCCGGCACCGGATTTTACGGAAAAACTGATGTGGTCCGGCTTCTCCGACGAGATACGCCGCACGATTATGGACGAAGGTCAGTACAACCAGCCATCTGATTATGATGATGAGCCTTACATCATTACCCGTCGGCTAATCGAGGAAGGCCGGGATCATCTCATCCTCGACAAGCCCATTCCGGTGACCTGCCCGGTACGCATCCTCCAGGGCATGTGCGACGACGATGTGCCGTGGCAGCACGCGCTCATGCTGGTGGAAGCTCTGGAGGGCGACGACGTGGCCTATACACTGGTCAAGTCCGGCGACCACCGCCTGTCCACCCCGGCAGACATCGTCCGGCTGCATCAGGCTCTGGATGATGTTACCGGCACCTAGGCTTTTCCGTCCCAGGCATCGGCAAGCGCCTGCAGACCTTCGCGGTAGGTCGGGTACTTCAGAACCACGCCCAGATCATCCTTGATGCGGTCGTTTTTCACCCGTTTTGATTCTGCGTAGAAGCTGCGGCCCATGGGCGACATCTCCACCTCGTCAAACGGCACCAGCGGCGGTGGGTCCATGCCCAGGAGGTCTGCCGCATAGGCCACAACGTCCTGCGGAGCGCTGGCTTCGTTGTCGCACACGTTGAAAGGCTGCGTCGGCAGGCCGCTTGTGGCAGCCGCCTCAAGTATCTGGGCAATGTCATCCACATGAATGCGCGAGAACACCTGCCCGGGTTTCTCAACCCGGCGTGCCTTGCCCTTGCGCAGGCTGACCAGTTGATTGCGCCCGGGTCCATAAATCCCCGCCAGCCGGAACATGTGAAGGGGCACGTTCATGGCAGCGGCAAGGTCCTGCCAGACAAGCTCCGCAGTGACGCGTTTTTTGCCGCGCTCTGTTGAGGGCAGCAACATGCTGTCTTCGTTTACGTAGCCACCCTTGCGGTCGCCATAAACACCGGTGGTTGAAAGATATCCGATCCATTCAAGACCGCTGATGGTCTGGATGTCTTTGCCATGGGTACCTACGACCGGATCACCATCGTCACCGGGAGGCACCGACGCAAGCAGATGGGTCGTGCCTGCGAGTGCTTGGGCTGGATCAGCAAGCGGTGCATCGCCGAACAGATGAACGTCAAAACCCTCAGCACGTAAAACTTCCGCCTTTTCTTCGCTGCGGCAGGTACCTGCAACCTGCCAGCCTTGCTGCTGCATATGCCGGGCAAATGTGAGCGCAGAGAATCCAAGGCCAAAACAGAACAGACGAGGCATCGAGGGAAGAATCCTTTTTGTTGCCAAATGCGCGCCTTGAAATGGCCACCGCTGCGCGCGACGGTAGCGCCCATGAGAGAGATGATAAATGCCGCACGGCTGTTTTTCCTATGGGTCGGCCTGCTGATTGTCGGCGTCGCCATCCTGATGGTGTTCGTGCTGCCCGCCCGAAGCTATGCCCAGGACCTTGATTCCGCTGCGCGCTACCGTGACTGCCTGCGGCTGGTCGAGGTTGACCCGGACCAGGCCTTTGATCAGGCGATGGAATGGCGCACCAATGGCGGCGGTCCCGCCGCGCGTCATTGTGAGGCGCTGGCCCTTGTGGAGTTGAAGCTGTACGGCGAAGCCGCGGTGCGTCTGGGTGATCTGGCTGATGCGCCGGGCTCGGGCGAACCCGAAGACCGTGCCGCCCTGTTGGCGCAGGCGGGCAATGCGTGGCTGCTGGCAGGCAGCGGCGAAAACGCGGCGATTGCCCTGACGGCCGCCCTCAACCTCACCCCCGGCGATACCGGGTTTCTGGTCGATCGGGGGCGGGCCTATGCAGCTGCCGGAGACTTTGCGGCGGCTGAAGCAGACCTCAATCAGGCATTGGCCATTCGACCCGATGCAGCAGATGTTCTGGTGCTTCGTGCAGGTGCCAAACGCGCACAAGGCAAGCTGGATGGCGCCAGCGAAGACATTTCACGTGCCCTCGCGTTGCAGCCGGACGGTCCTTATGTGCTGGTTGAACGCGGCGCCATTCGGTTGGCGCAGGGTGATGATGCTGGTGCCCGCGCGGACTGGGTTTCGGTGGCACGCATTGTTGGCGAAGTTGGTCCCGAGCATCCCGATGCGGAAGCGCTCAAGGATGCCCAGCGCAGCCTTGAAGACTTGGATGTCGACAAGCCTTAAGGACTCAAGAGCAAAAGCTAGAAATCAAGATTTGCGTAATGCCGCGCGGCAGGCATGCCGGGCACATTGTCGGCCAGCAACGCCCTGAAAGATGGCCGCGACTTGATGCGTGCATACCAGTCTTTGGACTGGGGAAAATCCGACCACGGAACATTACCAATATAGTCAACCGCTGACAGATGCGCAGCTGCTGTCAGATCTGCAAGGGTCATTTCTTCTCCGGCCAGCCAGTTGCGGCGTTCCACAAGAAACGAAATGTAATCCAGGTGATAGCTGACATTGTGCATGCCAATGCGCACGGTCTCGGTGTCCGGCGGGCCGCCGCCCAGGTCGCGGGGCAAAAACCGCTTGAGAATTTTTTCATCAACGAGGGTGCGGGTGACTTCCTCGGCAAACTTGTCGTCGAACCAGTCCGCAATACGCCGCGCCTCTGCGCGTTCAATCGGATTGCCGGGCAACAAAACCAGACCGCCGTCAGGGTCGCGGTAGAATTCGTCCAGATATTCGGTGATTGCACGGTGGCCCGAGAAGATGGTGCCATCCTGTTCAACCAAAACGGGCACGGCGCCAGCCGGATTGAGGGCCAGAAATTCTTCGCGCCGCTCCCATGGTTTTTCAACCTCCAGTTCGAAGGCGAGTTTCTTTTCCGCAAGTGCCAGGCGGACCTTGCGACAGAACGGATCAAGAGGTTGATGAATGAGGCGTCTCATGCTGGGGCGCACTGTAGCTTATTCGCAGGCGCGCGCGATGCCTGAATTGGGCAAAACCCGGATTTGTTTTACCGCCACGATTGCGTAATGAATGGCGCCTATAGTGAGTGCTTCATGATTCCTCCGGACCCCGCCAAATGCCCATTAGCCAACTGATCGTCCTGGCCATTATTCAGGGCCTGACCGAGTTCCTGCCGATCTCTTCGTCTGGCCATCTGGCTTTGGTGGATGAGCTGACCGGCTGGGCTGATCAGGGGGTGCTGATCGATGTGGCGATCCATGTGGGGTCGCTCTTCGCGGTGCTCATCTACTTTCGCAAGGACGTTGGCGCGTTGATTGGCGGCAGCATGGCCCTGCTGCGCGGCCAGATGACCGATGCGGGACGCTTGGCGCTCTACCTCATCGCGGCCAGCGTGCCGATCTTCATCGTCGGGTTTGTCGTTGTGAGCACCGGGATGGTGGATGGTCTACGTGGTGTCGCAACCATCGCCTGGGCCAACATGATTTTCGCCGTGTTGCTCTATTGGAGCGACCGGGCGGGGGCCACCACCAAGACACTGGCTGAGATGAGCTGGGGGCAGGCCGTTATTGTGGGCATATCTCAGGCGGCAGCCGTCATTCCTGGTGCCAGCCGATCAGGCGTCACCATGATGGCGGCGCGGTTCCTGGGATTTGACCGACGCGAGGGTGCCAGGTTCTCCATGCTGCTCGCCATCCCAACCATTCTGGGGGCAGGCGCTGCTGCTACCCTTGAACTTGCGGAAACGGGCAATGTCACCTTGCAGAGTGACGCTGTTATTGCCGCCCTCTTATCGTTTCTGGTGGCGTGGGCTGCCATAGCCGTCTTCATGCGACTGCTGGAAAGCATGTCGCTCACACCATTTGTGATCTATCGCGTGGTGCTGGGCGCAGCCCTGCTGCTGTGGGTCTATCTCTAGGCGAAAGCGGTTTTATGCGGTTTCGCGCTTGATATCTTCCGCGTACTGACCCTGTCGGCGATACATCCACAAATAGCCCGGCACGATGGCTTCGACGGATTTGGGCGTGATGCCCAGATCTTCGATTGTGCGGTTCTGTGACGTTGCTTCCTCGCTGACCACATTGTCTGTTTCCAGCATGCGCACCTGATCCAGGGTGAGCAGCGGGGCGGGGAGCAGTCCCAGAATGCGCCCCTGAAGACGGGCAATCCCCCAGGGGATTGGTGCAAGGATGCGTTTGCGCTGCGTCTCTTCAAGAACGATCTGCATCAGTTCCTTGAAGCTGTAGACCGTTGGTCCACCAAGCTCGTAGGTCTTGCCCTGTGTAGAGGTGTCTTCAAGGGAAGTGCACACCGCATCCGCCACATCATCTACATAGACGGGCTGCATTTTCGTGTGACCGCCGCCAAGCAACGGCAGGGCCGGTGAAAACTTGGCCATGGCGGCGAAGCGATTGAAGAAGCCGTCTCCATTCCCGAAAATGATGGACGGACGCATGATGACGGCTTCCGGAAAGGCGTCCAGCACAGCGGCTTCGCCCTCAGCTTTGGAGGACGCATACTTGGCCGGGCTTTCTGGATCAGCACCGATGGCTGATACATGCACGAGACGTTCAACGCCCTTGGCCTTGGCGGACCATGCGATGCGCCCAGCTGCTTCCGCCTGAAGGGCCTCAAATTTTTGCTTGCCGCTTTCATACAGAATGCCGACCAGATTGACCGCCATGTCAGCGCCGGAAAGCGCGCGGGCAACGGACTCATCATCTTTGATGTCCGCATAAACCGCTTCCACCTGACCTGGCAGGCCCATGGTGCGCACAAAGCCCGCGAGCGAGGGATGCCGCACGGCTGCCCGCACCCGGTATCCGCGCTTGGCCAGTTCCCGGACCACGTGGCGGCCCACAAAACCGGACCCACCAAAGACTGTTACGATTTTCGCGCTCACGCCGCGTCTTCCTTATTCAAGGCTGGCCCGATTCAAGTTTGGCGTTTAAAGCCGGATCAAGCCGTAGTTGATTTGCTGACCTTCTAAATAGCGCAGCTGGGCATATGCGCCTAGGGGGCTCATTAGACCGCGCTGATTTGGCTCGATTGGGAGAATGACACCCCGATTGGTTTGGCAGGCCCGGTCGAGCGCTCTAGGCTTTGGGTGAATCGCGCAAAAGAAGACCATCCCGGGAAATCCCTTCATGTCATCTGCCCACATAGATCCATCCAATCCGGACCTGCATAGCTATGCCTTCGAGAGCAATCCGGAGCCAACGCTGGCCTGGCTGCGCGAGCATGATCCGGTGCATTGGTCTCAGCATGGCTACTGGTTTGTGACGCGATATGAGGATGTGCGGGCAGTTCTGGGTGATCCCGCCCGCTTTTCCAGCCAGAAAGCCGGGTTTGGCGCAAACAATCCGATTGGCAAGGACGCTGGCGGAGCGAATGGAGGGGGCGGCAAGAAGGCCTCTGACGCGGAAAAGACCATGTCCAAGGGGCTGGCGCTTTCGTTCAACCAGCAGGACCCGCCAGATCATTCCCGCGTCCGTAAGCTGGTCAATCAGGCTTTCTCCCGCCGTGAGATATCTGAGCGTGCCGACAAGATTCAGGCGGTCGTGGACACTTTGATGGCCGACGCACAGGCCAAGGGCGAGTTTGATCTGATCACCGACTTTGCCTTTCACCTGCCCATTATCGTGGCGTCGGACATCATCGGTATTCCGTCCGAAGACCGGGATCTTTTCCGGCGTAATTTTGAGCTTGCTGCCCGTTTGATGGCGCCCAAGCGCTCCGATGAAGAATGGGCCGAGGCGCTCACCGGCGCCAAATGGCAGAGCAACTATATGGGCGAGCTGATTGCCAGCCGGGCTAAAGAACCGCGCGCTGACCTGATCTCGGCCCTGATCCAGGCATCTGAAGACGACCAGAAACTGACCGGTGGCGAAGTAGCGTCCGCTATCATGACGATTTTTACAGCGGCCGGCACCACAACTGAGCGGATGATCTCAAGTGGCGCCTTTTTGTTGCTGACTCACCCTGAGCAACTCGCCGCCCTGCGTGCAGACCACAGCCTGATGGACAATGTGCTGGAAGAGATCCTGCGCTTTCACCATCCCAACCAGTCCACCTCAACCAACCGTCGGGCAACGCAGGATGTGGAGCTTGGCGGCAAGACCATTCGTGCTGGAGATACGGTGCGCGTGTCGCTTGGATCTGCCAATCGCGACGCTGCTCAGTTTGAAGAGCCCAATGCATTCAACATTCAGCGCACCGGCACGAAGCACATGTCATTCGGCTTTGGCATTCACTTCTGTCTGGGGTCAGCGCTGGCGCGCTACGAAACGAAAGCAGCCCTTGAAGCGCTTTTGCTTGGGCCAAAGTCAATTGAATTGGTCACGCAGAACCCGGTGAAAGACCCCGATCGCCCTGACCGATACAAGGAAATCCGTGTGCGGATGTCTTAGGTAGACACGACACTGAACGTCGCGCTGACAAAGGCGCAGTCGCGGCCATCTGCCGTCACCTTGCCCTGCGCCATATCCATGCTTCGGCCGGTTTTGATGGCGGTGGTTGTAAATTCAAGCCACTGCCCCTGTTTGGCAGGGCGCAGAAAATCGACATGCAGCGTCACAGTGACGGCACCGGCCACCTCATTGCCAGCGTCGCGGTGAGCCTGCACGCAGCTCAGCCCCATGGCGTTGTCGGCCAGTGCTGAAATCAACCCGCCATGCACAAGCCCCCGGGAATTGCAGTGGGCGTCGCCTGCCGTGACGCCAATCACCACAGCGCCGTCATCAACACGCGAGTAGAGCGGCTCCCACGGGTCGGTCATGGGACTTTTGCGAAAATGCGGCTTGAAGCCAGCGGCGATCGATGAGGTGTTCAATGCAGGTCACTCCTGTTGGATGACCTTGTAATAGACCATATGGTCTATAACGCCAATTTGCGATTATGGCGTGTTGGTTTGCGCGGTGCCGATCTGCTCAAGAATGAAGGCAACAGCATCCTCCGGGGTGTGGACGGATGTATCCACAATCAGATGCGGCTCCGGCCAGGGCGCGTAGTCGCGGCCCGTTACATCGTCCCAGCTTGGCAATTTGAAGTCGGCGATGTCTGTGGTTCGTGTCTCAACCCGGTTGCGATGGTCGGTGGCATCACTGCACACAAGCTCAATCTCATGGGCCAAAGCGCCTGCGTCCTGTGCCGTTGTGCGCCATGCCTCCCGGGTGAGCGCCCACGGATTGACGCTCTCCGCCACCACATCACGCCCCAGTGCCAGATTATCCGCCGCAACCCCCATGGCCACGCGATAGCCATGGTCCACAACTTCCACCGGTGCGATGGGTGACGAACGAATGGCCTGTTCAATGGTATCTACCCGCACATAGACAGCGCCAAGGGCACGGGCCAGGGGCCGGGCGAGGGTGGTTTTGCCGGTGCCAGGCAGGCCTGAGAGAATAAGAAGCTGCGTCATATGCGTTTGTCCTGCGAGTCCATGTCGAATCCGGGGGGCGAATCCGGAGGCGAATCCTTGCCAAATTCGCATTCTAGGCTTGATCCGCCGGGTCCGCAGCGCTATCACTCGCCCCCTCGTGCCGCCAGACATGGCGACCGCACGGGCCCAGGTGGCGGAATTGGTAGACGCGCTAGCTTCAGGTGCTAGTGTCCGAAAGGACGTGGAAGTTCGAGTCTTCTCCTGGGCACCACTCTTCACGACAGTAAAAAACCGGTGCATTGTCCGGCCCATGACAACAACACTCCACAAGGGCGATCTGCCTGACGGTCTGGACCTCGGCGCGGTCGTCGCGGTTGATACCGAAACCATGGGTCTCAATCCGCATCGAGATGAGCTGTGCGTGGTGCAGCTCTCCTCAGGCGACGGCACCGCCCATGTGGTGCAGATGGACCGGGCAACCTATGACTGCCCCAACCTCAAAAAGATGTTTGCTGACCCAGCAAGCGTGAAGCTCTTTCACTTTGCGCGCTTTGACGTCGGCATGGTGCGCAAATATCTGGGCGTTGAGTGTGCGCCGGTCTATTGCACCAAAATCGCGTCCAAGCTCGTGCGCACCTACACGGACCGCCACGGGCTCAAGGATCTGAGCCGCGAACTGCTGGGCATTGATATGTCGAAGCAGCAGCAAAGCTCCGATTGGGGTGCTGATACGCTCAGCGAGGCCCAGCTGGCCTATGCGGCGTCAGACGTGCTGCATCTTCATAAGCTCAAGGAGAGGCTGGACATGATGCTGGCGCGCGAAGGGCGCACCGAGTTGGCTCAGGCCTGTTTCGACTTCCTGCCCACCCGCGCCAGTCTTGATCTGGCCGGCTGGCCGGAAGTGGACATTTTCTCCCACTAGTCTTTCAGGTTCTGGATGCGCTGCATTAGCCTTTGCCTGAATGCGGGCTTCGCATCAGCGGCAAGGCAGAGAAAAACTCCTGTCAGGGACTGGCGCCGGAAGCCTTCAAGATCAAAGTAGCCATTCATCCAGTCCTGCCGCGCAAGCCTGTAGCAGCCATAGATCTGGCGGCCCATCTGCTCCGAGCTCACATTGCCGAACAATAAACCGGCCGCAACTGCGTCGCGGCAAACGTCAATAGGCAGCTGTAGTGCCCGGGAAAATATGCCTGATTGCGAGCTTTGCTCGAACAGGCCACTCCTGTCACCAGCAATGAATGCGGCGCGATAGTAATTCTCGTCTGACTGAAACAGCTCCGCCAGCTTGTCGATTTGCGCTTCAAAAGCCAACTCGACATCGTCCGTCTGGACGCGTCGTTGCACCTCCTGAAGGCGCTCCACCAATTCCTCAATGATGAGCGCCAATATCTCCGGCTTGCCGCCAATCAGGTTGTAAATCGTTGGAACGGTGACGCCTGCCTGACGTGCCAGATCTCGGAGTTTGAGTGCGTCAAACCCCTTCTCGGCAATGGTCGCACGCGCATGGGACAAGATGAGCCCGCGGCGCTTGGCCATGTTTCTTGCGCGTGTTGTAGGAGCTGGTGTGTCGGTCTCTTCGAGCATCAGACAGTCTTAGGCTGTTCGTTCGCTTGACTCAAGAATTGCACGGTGTTTAAAATTTAACAACGTTAAATAAATTGTTGGGGAAATCATATGGCCCGTCCGGACTACACAAAATCCATCAATGCCTGTGCTGCACATTATGGCGACGAGGCTGACGCGGTCAGGCGTTATATGGTTGAAGGTCAGGAAAAGGCTTATGCCCTCGGGAATCGGGGCCCTATCCGGTTCAATGCCGATGGATCCCTGGACCCAGGGATTGCCGAGGCCTACTCCAAGCATGGGTTCTATGTGTTTGAGAATGTCATCGGCGGCGCTGAAATGGCCGACATTCTTGAAGACATTGAGGATGTGCGGTCGCGCTTTCCGATCCATCCAGGTTCTTCAGTGGATACCCAGGGCCGCCCAGCGATAGGAGCAGGCTGCAAAGGGCCCGGGTTGATCTGGAGCAAACCACTCACTGACCCGCTGGGTGGCACTGACGTTTCAAACGGTCGCCATCAGGTCAAACTGAAGGACCTGAAGGCCGCAGCGGACGCGCCGGAAGAAGCACCCTTTGTTCTCTTCGGTTCGTTACAGTTCTCAGACGCAGCTCTGCGCGTCTACGGGCACCCGGACCTATTGCGGGTTGCGGCAGCCATCAACGGGGAAGATTTTGCACCGTTCAACGAGGTCTTGTTCATCAAGGACGCAGGTCTCGGGTCAGCCGTATCCTGGCATCAGGACGGCGATACCCACTGGGACAATCCCGCCTTTGATGAGGGCATTCACGGCTTCAACTTCATGGCTCAGGTCTATGGGAGCACCCCGGTCAATGGTGTTTGGGTAGTTCCAGGCACCCACAAAATGGGCAAGATAGACATTGTGGCAATGGTGGAGGAATCAGGCAGCGAGCGCCTGAAAGACGCTGTGCCCATTGTATGTGAGCCAGGCGACGTCGTGATGTGTAACCGTCAACTCGTGCATGGCTCTTTTGCCAACTCAGGCTTCGAGCCGCGCCTTACCATCAATTTTGGGTTCCATCGCAGGTCGTCGGTGCTTGACGTGAAGGGGGCCGGAATCCACAGCCCGGTCGCTGTCTATACGGATGAGATCATTCAGCAGCGATCGAAGGCGCTGGGATATGCCATAGCCGCACGGCATAACCAGTATCCAGATGAGAAGCAGTATGACTACAAGCCGTTCAGGGACACCGGTGCCACCTTTGTATGGGACAGCGCCGCAAGGGCGGACATGCGCGACTACAACCTGCTTGATCTCAGCATCTGACCTCGGACTGCGTTCCAGAACCTCTCATCGAGGCGCTATTCTGGCCTGCTGCTAGTTTGCCGTGACATTACCGGCCTGATCCACTTGGCCTCCAAAACGCCTGATTTGTGGGCATTCTGGTTGACCCTACAGGGCCTGCGGAGACATACTCCGGCGCAAGGTCTTGCTTCTGGCAAGGTTTTTGCTTAAACGCGCCGCTTCGGCGCAGCACGGGTCTCTGCATTTCTCCGGGAAAGCGGCATTTCATCTAATGGCTAAGACACAGATACCAGCTTCGGCGACAGCGTCCGCTGACCAGGCTTCTGCTCCCGAGCTGGGGCCAGAAGACCGCGAAGCTGCGGGCCGTGTCCTGACCCTGGCGTCAGATGCTCTGGCGAAGCTGCGCGATACGCTGGATGGCCGGTTCTCCCTTGCCGTAGATGCCATGCAGGCCACCCAGGGCCGCGTGATCGTGTCCGGCATGGGCAAGAGCGGCCATGTGGCGCGCAAGATTGCAGCCACCTTGGCATCAACGGGTACGCCGGCCCATTACGTTCATCCCGGCGAAGCAAGCCATGGCGACCTTGGCATGGTCACCCGCGGCGACTGCCTTTTGGTGCTCTCCAATTCCGGTGAGAACCAGGAACTTGGTGACATCATTGCCCATGGCAAACGCATCAACACACCGCTGATTGCCATTACCAGCAAGCCGGACTCGACACTGGCGCGCGCAGCCACCGTGCTGTTGCATCTGCCGGAAGCTGAAGAGGCCTGTCCCATGGGCATGGCGCCCACCACATCCTCCACCATGATGATTGCGCTCGGTGATGCGCTTGCGGTTGCGCTGATGGAGCGGCGCGGCTTCACAAAGGACAAGTATCGCGAACTGCATCCCGGCGGCCGACTTGGTCAGATGCTGGTGCGCGTTTCAGATATCATGCATCCCGTCGAGCGGGTGCCGATGGTCAAGCGTGACACCAAGGTGCCCCAAGCTGTTGCCCAGATTACAGCAAGCGGTTTTGGCTGCACGGGTGTTGGAGACATTGCCGGACGGTTGATCGGCGTCATCACAGATGGTGACCTGCGTCGGCATCTTGGCGCAGACCTGGTCGGCAGAGACGCCACTGAGGTCATGACGCCTTCGCCGCGTACCATTGCCAGGGACGCACTGGCCGGTGAAGCAATCGCCCAGATGAACGAAGTGGATCCACCAGTCATGGTGCTGTTCGTCGTGGATACAGCATCCGAGGACCCTCAGGCACCTGTTGGCATTTTGCACATGCATGACTTGTTGCGGGCAGGCTTTGCATGAGCCTCAGCGGAACCTCCAGCACATTGCAGCGGCGCACAACGCCGTCGGGTCAGCGCAAGCAGGCCAATGCCGCGAGCGCCAAAGCCTATAGCCGCTTTGTGTCTGCCATGAAGCTTGGGCTGGCTCTGACGGCCGCCATACTTATTGTAGCGCTGCTTTTTCTGTCAGGTACGTTTGACGGCCCCGACGAGCTGGACATTACATTTTCGGAAGTTACGTCGCGTACGGATGATCTACGCATGGTAAGCCCGCGCATCTCTGACATTGATGATGAAGGTCAGCCCTACACCATCACGGCAACAAGTGCCGTCCAGGATGCGGACGATCCGGCCCTTATTCATCTGGACAATGTTCAAGGTGACCTCGTGAGCGCCACACAGTCATCGTGGACATCAGTGACGTCACTGGGCGGACTGTTGAACACCGATGAAGAATGGATCGACCTTGAAAAGGACGTGATGCTGTTCACCGATGGCGGCTTCCAGTTTCAGGGAGACATTGTGCGGGTTGATCTGGCATCGGGCGACATTTCCAGCGACACGCCGGTGTTTGCGCAGGGACCCGATGGAACAGCTGAAGGTGGCGGCCTGCGCGTAACGGACTCAGGCAACACGATCACACTGATCAACGGCGCCAAGGTCGTGATTTTTGATGCCGGTGGTGGTGGATCATCCAGCATCTTTGGAATCGCAGACGAATAAGCAGACGACCGGCCGGGGCTGGCTGGTTACGAATGTCGGGGCGAGACGCAGGAAAGCGATTGAGGACGATGAAGAAGATATCAGACCTAAGCCGGCTTCTGCCCGCAGCATGTTTTGCCTTTGTGGTAGCCATTGGCGGCGCTGCTCTCATGCCCAAGGCTGTCGCCCAGGAAGCTGCATCAGGCACCAGCGATGGATTTACGGATGATCCCGGTGAACCCATCGAAGTCGTCTCTGACACCGCAGAATGGAAGCGTGCTGAAAGTGTCGCGATCTTCACCGGCAGGGTGGACGCCGTGCAGGGCACCATGCGGCTGCGCGCCGACAAGGTCTTCGTGCACTATGTGCAAAAAGAAAAAGCCGAAGGCGAGGCCAAGGCTGAACCGGTCAAGGAAGACGTGCCGGAAGGGTTTGAGGGCGATCCTGAGCCCGGGCCCGCCCCCGGCCAGAGCATCACCAAGATTGATGCCAAGGGAAACGTCATCATCACCGACATTGATGGTCAGACGGCGGTGGGTGACTGGGCGCTCTATGACATGAAGAAGCGTGAGATCTATATGGGCGACACCGTCGTGCTCACCCAGGGTGAAAACGTCATTCGCGGCCAGAAGCTGGTGATGAATCTGGATACGGGCCAGACGGTTGTGGACGCAGGCACAGCAGGCGCTGAAGGCAGCCAGGGTGGGCGTGTACGCTCGGTTTTCGTCCCGGCTGACGAGGGAGAAGGCGGCTGATACTCAGCCCTTGGGGGTAAATTTTTCCGATGATCCGACCCAGGAAGGCAAAAATCGTGCCTTTTTTGCCGTCAGACCATCATGGTTCACTGATTTTTAAGCGCGCAGGCTAACTAATGACCGGTATGAACGGGGACACCACAGGACAGACATCGAATGCCACGGAGCCATCCGGCGGCCCGCGTCTTGTTGCGGCATCGTCCGGGCTGATCATTGAAGGCATCGGAAAGAGCTTCAATAAGCGCCCTGTTGTGCGTGGCGTGTCCATGAATGTGGAGCGTGGCGAGGCCGTGGGTCTTCTGGGACCAAACGGTGCCGGTAAAACCACCTGCTTTTACATGATCGCCGGGCTGATTGAGGCGGATTATGGCTCCGTTGAGCTGGACGGCGTCGATATCTCCAAGCTGCCTATGTATCGCCGCGCCCGCATGGGCATCGGCTACCTGCCGCAGGAAGCATCCATCTTCCGTGGTCTGACGGTTGAAGAAAACATTCGTGCGGTCATCGAGCTTGTGGAAAGCGACCATGGCCGCCGCGAGAACATGCTGGATGAGTTGCTGGCGGAATTCTCGATTACCCATCTCCGCCGCACACCATCGGTTGCGTTGTCAGGCGGTGAGCGCCGCCGCGTGGAAATTGCCCGCGCCATGGCTGCTCAGCCAAACTACATGCTGCTCGATGAGCCGTTTGCAGGCATTGATCCTATCGCGACTGGTGACATCCACGAGCTTGTAAGCCACCTCAAGGACCGTGGCATCGGCGTGTTGATCACCGACCATAATGTGCGTGAGACCCTTGAGCTGATCGACCGCGCATACATCATTCATGACGGGCGCCTTCTGCTTGAAGGCCTGCCCTCCGAGATTGTTGGCAACGAAGATGTTCGTCGCCTGTATCTCGGCGAGCGCTTTTCGCTGTAAGCGGGGAAGCGGGGCGCGATGGCATTAGCACCACGTCTGGAGATGCGCCAGGGCCAGTCCCTGGTGATGACGCCCCAGCTGCAGCAGGCCATCAAGCTCCTGCAGCTTTCCAATATTGAACTTGCGTCTTTCGTCGAGCAGGAGCTGGAAAAAAACCCGCTTCTGGATCGCGACGAACGCGCAGAAATACCTGATCTTGCCGGCGAAAGCGCCGAGCGGGAGCGCGCTGACAGCGCCAACACCGATACGAATGCTGATGCAGGCGGCGACAGCAGCGGTGCTGACGCGACCACAAATGCATCAGGTGAGGCCACAGCTGAACCGGACCCCGCGCCGGTATCGCTGGATGATGCCACGCCCACTACCGAAATTGATTCCGGTTTTGAAGACATGTACCCGGAAGATGCGGGCTCTGATCGCTCCGGCACGGAAGCCGATGCGACACCAGCAGCCCTTGGCGGTTCCGACTGGTCATCATCCGCAGGCGGGTCTGGCGGTGGCGTTGGCGGCGACAGCGAGCTTGATCTTGAAAGTCGGCTGACCCGCGACCTCACATTGCATGAACACCTGACCGAGCAACTGGACGTGGCAATCTTTGATCCTGCCAAGCGCATGATCGGACGTTTCTTGATCGATTGCGTGGATGACGCAGGCTATCTGCGCTTCGATGATCTCGAAGATGGCGTTGACGGCCTGGATGACATCGCTTCGCGCCTGGGGTCACCCCGCGAGGAGGTGGACGAAGTCCTGACCGTGATGCGGGGCTTTGAGCCCACAGGCGTCATGGCGCGGTCGCTCAAGGAGTGCATGGCGCTTCAGCTTGCCGAGATGGATCATCTCGACCCGGCCATGCAGTGTTTTTTGGACAATCTCGAACTGGTTGCGCGCCGTGACCTCAACCAGCTGTGCAAAGTATGTGGCGTTGATGAAGAAGACATCCGCGACATGATCGAAGAAGTGCGGTCTTTGGATCCGCGCCCGGGTCTGACCTTTGGCGGCGAGGCGGCAGCACCGGTGGTGCCTGATGTATTCGTCCGCTCCGCTCAGGGTGGCGGCTGGACCGTTGAACTCAACACCGAGACATTGCCCCGCGTCCTCGTGAACCAGCAGTATTACGCAACGGTCTCAGGCGCGACCCAGAAGAAAGACGACAAGCTCTACCTGTCGGACTGTCTGCAGAGCGCCAACTGGCTGGTAAAAAGCCTCGACCAGCGGGCGCGCACGATATTGAAGGTCAGCCGCGAGATCGTCCGCCAGCAGGATGGTTTCTTTGCCCACGGCATTTCGCATCTGCGGCCACTCAATCTGAAGACCATTGCAGACGCCATCGAGATGCATGAGTCGACGGTGAGTCGCGTGACCTCGAACAAGTTTATGGCGACCTCTCGCGGCGTGTTCGAGCTGAAGTATTTCTTCACATCTGCAATTTCTGCCACCGATGGCGGTGATGCGCATTCGGCTGAGGCTGTGCGCCATCGGATTCGCGAGCTGGTGGATGCAGAAAGCGCGGCAAAAATCCTGTCTGACGACAAGATTGTTGAGATTCTCAAGCTCAGCGGCATTGATATTGCGCGGCGTACCGTGGCGAAATACCGCGAAGCCATGCACATTCCCTCATCGGTTGAACGTCGCCGGGCAAAACGTCTAAGTGCTTGACAAATAAGGTTTGTTTGGTCTGGCTTTACCGTGATCCAAGGGCGTGAAACCGCGTGTTGACACCCCCAAGCGACCTCACTAGGGTCCGGCGCTCGTACAGGAAAGTTGGCCTTTGAGAGGCGATTTTCGAGGAGAGGCGGGGAACCGCCGACGCGCTGCCGGCACACATGTTTGGTAGCTGCGCTTCACAACACGACTTTTGATATTTGAGGCTCCATGCAGGTTCAGGTTACCGGCAAGCATATCGATGTGGGGGACGCATTGCGGACCCACGTGACGGATCGTCTTGAGGCAGCCGCTGAGAAATATCTCGGCCGCGCCACCGACGCCCATGTGGTGTTTTCAAAAGAAGGCCACGAGTTTCAGGCTGATTGCACCGTGCGGCTTGGTCATGGCGTAGTGCTACAGACCAAGGATCGCGCGGGCGACATCTACGCGTCTTTTGATGGCGCTGCCGAAAAGATGGAAAAGCGCCTGCGCCGCCACAAGCGCCGGCTGAAGGACCACCACGCAGAAGGCCGCCAGGCACCGGAAGAAATTGAACTCCCCGCCCGCGTGCTGGCCGGTGAAGCGGAAGAACACGATGCGGCTGACGGGTCAGATGACCAGCCCATCATCATTGCTGAAACCACGACCAAACTTCAGCGTCTGTCAGTTGGTGAAGCTGTCATGCGCATGGATTTGGCCGACGCGCCCTTCCTGCTGTTCAAGGCAGGCGAGGCGGGTGACGTGAACATGGTGTATCGCCGCGACGACGGGAACATCGGTTGGGTGGAACTCGGCAGCAAAGGCTGACCGGCACCTGTAACGCGCGCGGGTTCGACGCAATCGACCGTGCAGGATTTTGATTTTTTGCATGCTATGATGCCGGTTCGGCTGGGGGCATGCCATTCAGGGACGTGACATGGATCTTTCAGATCTTTTGGCGGCCGACCGTGTATTTGCAAGCCTGCATGCAGGCAGCAAAAAGCAGGTGCTTCAGGACCTGGCCGCACGCGCCAGCGAAGCCAGCGGTATTGATGCGCGAGTCATTTTCGACGCGTTGATTGAGCGCGAACGCCTGGGCTCAACCGGTGTCGGCCATGGCATTGCCATTCCTCATGCCCGTCTGTCGGAGATGACGCAGCTTGAAGGCTTCTTCGCGCGTCTTGAAACATCCATCGAGTTTGATGCTGTCGACGACGAGCCGGTGGACCTGGTGTTCCTATTGCTCGTGCCTGAAGAATCCGGTGCTGACCATCTCAAGGCACTGGCCCGTATTTCGCGCCTGCTGCGCAACGAAGGCGTCACCAATAGCCTGCGCAACGCCAGTTCTGCGGACGAAATCTACCAGACATTGACGCGCCCGGCTGAAAGCCACGCGGCCTAGCAGGCCCTTCACCTGAAACTCAATGATTGTGCGACTAGTGGACGCTGACCGGGTCCAGGTCGTACTGACGTGCGCCGGCAAAAGCCGCATCGCGGTCATCAACGATGGCCATGCGTGTGCCATCAGCGGCGTGCACCGCAAAGAAGCGAGCATCAGTGGGGATGTCCGTTTCATCGCCCACAACATCGCGCACCGCATCCGGTCCAACTTCGCGGACATAGACGGTCTTGGGTGCGCCGAAGGCGGCGAAATCCTGGCTGCTCATGGGCGCCAGCAAATCTACGAACCGTGTTTCATTATTCATCGTGTGTACTCCTATACGCCTGCCTCTGGTTAGACGGCAGTCTTTGCGGGCACTGATACTTCTTGTGCATTGATTTCTTTCGCGTCGCGGGCCCTGTCATCCGTGTTCGACGAACCAATCTCGATCCGCCGAGCTGTCTGGCTGGGTTCCGGTTTAACGAGGTCGATGCTCAGCAATCCGTTTTCCAGATCCGCCGTCTCAACATCTAGGCCGTCAGCGAGAACAAACACCCGCACGAACTGCCGGGCAGCAATGCCGCGATGGAGGAAGGCGCGATCTTCGTCCTCGGTCTGCTTGCCCTTGATGATGAGTTCATTGCCTTCAACGGTGACAGACAGCTCGTCGCGGGTGAACCCGGCGACAGCCAGCGTGATGCGGAAGTGATGCACACCACTTTCGCCCTCTACCGGAGAGGTCTGTTCGATGTTGAATGGTGGATAGCCTTCATTTGAAAGCCGTCCGACCCGGTCCAGAAGCTGCTCAAGCCCGTCAAAGCCCAACAACAGCGGATGGGTAAAAGAAGTAACCCGTGTCATAGCCCAAAGCCCTCATACAAAAGCGGCTTTTCTCAAGGGTCAGTCCGGTTTTTGGCCGCAAACCAACCCATCCGACCCCAGTATGGGCATCGGACACTTAATAAATGGGGCGCAAACCGTCCAAGATCAAGATGTTGGGCGGTTCACTGGATCTGAAGTCGTTTGCAAAACAGACTGCTTTGTTTGGCTGACTGGATGAGGTCGCATATAAGCAACGAATGGCAAGTGAAAAGATCCCCGTCCGCAATGAAGAGCGCACCGAGCGGATGCGCGCACGGCTGCTGGATGCCACTCTTGATGTCATCCTCAAGGAAGGATGGGCCAAGGCCAGTACGCCCAAAATATGCAAACAGGCTGGCGTCTCGCGCGGTGCGCAGACACATCATTTTCCTACAAAGGCGTCTCTTCTGGCAGCCGCGCTGGATTGGCGCGCGGGCCAGTATGAGAAGAAGATTGTAGAGCGTTTGGCGGCCGGTGAGGGGCATGAAAGAACCCTCCGAGCGCTGCTCGACGGCATTTGGGAAGCGATGCTTGATGATCGCTTCATTCAAACCGGCATGGAGGCCATGGTCGCTGCACGCACTGATCCCGAGTTGCGGGCGTTGCTGGCGCGACACGACACGGACGCTGTGCGGTCCATGCGTGACATGGCCGATGACATTGGTGCGGATCCGCTGACTTTGGCCCGCGTAAAGGACGCTATTGAGCTCAGCGTCTACCTGTTTCGTGGCCTTGTGGTCCAGCGCGGCGTTCACGATGACCCGAAGTTTAGGCGCGACCTTTATGACAAGTGGTGTGCACTTGTGGAGGACGCCCTGGCAGATTGATCAGTCCAGTTGCGCGGCGACCGCACGCAGGAATTCGACAGTTTCCATCTCACGATTGGCCGCTTCTTCAGGCGAGGTACCGTAAGCGCGGTTCGCCGACAGCTTGACGATCACGGCATCCCGTGACGGATCGACGAACACAAATTGGTTGTAGACCCCAATGGCTGAAAACTCTCCCCGATCTCCTGCGGGTACCCACCATTGATCACCATAGCCAAGAGGCAGGACGTGCCCACCAACGATCACGTTGCCAGCCTGCTGATGCTCGCCCGTCGGTGTTATTGAAGAGGTGACCCATTCCGCTGGCAGGATCTGATGATCACCAAACCGCCCATTGTTGCGGAACAGCTCGCCGATTTTTGCAAAGTCTCTGGCGGTCATGCACAAGCCTCCCAGCGCGAGTTCCCGGCCTGCTATATCCAGAAGCCAGTAGCTCGAGCGGGTCATGCCAAGAGGCACACAGAGTTTCTGCTGCATGTACTGAGCAATATCACGGCCGGTGGCGCATGCCAGCAGCATGCCGAGCGCCTGCGTATCGGCAGAATTATACTGACACAGCGAACCGGGCGCGCGCTCGTGCTGCATGCCTGCAACGAAATCATCCAGAGTACTGGCGCCAGCCATTACCGCGCTTAGTTTGTGAACGTCCGCATCCGGATCACTATAGTCCTCACTCCAGCGGGCACCGGAAGACATGGCCAGCACATGACGTATGGGCACGCCGTCATACGCAGAGCCGGTTAGCCGGGGAACATAGTTGCTGATGGGATCATCGACAGACTGGATGAGGCCTTCATTAAAGGCGATGCCAACCAAAGCCGAGATGAAGCTTTTTGCCATTGACCATGAAATCCAGGCCACGTCACGGCCGCCTGTGAGGTAGTAGTCTTCAAATCGCACTTCACCTTTGTGGAGGACCAGTAGAGCGCTGGTGTCTGTTTCGTTCATGAACGCCGCTACGGAGCGCGACACGCCTTCAAATGTAAAACTCTCCGGCAGTTTTATTACAGGTCCGTCAGGCCATTCGACTGGGTTTTCAGCAGCTTCCATTTTGCGAGATGGAAACAGGTCCATCATCCGCTGGAAGTTTTCGTGCTGAGGTACACCTGTATAGAGGCCTAGGTCAGACCCTTGGGCTGAAGACGTATCCGACATGGGTTTTCCTTTGCCAGCGACCTACGCTAGGCGGCTTCGGTCTCTGCGGATGGGATCAGACCCAGCTGCGTGTACATGGTGAAAGTGTCACTCAGGCCTGTCTGTTTGACGATTTTGCCATCGCGTACTTCGCAGATCGTAATGTCGCGTGCGTCGACGGTTTTGTTTGTCGGCGGAATTCCAAACAATTCTCCTCGGTGTGTGCCTCGTACCCGCAGGCAGACGACAACCTTGTCGCCTTGCGCAATCAAGTCTTCCACCTCTTCGGTATAGTCCGGAAAGGCAGACCGCATCAGCGTGGCATAGGCTTTGACACCATCGACTCCGGACCCCCAGGCGTCGCCCATGGGATAGTCCGCTGTGTAGTCGTCCCCATAGAACTCGCCGACCCGGTCAATTTCGAAGTCATTCCAGACTGTCTGACAGGCCTTTCGGACAATTTGTTCCGGCGTTTTCATGATGCTGGGTCCCCTTTTAGTGTTTCAATAGAAACAGGCTGACCTGTTTGTTTATAGATGTCAACCAACTGCGGAGTGCGGTTTTCCTTTGGCGAAACGTATTTTTTGCCATAGGGTTTTAAAAAGAAACGGACCCTTTGGAGGCTAGGCAGATGGCGGACGCGGCAAAAAGCGAGTGGATGAGCACGGCGTGCAACCTGTGTTACGCCAATTGCGGCATTCAGGTGCAGGTGGGCGGCGAAGGCGACCGTCACATCACGCGGGTGAAGGGCGACAAGAACCACCCGGCCTCACGCGGCTATACCTGCAACAAGGCCCTGCAGATTGACTATTACGTCAACGGCAAGGACCGGCTCACAGCCCCCTTGCGCCGCCGCGAAGACGGCACCTTTGAAGAGATCGACTGGGACACAGCGATTTCAGAGGTCGCCACCAAGATGGCGGCAATCCGCGACGAACACGGCGGCGACAAGATTTTCCGCTATGGCGGCGGTGGCCAGGGCAACCATCTCGGCGGCGCCTATTTCTCCAGCGTCCGCGCGGCGCTGGGCATGAAATATCAGACCAACGCCTTGGCGCAGGAAAAGACCGGCATGGCCTGGGTCATGGGGCGCATGTTCGGTGCAAATGTGCACGGTGAAGTGCATGACGCGCAGGCCGTTGTCATCATTGGTAAGAACCCGTGGCAGTCCAATGGCTATCAGCGGGCGCGCGTCATGATCCGCCAGATCGCCAAGGACGAAAATCGTTCTCTCATCGTCATTGACCCTCGGCGCTCTGAGTCGGCTGAATTTGCTGACTATCATCTGGCTGTGAAACCGGGGCGCGACAGCTGGTGCCTGTCCGCCATGATTGCCCACATCATCCAGTCGGATCTGGTGCCGGAGGACTGGCACACGGACCACACCACAGGCCTCGATGCAGTCCGCGCGCGCTTTCAAGGCATTGATGTTGATGCGTATGCGGAATATGCCGGGATCGAGCCTGCCCTCCTCAAAGAAGCGGCTGAAGCGGTCGGCAAGGCAGAGACGGCTGCAAGTTATGAAGACATCGGTCTTCAGATGGCACCGCACTCAACACTCAATTCCTATCTGAACAATCTGCTGATGATGGTCACGGGCAATTTCGGCAAGCCCCACACCATGGCGCCGTTGACCCAGCTCGTCGGGCCGTTCTTTGGCTTTGATGACGTGGGTGAGGCGGACGACGAGGGGTATGAGCAGGACTACCGCAAGTCTCCTGTAACCGGCGCGCGCATCGTGTCGGGTCTGGTGCCCTGTAACACCGTGCCCGATGAAATTCTCACCGACCATCCCAATCGCTATCGCGCCATGTGGATTGAGAGCGGCAACCCGGCCCACTCCATGGCGGACAGCACCAAGTGGCGCGAGGCATTGCGTGCGCTTGACCTGGTCGTGGTGATGGATGTGGCCATGACGGAAACCGCGCGTGAAGCAGACTATGTGCTGCCGTCGCCGAGCCAGTACGAAAAATGGGAAGCGACATTCTTCAACTTTGAGTTCCCAAAGAACGTGCATCACTTGCGTCCGCCGGTTCTAAAGCCGATTGGCAATGTCCTGCCGGAACCCGAAATTCACGCCCGCATTGTGGATGCGCTGGGTGTTATTGATGCAGCTGAGCTGGCCCCCCTCAAAGACGCCGCCAAGAATGGCCTTGAGGCGTATTCCGCAGCCGCAATGGACTATCTGGGCGCCAATCCCGGCAGTTTCAAATATCTGAGCTACATTCTGTATCGCACCATGGGGGCAGCCTTGCCCGAAGGTGCAGAGGCCGCAGCACTCTATTGGGGCGCGACCCAGCGATACGCAATGGCAAACGAGAAATCACTGCGCCAGGCGGGCTTTGAGGGGGAAGGGCCGGAACTGGCGCTCAACCTGTTCAAGGCAATACTCAACGGTCACTCAGGCGTGGTGTTTGCGGAAGACAACATCGAGGACTCGTTTGAAAAGCTGCGCCACGCAGATAACCGCATCCATCTCAACGTCGCTGAAATGCTGGACGAAGTGGCCGGCCTGTCAGACATGCAGGACCTGGTTGAAGCTGGAGACGATTACGACTTTGTGCTGGCGGCCGGTGAGCGGCGCTCATACACGGCCAACACGATCATTCGTGATCCCGAGTGGCGCAAGAGCAACGACGCGATCTCTATGGCCGTGCATCCGGACGATGCCATTGGTGCCGGCATCAAGGACGGCGGCAAGGCAAAGGTCGTCACAGAAGCCGGTGAAGCCGAAGTGTTGGTGGCCTATGACGACCGCATGCGCGAAGGAACACTTTCGCTGCCAAACGGGCTTGGGCTCCTCTATCCCAATGCTCAGGGTAAGGATGAATTGCAAGGTGTGTCGGTCAACGAGCTGACGTCACTCGAGAACAAAGACAAGTTCTTCGGCACGCCACACCACAAGTTTGTACCCGCGAGGCTGGAAGCCATCTAGCCTGCCACTACAATATGTCCGTCCTTTGGCGACACACCCTTGAGCAGTGACGCATAGGTATCGCTCATGTCGGCAAAGGCGTGCATCTGGATATCAATCCAGTTTTTCGCCGCACCGTAAAATGCAGTCGAGCCTTCAACGATGCGCGCGTCATGTCCCGCAAGGCCATCGCGCTCGCGGTGCTCCACCATGTGGGTTGGCACAAAGAAGAAGTCCGGCGTTGGGCCGGGCAGCTCCGCCGCGTCGTCGCGTGGCGCATCCCAATGCGTTGCTCCAACGCCTGTGCTGTTTTTGAGGGCGTCGCCCAGATGCGTGTGAATGCGCGTCAGGACATCCCGGTTGCCGGACATGTCCACATAGACGCTCGGCTCGCTCTGGTTGAGCTTTTCAACTTCATCATAGGCAAGAACCGTATCGTAGATGCCAAGACCCTCTACAAAGGCCTTGTTGGAAGGAGACGTCAGACCAACAACCTTGATGCCCGGCCGCTTGCTGGCGAGATAGGCAAGCCCGTAGCCTGTCTTGCTGGATGCACTGCCGATGATCAGCGTGGAGGCGCCGAAGAAATCATTGGCCGCAAAGTGATCGTCCATATGCATTGAGGTGACAAACAGGATACGCAGGATGCACTGCAGATCATCCGTTTTGCCGTCAAAGCCGTTGGCAGGCGTCACCGCCAGATATTCCTGATAGATCGCCGGCAGTTGTGCCCGATGGGCCGCCCCGTCACTGAACCCGCGCGATGACACATCCACCGGCGTCATCAGCACCTCGTTGGACATGGGCACATAGCCAAAGAACGTGTCGCCAACTTTGACGCCCGCATGAGCACTCTTGGTAACACGCGCGATGCCCCAGGCGGGGATACGGCCAAAGCCGTCATCAGCTGGGAAAAAACTCCAATACCCCAGCATGTCCCCGGCCATGCCATAGGAGATGTTGTTGGCTGTCAGGGCAAAACGTTCGATCTCAAGCACGACCTCACCTTCCGCTGGCTCCAGCGGTGCGGCGGGAGCAAGTTTTGCGTCGCGCAAATCAGCGCGGCTGACGACGAAGTTCTGGCTCATTGGTTTTCCTTGCGAGTGGGTCGTGCGGGTTAGGGGTATTTGAGATCACGTGATGTCTCGAATTGTCCACAACAGGCTATCGCCGTTATGGGTGACATCAACCTCCTTGCGAATGCGATAGGAACTAAGCGCGCCACGCCACAGCTCAATCCATGGTGCCAGTAACGCTTCGCGCGCGGCGTCATCAAGACCGCGCATAATGCGCAGCCCACTCTGGCGGAGTTTGGCCGTGGTTCGCGGGGACATCGGCTCAAGCACGCAGGTATCGCCCATGCCGGTGAACATGGTTGCGAGAAACTGCGCAGCGTCTGCAGCGTCGCCATCATGCCCGTCCACCATGGTCGCAAGTCGCTGATAGGTCTGCAGGCCGATCAGTCTGGCCGCGCGGGTGGAGAGGGCGCGTGCTTCCTCAGCACCAATCACCGACACCAGCGCCAGCATACCATTGCGAATGTATTCCATGGCGTAGTTGCGGTTGGCCTTCGCAAGGCGTTCTTCTGACCATTGAGAGTCCGGCGGGACCGGCTGATCCTCGGCCTTGTAAGGCGGCGGCGTTTCGTCCGGTGCAAACTGAAGCCGCTCATCCTCCGTCAGGTCATGGTCGAATTCACGGAAATAGCCGCACAACCCGAATTGCCCGGTCATGTCTTCAGACACGCACACAAATCCCAGACGCGGGTTACCAAGCGATATGCCGTTCTGGGCGTACCAGCCGCGCAGGAAGCCACGACTTGCTTCTACAGGAATGCCGCAGATGGCAGCGCCATCATACATCCAGCGTGGATAGCGGAAGCGCACCCAGGCCTTGGTATCGCTCTGCGCCATATACTCGACGCTGACCCCGCCCATGGAATTGGACAGCACGTGATACTTCGCGCTGGCGACCGCAGGGGGGAGGTCGGACAGGCCCAGTTTCTCAAAGCTGGAGAGAAACTTTTCCTCATGCTGTCGGCGAAACAGACGGAACATCCAGTCGCCAACAATGTCCGGCCCCTTGGTCGAGGCGACCATGAGCTGCAGCCCCAGAAAATACTGGTGGTGCATCACGGCCTGAGCCTCGATGGCCTTGTTTGGATCAGCCATGCGTGTCCTCGTGTGGCAAAGGCCGCCGCTTATTGCTCGTTGATGGCTTTGTCGAAGGCCGGTCGTGCGGCAATGCGGGCCACATAGGCTTTGAGGTTGGGCATGTCATCCGTGACGCAACCCATACGATTGGCCATGAAGATGGAGTGGCCAAGCATGATGTCGGCGCCGGAGAAATTGCCGATGAGATACTCACGGCCTTCAAGCGCCTCTTCGACCGGTGCGAGAGATTTCGTCAGCAGACGTTGTGCCTGCCCCAGCACGGTCGCGTCCCTGCGGTCTTCCGGCAGGAGCAGCGTATGCACCACGATCGTGTTGATCGGGGGCATCACCATACCTTCGCAATAGTGGAACCACTGAAGATATTCCGGGTACATGGCGTCCGCGACGGCAGGCTTCAGGCCGCCATTCTTGTGGCGCTCCAGAACGTACTCAACGATGGCGCCGGATTCGTAGATCGAGATGTCGCCATCATCGAGAACCGGGATGCGACCCAGCGGGTGGCGGGCGCGGTGTTCATCCGATTTCAGATCCTTGGGGTGAAAGGCCATCTTGTTGAGTTCATAGGGCAGCTCGAGTTCTTCCAGCAGCCACATGATGCGGCCGGCGCGGGAGTTGGGGGCAAAGTGAAGCGTAAGCATGAGGCGTTTCCTGATCGTTTGTTGTTTCACCCAAAGTGTCACCCGCGCGCTTTTGTTGATCAAGGGGCGCAAGTGCCTATTGTGGAGGCGAAAAAACAAACACAGGAAACGTCATGATCCCCTATCAGCCCTTGAACCGCTCCATCGCGGGCCGTACAGCCATTGTCACCGGCGCTGCCAGCGGTATGGGCCGCGCGACAGCCCATCTGTTTGCCCGCGAAGGGGCAAACGTCGCCGTCACAGACCTCAAGCAGGAGGCATGTGACGCCGTCGTGGCTGAGATCGAAGATGCGGGCTTCAAGACCGCCAAGGCATGGGAGCTGGATGTCGGTGATCCCGACGCCATCAAGCGTGTGGCCGCCGCAACGGCTGAGACTTTTGGCGGCATCGACATTGTGGTGAACAATGCAGGTCTCGCGCGCCCGGTGCCCCTTGGTGAAGATGGATACGACGACAGCTGGGATTTGAGCCTGAACGTGATGCTGACGTCGCATCAACGCATGGTGCAGGCGGCCCTGCCGCATCTGCGCAAATCTGATGCGGCTCGCATCGTCAATGTCGCCTCGACGGAAGGGCTGGGCGCAACCTCCATGAACTCAGCCTATGTCGCCGCCAAGACCGGCGTCATCGGCCTGACGCGCGCCATGGCGGTGGAGTTCGGCAAGGAAGGCATCACAGCCAACTGCATTTGTCCCGGCCCGATCATTACCGGCATCACGTCTGGCATCTCGGACGAGCACAAAGAGATTTTCTCCAAGCGCCGCACGGCCTTGCGCCGCTACGGCATTCCGGAGGAAGTCGCCAACATCACTTTGTCAGTTGTGCTGCCTGCAGCGAGTTACCTGACGGGCGTTGTCATTCCCGTCGACGGTGGCCTCACCATCCGCAACGCCTAGCCGAACTGCTCTGCGTTCTTCAGCATGTGGGCGGCCCCATGGGGCAGGTTGAGGACGGAGTTTTCGCCAAACAGCCGTTGCTTCTGGTCGCCAAATAATTCCCGGTTGGCGGCCAGGGAGGCGGATTGTTCCGCGATCTGTAGTGCGAGCGCTGGAATGTCTTCTAACGCTGCTGTGTGCTGAACAACCCCTGCGGCCTTGCCGTCGGGGCCACCCCAGCGGCGCGAGAACTGCACGGTTTCATAGAAGGCACTGCCGGACAGTTTGTGCCTGAACAGCGCCAGCTCTGCGGACGGGATGCGAAAGCCGATGGCCATTTCATTAGCGCACATGAAACCGCGATCCTCGCGCATGATGCGGATGTCGTGGCACAGGGCGACCATGAAGCCCGCGCCAAAGGCATGACCATTGATGGCGCAGATCGTGGGCACTGGCAGGGTGATGAAGCGGCCCATGAGGGCCATGAACTCGAGCCCGAACGCATCCGCGTCGCCGCCTTCCGGGTGGGCGGCGGGGTCCTGGCGCCACTCAAGATCAAGCCCGTTGGAAAAGAACTTTGTGTCGGTTGACCGCGTCACAAGTGCGGCCGGACCAGTGGACGCCTCCACCTCATCAAGTGCCTTGTCGATGTCGCGCACAAACGTCGTGTTCCAGCGGTTTTCGCCCGCATCCATGGTGAGGGTGAAAACGTCATTCTCGCGGGTAAGGGATATCATGTGCGTGGGCTCCATCAATAAACTGATGGGTAGGTTCTAAAGCAAAACGGACCCTGTGGCCAAGGAGAGCGCCAAATTGGTTTTGTCCTGTCCGGTCAGTTGCTAGGGTGCCCGCCACTCGTTGCTGAAAATCGGAATAAAAACAATGAAACGTGTTCTTCTTG
Source organism: Pyruvatibacter sp. HU-CL02332 (assembly GCF_040362765.1). NCBI lineage: Bacteria > Pseudomonadati > Pseudomonadota > Alphaproteobacteria > Hyphomicrobiales > Parvibaculaceae > Pyruvatibacter > Pyruvatibacter sp. HU-CL02332. Next base: position 1,850,485 of record NZ_BAABWK010000001.1, read on the forward strand.
GCGTGGTCGCCGTGCTTGTCTTGCTGGTGGCTGTGGTTCTCATCCGAACCTTCATGTACACCCCGCCCGCCCTGGAGCAACGCGAGATTGTCACTCACAGCCCTGACCGGGATGTGTTGGCGCAACGCCTGTCCCAAGCCTTGCAGTTCAAGACCATCTCACGGCAAGACCCGCAGCCAGGCGACCGTCAGGCATTCGATGCGTTCATCGCCTGGTTTGAACAGACCTACCCCGCAGCCCATGCGGCAATGGACCGGACGCTCATTGCAGAGCAAACCATCCTGATGAGGTGGGAAGGCAAGGACACCAGCGTCAAGCCGGTATTGCTGACGGCTCATTATGATGTGGTTCCAGTTATTCCCGGTACGGAAGATTTGTGGAAGCAGGACCCGTTCGCGGGCGTCATTGAAGACGGCTATGTATGGGGCCGCGGCGCACTCGACAATAAGGGCGGCGTCATTGCCATGATGGAAGCCGCAACGCTGCTGCTAGAGCGCGGGTTCCAGCCGGAACGCACGGTCTATTTCAGCTTTGGTCACGACGAAGAGATCGGTGGCGGCACAGGTGCTGCCGGTGTGGTTGACTATCTGCAGGCAGAAGGTGTGCAGCTTGCGTGGTCTGTGGATGAAGGCTCCTTCGTGCTGGATGGCATCATCCCCGGGCTTGATCAGAAGGTCGCCATGATCAACGTGGCCGAGAAAGGCTATGTCACCCTTGATCTTGTCGCCACGGCGCAAGGCGGCCACTCCTCCATGCCGCCGCAGGAGTCAGCGGTGACGCTTCTGGCTGATGCGATCGTCAAGCTGAAGAACGCGCCGGTGCCCGGTGGCCTTGAAGGCATCAGCGGTGAAGCCTACGGCACGCTGGCGCGCCACATGCCCTTCACCCAGCGCATGGCCTTTGCCAATCAGTGGCTCTTTGGCGGCATGATCGAAGACATGCTGACGGGTCTGCCCGCGGGCAACGCCATGCTGCGGACAACAACAGCACCCACCATGCTCTCCGCCAGCATCAAGGAGAACGTGTTGCCCATCAACGCAATCGCGACGGTGAATTTCCGTTTGCATCCGCGCGATACAGTTGAGTCAGTGGTGGCGCATGTAGAGCAGGCAGTGGGGCCGGACATTGAAGTGCGCCGCCGTCCGCGCGGTGGCAACGCGTCGCCGGTTGCCAGCACGTCAGCTGAGGGGTTTGCCTCACTGGCCAGTGCCTCGCGCGATGTTCTTGGCGACGTTATCATTGCACCCGGTTTGACCGTCGCCGGCACGGACAGCAAGCACTACGTGAAGGTGGCCGACGATGCCTATCGCTTCAATCCCTTCATAGTGGGGTCCGAGGACATCGTCACCATTCATGGCACCAATGAACGCATCTCCATCGACAATCTGGTGCTGGGCACGGACTATTTCACCCAGCTGCTCATAACCACAAAAGCGCCCGGCGAATAGGCCGGACGCTTTTGCATTGAACATCGGTTGGAGGGACGGCTACGCGATCTCGCCGCGCTGATAGCGATCCAGTTCGTCTGGATCAAACCCCTCGTCATTGTCGATGAGCGGGTCCCGCATGAAGTCATCTTCCGGCGCAACCGTTGTCGCGCGCACAATGAGCTTGCGGCACATCCTGTCGATGAAGGTCTGATTGCGCGAGCTGCGCGCCGCCATCCACATCATCAAACGGGCACTGCGTTCCTTCTTGCGGATATCCTTGTCGCTAAGGCTCATTCTGCGGGCTCCATGACAGGACGTGTGACTTCGGCGGGTTTCGATGCAGGTGCCTCTGCCACAAGCGGCACGACCCGGCACGGGATGCCCTTGATGTGCGGGATGCCCTGTTCGCGGTCGAGGAAGTCCGCATCATCACGGCACAGCTGCGAGTCGCCGTAATCCAGGGCACCACTCAAATGGCCTGAGCCCTGCTGCATTTCCGGTTTCCACCACCCATGGGGTACGCGCACAAGGTCATCCGGCATCGCGTCCTTGATCGCCAGCTTGGCCTTGATCTTCCCCAGCTGGTTTTCAACGGTCACCCATTCGCCCTCGGTAACGCCTGCCGTTTTGGCGGTCTTTTCATTGAGATAGATTTCCGGCTCGGGATGGCGCGCACGCATCTCCGGGATGTGCCGGTGACCGGTCTGGAAGAACCCGTCTTCGCGGACGCCGGTGAACATCATCAGAGGGTAGTTTTCATCCTTGGGCGGGTCTTCGCGGAAGTAGGGCAGGGGATCAAAACCGAGGTCTTCCAGAATGGATGACTTGAGTTCCACCTTGCCGCTTGGTGTCGCAAAGCCGTTCTTTTCATAGGTACGGAAGGCGGGCTTTTTGAAGTGCACTTCCGTTTTGACAAGCTCGTCCCATGTCATGCCTGTTCGGGCGACGCGGTAGTCGTAAAAATCTTCCAGTGTGTCCCAGGGCACAAGCTCGGAACGGTCGAGCGCGCCGGCAATACCTTTCCAGAACTCGAACGTGCTGCGGCATTCACCGGGAGGGTCCATGGCCTTTTCAGAGAAGCGCACAGTGGACATCCAGCCGAACATGTCGTGCAGCCACGGGCGCTCGAGCCAGCTATCCGCGGGCAGCACATAGTCTGCCAGTTGGGCAGAGGGCGTCATGAACTGCTCATGGGCGACGATGAGATCCTGATTCATCATCGCTTTTTCGATGAGCGGCATATTGGCGTAACTCAGCAGGGGGTTGTTGCCCAGGAAGAAGAACGCCTTCACCGGATAGTCGCCTTCGCCCGCCATCGCCTTGAACGTCTCGGACGGTGTGGCCATGTGGCAGCCCATCACGAGGTTGGCGTATTCCTGTCCATAGACGCGCTTGGTTGGCTCGCGGAACGGGAGTTGGCCGCGATAGGTGAAGGCCGGGTGATCCTTGGAACCCAGCTGCTTCATCTTCTGCTCGTCCGAAAGCACTTCGTGCATTTCAATTTCGGATTCATTGATGATGTCCGGGTTGAACCCCTGCAGCAGCTCACCGCCGGGCACATCTACATTGCCGCAGATTGACCGCAGAATGGTCTGTAGGCGAATGCCGGACGTGCTGTTGCGCTGCATGTCCGTGATTGGAGTCCAGGGAATGACCGCCGGACCGCTGGTGGCATAGACCCGGGCCGCTTCCGCAATCATTTCAGGATCACAGCCGGTCAGCTTCGCAACGCGCTCCAGCGGAAACTCGTCCACGCGCTTCTTCAGGTCTTCAAAGCCGATGGTCCAGTTCTTGACGAACTCCTTGTCATACAGCTCTTCGTCGATGATGACCTTGAGCCAGCCGAACATCATGGCCGCGTCACTGCCGACTTTGAGCGGCAGCCAGATGTCCGCGCGCTCAGCACTGGAGCTGCGGCGCGGATCCATGACGATGAGCTTCGCGCCTTTTGCCTGTGCGCCGCGGATGGAGTTGTAGAGCGGCGTCCAGCTGTGCCGGCGCGGGTTATGGCCCATCAGCACAATGCACTTGGTGTTGCCGAAATCGCCGAACGGGAACCACCCGTAGGTAAAGCGATTGACGGCCGCCGTGTTGCCTGCACACAGCGCCACGCCGCTGATCCAGTTGGGTGAGCCCACATGGTTCATGATGCGGCGGCCAAGGCCATGGTCTGTTGATGTGTTCCACTGGCTCGTGGAGACGGCCCAGGCTTCCGGCCCGTGATCGGCGATGACCTTCTTGAGGCGTGTCCCGATATCACTGAGCGCGTCTTCCCATGACACCTGTTCCCATTCGCCCGAGCCACGTTCGCCGACGCGCTTCATGGGGTGTAGAATACGGTTGGGGTGCGCAAGACCCTTGGGGGCAATGATGCCCTTCATGCAGATGTTGTCGCGGAAGATGGGGTTGTCTGACGAGCGCACCTTGGTGACCCGGCCCTTCTGCACTTCACCAACCACCGTGCAGGCGATGTCGCAGGCAGCGCAGATCAGTTTCTTTGTGGTTATGCCCTCTTTGACAGGCCGCTCTGTGTACTTTGCGTTGGCAATGTCTTCAGGGTTGAAGGGGGCTGCTGCTGGCATGATGACGATCCAATGCTGTGACGGATGAGTCCACAATTTGGGTTAAGTTAGTCCAATAACTGGACTAAGTCGAGTCTTGATGCTATGCAGAAATTGAAAACATAATTTGTGGCGCGCCCCCTGCGCGTCTGGAGACCGACAATGAGATGGGAAGACCTCCCCGAGCAGCAATGTTCCATGGCCCGCACATCAGTTGTGCTCGGTGACCGGTGGACACTTGTCATTCTAAGTGATGTCTTTTTGGGCGTGCGCCGGTTCGATGATTTTCAAAAGCGCCTGGGCATTTCCCGCACCACTCTCGCAAATCGCCTGAAACTGCTTGAGGAGCACGGCGTGCTTACCCAGCGCCAGTATCAGGACAAGCCACCACGATCTGAGTATCGCCTGACCGAAAAAGGCGTTGGCCTCTACCCCGCCATCATCGCGCTGCTGGACTGGGGTGACGAGCACTATTCAGACGCAGCAGGCCCGCCAATCCTGCGCCGTCACAAGACCTGCGGCCATGATTTCCGCGGCGTCATGCATTGCAGCGAGTGCGGTGAGGCCGTCAGCCCGCGCGACGTCGAGGCGCGAAAGCGCGAGGCCGATGAACGCTTTCCGGAAGTCAAACGCGGGCCTTTTACATACGCATCGTGACCTTGGCGTCCTGGGTCATCCAACGCCTTCCATTGTTTCAGCACTGATTCCCCTACGTCAGGCTTGACGGGTTTGGCGGACTCTCGCCTGCGTGTCAGTCTTCCCGGCAAAACACGCTGTGGGAGGCGACTTGTTGTGACAAATCATGTGGAAAACAAGGTCATTGTGGTGACCGGCGCAGGTGGCGGCTTTGGCCGCCTGGTGGCGCAAAAGGCGTCGGCACTCGGCGCGAAGATCGTCTGTGCCGACATTGATGAAGCCGCGCTCGCTGAAACGGTGAAGCAGGTGACCGATGCAGGCGGTAGCGCCACCGGCATTACCACCAATGTGGCAGACCTCGAGCAGATGCGCGCCATGGCGAAGCACGCCGTGGACACATACGGCGCCATCGACGTGATGATCAACAATGCGGGTACTATGCCGCTGGCCTTTTTCGCTGATCATGCAGCGGCAGCTGAGCAATGGTCGCGCTGCATCGACGTCAACATCAAGGGCGTGCTCAACGGCGTGTCGGCTGTTTACGACCAGATGATGGCGCAGGGCCGTGGCCATGTGATCAACTTGTCGTCGATCTACGGCAATTTTCCTGTGCTTGGCTCCGGCGTCTATCAGGCCACCAAGACGGCAGTGAATTACCTGTCTGAATCTCTGCGCGTCGAAGCACAGGGCAAGATCAAGGTCACCATCATCAAGCCAACGGGCGTGCCAGGCACAGCCCTTGGGACGGGCGTCGTCAATCCTGACGCTGTCGTCGGCATTCTCGGCCAGAACGCGCTGAGCTATGGCGAGACCATGGGGCAATACGCTGAAGGCCAGTTGTCACCCGCGCAAGCTGACCCGGACAGTGCCGAATATGCGGTACTGGATCCCGGCTATATCGCTGATGCCATCGTGATGGTCATCGACCAGCCCTGGGGCGTGTCTCTGGGGGACGTCACCATCCGCGCCACGGGCGACGGCTACATACTCTAAGAACACTCCGTACAGGGAACAAAATCATGCAGATAGACAGCACAACAGCTGCCGTTGTGACCGGCGGCGCATCGGGATTGGGCAAGGCCAGCGCGCAGGCATTGGGTGATGCGGGCGTCAAGGTCGCGATCTTTGATCTTAACGAAGAGGCCGGTGAGGCCATGGCCAAATCCATTGGCGGCATCTTCTGCAAGGTCGATGTGACTGACGAGGAAAGCGTGGTTGCCGGATTTGAAAAAGCCCGCGCCGCCCATGGTCAGGAACGCATCTGTGTCCACTGCGCCATGACCTCAAAGGGCGGCAAGAAGACCGTCGGGCGCAACCGGGAAACCGGTGAGTTCATGCGTTTTCCAACCGAAGACTATGCCTACTCCATCAATGGCATTCTTGTGGCCAGCTATCGGGTGGCATCTCTGTCGGCCCTGGGCATGGCGTCGCTCGAGCCCAATGAAGATGGAGAACGCGGCGTCATCACGCTGACGGCGTCTGTTGCCGCACAGGACGCGCAGATGGGCCAGGTCGGCTACGGCTCCGGCAAGGCTGGCGTGAATGGCCTGGTGTTGCCCATGGCCCGCGATATGATGGATCTGGGCATTCGCGTGAACTCGATCATGCCCGGCATCTTCGCCACACCACCCATGCAGGCCGCGCCGCCGAAAGTGTTGCAGGGCCTGTCAGCGTCAGTGCCGTTCCCAAAACGTCTGGGCAACCCGCCGGAGTTTGCCAGCTTCGTAATGGAGCTGGTCCGAAACACATACTTCAATGGACAGGCCATCCGCCTGGACGGCGGCATTCGCATGCCCCCGCGCTAGCGCCTTAGCCTGACGCCAGCAGGACAACAATTGCTGCGCCCGCGAGGGCAAACTGGGCAGCATCCATCAAGAAGATGAACCGCATTGGGCCGGACAACACGGGCCAGTAGCGCTCGCCCTGTCGCTCGCCATTTCTCAGAATGGGTACGTTGCCCAGAAACTGAGAAAAGTGAGCCGCCGCAATCGCGAGTAGCACAACGACCCGCTCAGTGGCAGACGTGAAGTGCGGACCGCCAGCAATGAGCAAGGCGAACAGACAAAGGCAGAGCAGCGCAAAGGCGCCGTTAAATCCACCCAGAAACCGAATGCCCGCTGCCATGGAGTCAAACACCGGTGATGACCGTGCCGAGCGCGGGACCATTACCTTCGCCGCTGCATATTGCTGGAAACCAAAATACCGCAGCGCTGCAGAGAACCAGAGCAGGCTGGCCAGAAGGGCTGTTCCGTAGATCAGATCAACAAACATCATTTACCTCGCCTGACCGCCTTGCAGCCAGCGCGCCTATCTGAAAAATTAGTCCAAGTTTGGCTCATTAGTAATCCAAGGTTGGACTATTGTCAAAAACAAAGCGTTCCGGCGGTGACCCTCGTGTTTTCTTTCTCCTCCAGCAGGCCAATGCCTCCCTGTTTCGTGCAGCGGACGCCCTCATTCGCGAACGCGAGGGCATTTTGACAGCACATCAGGTGATCCTCTTCGCACTTGATGCTGACGATGGCCTCACAATGTCTGACCTTGCGACAAGGGTTGGTATGTCGCGAACACGACTGACCAATCTTCTAGACACTCTGGAAGAAAAGAATCTTGTGCGCCGTGCCCAGTCTGAAGCGGACGGACGCGTATTCAATGTCATGATCGAAAAGTCAGGCCGCGACCTTATCGGGCGCAGCAGGTCGCAGGTCAGAGACATGAATGAGAAATTGCTGGAACCGTTTGACAAAGCCGAACGTGAAACAATCGGCGCATTCCTAACTCATGTTGTCAGAACGTCGAAGTCGCTGGCCTAGCGGTCCAGCGGGAATGCTTAGACCCGCTCCAGCGGCGCGTGCGGAACAGGTGGCAGCGAGACGTCGATGCTATCGCCGGGCCGAACAACGCCGCCGAGAACAACGACACCCATAACACCTGCTTTTCGGATGAGATGCCCGTCTGCGTTCTTGTAGGCAACGCGCTTGAGCAGTCCCGGCCGGAAGGCTTCGATCTGCTGGCAGGGGTTGCGCAGGCCGGTGAGGCTGACAAGGGCCGTTGCGCCGATCTTCAGCGTCGTGCCGGTTGGCAATGACAGAAGGTCGATGCCGCGCGTGGTGATGTTTTCGCCAAGGTCGCCGGCCTTGATGTCAAAGTCAGGCTGAAGCTCATCGAAAAGCTCCGCATGCATGAGATGCACTTGTCTGAGATTAGGCTGGGTCGGGTCTGCTGCGACACGGGAGCGATGCCTGACCTGCGCGCCCTTGTGGCAGTCGCCGGCAACGCCCAGCCCGGCCACAAGCTCTATCTCGTCTGCGGCCTGTTTGCTGAAGGCATGGTCCAGACTGATATGGACGCCAAGGACGCTGGCTGGTGCGGTCATGGTCATGATGGCGATTTGATCGCACATGGAGTGACGCGCCGCAAATCAGATCAGCCATGCGCAGCACCGAAAGATCTAACTCTCGTGCTGCGCATGGCCTGTTTCTAGGAAGAGGTGTCGCGGGTCAGTGGGGGAGGCGTCCAGTCGCCGCCCAGCACATCGTCACCCGGCCAGTAGATGCGTAGCAGGGTCTTGAAGTTGCCTTTGGGTGTTGGCACCCAGTTGGCTCCATCTTCCGGCGCTGCGCGTGACAGAACAATATCGACACTGCCCTCTTCATTGGTCACAGGTTTGTGCTGGCTGCCCAGGGAGTACCGGTTGTGCTCATTGGCTTCCAGATATCCCTCCTGGTCATACAAAGTGACCGACCAGAAGGCGGATGTGGGCGGCAGATCGTCAGCTTCAAAGTGAAGTCGATAAATGCTGTTGCCATTGAGCGGCTCACCATCAGCATCAAGCTGCGACACGGCGTAGACCGCATCTTCCACGAGATTGGCGCCAAGGCCCCACATGGCCCAGTAAGCACGACGTCCATAGTCGGTGCCCCAGGTTCCCATGCGCTCCACATTGAAGATCCATGAGCCGTCCTGCTTGGTGCCTTCATAGAACGCTTTGACATAGGCCGCCTGTTTGGCGGCAGCGCCGCTGGCCAGGGTTTCCTGTACCTGCGGGTCCAGATCTTCAAACGAGATGTCGGCATCTGGTGTCATGCCGATGGAGGCAAGCAGAGCAACCATGTCTGCATCATCAGCCGGTGAAGCATTGTCGGCCCAGACATCCAGAAAACCATCGAAGTAGGCGTTCGCCGGCATCCTCAGAGAATAGGGAATGGGCTTGCCGACTTTGGTGGCCTCATAGGCGGGAACATAATCGGCAAACGGATCATCGCCACCCTGAGCCTGTGCATATGTCATCAGCACATAGGCATCTTGCAGCTTGCCGACGGCTGCTGCGTCCTGCGGGGAGTCCGCCTGAATACGGCCCGTGATCCAGACCATGTTGGTGGGGCTGACGACTTTCTCATATCCCTCCGGCACGTCACCGCTCCAGGCCTGGTTCACCAGAAAGTATTTCTGGGCATCCTGACCTGTGGTGCGTGAGCCAATGCTCTTGAACGTATTGGTCCAGGCATCGATGAGCGGCATCACATAGTAGCGATCCCCCATGTCCGGAATTTCAAACACAACCGGACCCTTGCTGAGGTCAACCCAGCCCACGCTGTAAAGCGTATTGCGGTTGCCCAGAACCACGGCACGGTTCTGAGGCTGAGCAAGACGTTTGAAGTGGATGAAGTGATTGGGAACAGACCGTTCGCGGAATGGCACCGTGAACATCACGTCCTGGCTCTTCTTCATCACCACCAAAGGGTAGGCGTAGTCAAAGATGGTCTCAGCCTGTGCCTGGGTCAAAGGCTGCGACGTCGCAGGTGGCTCGGTTGCCTGTGCGGCGGGCGCTGCCAGGAAGCTGACCAGAAGCAGACGCGTTGCGTGGCCGGTAAGCCGTTGGCGAAAAGTGCGCATGGTCTAGTTCTCCACCACAGGTGTTGAGGTTACAGGCACCGGGGAAGGCGTGGTGCTGATGATGGGCCACAGCAGCTGTTCTGCGATGCTTGTGTCCGGCAGGTTTTCGACGCCGATTTCTTCCGGGTACTGACGGGTGATCTTGGCAGTGCCGAACAGCACGTCCCAGAAGAACAGCAGATTGCCGAAATTACCCTTGTAGTTGGTGACACCATCCGCGGCGTGTTTGCCGTGGTGGGCGCTGTGCGTGGCAGGTGTGGAGATGGTCCGCTCGACCACCCACATGACAGGCGACAGCCAGCTGATCTTGTAGAGCGGGGCATCCCAGCGAACGTCGGAGTGAGCGCCATAAATGACCGTCATCTTGATGACGATGTACACCGCATAGACCCAGCCGCCGCCCATGAAGATGAGCGCGCCGGAGAGCCACAGACCCGGCATCAGCAGGTAGTAGAAGAGATTGTTCCGGTACACGATGCGGATCGACATGTATGGCGCATTGTGGTGCGGCCGATGCAGCTTGTAGAGCGCAGGCACCGAGTGAGACAGCCGGTGCCACCAGTACTGGGTCATGTCGTCAAAGACGATGAACAGCGCGAAAACAGCCAGAAACGGCCAGTCCTTGAGAACACCTGCCGCATCCGGCGCGATGAAAGCTGCCACCACGGCGCCGCCTGCCAGCACAAATGGCTGGGTAAAGGCGGACAGCACACCCGTGGACACGATCTCCACGATCGCGTCACCACGATTTTGTCCCGGCTTCTTGAAGAAGCTGGTGAAAAGGATTTCGAGAAGCACAAATCCGATAAGCACTGCGAAGATAACGGCGATTTCCGGCTGCATGGCGGGTCTCCCTAGCCTGGTTCTTGTGACCTTGACCCATTGGGTAGCACCGGCGATTGCCAACAAATGTTAAGTATTTTACATTTGAAAAATCATGCGCGACCTCCTGCAGTTCAACACCCGCCCGTTCATGGACATGCTGACGCCGGCCATCGCTGATCGCGTGCGGGCCGAGGCGACAATTTCCAGATTTACCAACGGACAGTTGATCCAAAGCCGCGGTGACACGAGGGCAGGCCTCTCCATCATCAAATCCGGTGCCGGACAGATGGGCGTCTTTGGCGAAGACGGTACATTCGTGATGATGTCGGTATTGGGGCCCGGTCAGACTTTCGGTGAAGTCACTTTGTTCACGGACATTCCCCGCACGCAGGATTTCGTCGCCATTGGCCCGACAGAAATCTATCAGCTGCCCGCCGCTCGTTTCCGGGCCCTGTGTGAGGATGAGCCGGGTCTGCTTGAAACCCTGCTGTCCATCACGCTGGCCCGCTCGCACTTTCTGCTGGACGTCCTGGATTCAATCCGCCGCCTGCCTCTGCGCGAGCGGGTGGCAAAGACCTTGTATTCAATGGACCTGACAGCGGGCCAGCACGGACATATCCAATGCCGACAGGAGGATCTCGCCGACATGATCGGCATCTCCCGCGTCTCCCTCAGCAAGGCGCTGAAAGACCTCACGGCACTCGGCCTCATCAAGCTGGGCTATGGCAGCATTTCTTTCCCGGACGTCGAGAAATTCCGCGACTGGGTCGCGCGTCACTGCAACGTGGCGATTGTCTCGTAGTGTCAAAGAGGCATCTCATGTAAGAGCCGAATTGGAAGCGCGTGCCCGTTCTCGCGCCACTTCATCAGGCCCTGGGTTCCGCCGGTGGTCCCTATCTGGATATCGCGTCCATCAGGATAAAAAAGAGCGGTACGGGTGCCACAGCCAGCGCAACGCTGACAACAAACTGTCGAAACGGCATCAGTCGACCAAGACCGACAGTGAGCGCGATCCCGCCACCACCGCCTAGGACGACATTGCCGGGAGTATTGATCAAAACAGCAAGGGTCAGGCCGCGGAAAGCCATGGCCCGCGCGATCCAGTGTGACAGTCCAAACCGCCAGCCGACACGGCTGCGGCAGCTTCCGCCCACCTTGGGGGTGTTGCCATAGGCAACAAGGGCCTCAGCAGCGTGTGCAAGGCCCATTCGCCGCAGGAACGCACCTGCGGCCGAGTCCGGTATCTGCCTCCCAACAAAGAAAGACAGGCATAGGGCCGCCACGGTTGACAGGTACACGGGGGCCGCCAGATCAGCGCCGAAGAAGACCAGCAGCATCAGCCCAATTTCGGCACCAGGCACGAACGGGCACGCCAGAAGTGCCACGTAGATCAAAAGGATCGAGATGAGAAGGGGTAGCGCAAGTCCATCGCGCGCCAGACCCGGAAAATCCAGGGCAGATGCCACATGGCCGGCCAGCCCTTGTCCGCCAACGGCCAGAGCAAAGCACACAGCGCCAGCAAGCAGGGCAATCTTGACGTTGCCAGCGGTCAGCGTTTCAGTCAGACGGCTCATGCGTGCACCGGACGGAAGGTGCGTGCTGTGCGGATAAGAAATTCTGCGAGCAGCAGATTCAACGCCCATGCGAGGACCATCATGACGTCGCGCGCGGGTCCCACAAGATCTGTCCCAACAACTATTGCCCAGCCGATACCAAGAACAGTCTGGGTGGAAGCGCCCTGACCAATCGCATAGGCGCGAAGCATGGCCGCGCTGTGCCCACTCACATTGCGTGACCTGACTGCGATAACGGCCCAGATGATCAGGCCGACCATCCACACGCTGAGAAAAATGCGGGTCCAGTAGAGCAGCAGACCCTGAAGTTCAGCAGGGAACATGAAGGCATGAGTCATCCAAAGTCCGGTGGCGGCGCTGACGCATCCAGCCGCAGCAACCACCCGGCCCGCCACGCGATGTATCTCTGGATGGTGCCGCCGCACGCTTGGCACGAATTGCAACGCCCCCACGAGGCAGAACACAAAACTGCTCAATATGTGCAGCACGACTGGCAGGGGTGCAGCGAGGGCGCGCGGGTTGTCCGGCATGATGGCCAGCAAGCCAGCCAGATCAGCGATGCGCACCAGACCGCCAAATGTCGGTACAAAGGAATAGACAAGAATAAAGGCAAGCAGGGTCCATTCGCGTGTGGTGATGGTCTTCATGGCGCTCTCGAGTCATGGCGTGTTTACAGGTGGAGAGCGGTATATCCATGCGCAGACAAATGTTGCATTGCCGAAATTTGTCCATCTGCTATACGCCAGTATATGAACTGGCAGGCAATATCCTTCGATTGGAACCAGATACGGGCTTTTCTGGCGACCGCCGAAGAGGGCTCCTTCAGTGGTGCTGCACGGGCCCTGAAAACCACGCAGCCCACAATCGGTCGGCAGATCTCCGCCCTTGAGGACACGCTGGGGGTCACGCTCGTCGAACGCAGTGTGCGGGGGCTAACCCTCACGGAGGCGGGCCGCGACCTGATGGACCATGTCAGGGCCATGGGCGAGGCGGCGACGCTGATATCCATGGCGGCAGACGGCCAGTCGCAGCAGGTGACCGGCGATGTGACCATTACCGCGACGGATCTGCTTGGCGTGACCATCATGCCCGAGCTTCTCATGCCACTACGCGATATCGCTCCGGGGATCAGGATCCGTATTGCCGCGTCCAGTGACATCCAGAACCTGACGAAGCGGGATGCGGACATCGCAGTACGGCACGTTCGACCTGACCAGCCCGACCTGATTGCCCGCCATGTAGGTGACTTTCGAGCAACGCTTTATGCATCAAGCGCCTATCTCGATAGAGCGGGGCGCCCAACCTCGCTGCGGGATGTGGCTGAGCACACCTTTGTCAGTGCTCTTGAAACCGACGCGATGCTGGCAACGCTGCGCGATCAGGGGTTGCCGTTCCAAGCAGAAAACTTTGTGATGGCAAGTGACAGCGGTGCGGTTGTTTGGGAGATGGTGAAAGCAGGCTATGGCATGTCCATGCTCCCAGAAACTATGTGCGACCCCGAGCCGGGGATTGAGAAGGTATTCCCGACCCTGACCCCAATCGTGTTTCCAGTCTGGTTGGTGACGCACCGTGAACTCCGCACGAACCGGCGTATCAGGGTTGTGTTCGATTTGCTTGCCCGCGGACTGGCGGCGAGGCTGCTGGTGTCCTGAGGCTGGATGTCATTTTAGTCAGTATACGGTTTAAGTATCGTAAATCACGATGCAGCGGACCTCGATGCTCCAGCGGTCCGGCGCGTCGGCGGCGGTATCATCATCATGAAACGCCGTGTGGAAACTGAACGTGCATGGGGCGTCCGGATCGCTGCCGTCACCGGACTGTCCTTTGGTTTGTGCCAGCGGCCCGGCTGAATCCCATTGCTTGATGAGCAGCGCTTCATCTCGGGTCATCTGCGGGAAGTAGTACATGCGGTGGGCGTCAGACGCCTTGGCAAAATAGTTCTCGCCGATGCGGTCCTCGTAGTGGATTTCAAACACCACCAGATCATCCGGTGCCACCGTCTGGCTGTCGCACAGGGCCAGCGGGTGTGTCGCCACGGGCTCTGCCAGAATATTGCGCCAGACATTTATGATGGCAAACCGACCGCCGGGGGCGATCGCCTTTTCAACGTCGGCGTCTGACAGCAGGGTCTCACCGGATTTGAGCACGTCGCGCAATGTGTCATTGATGCCGGGGGTCTGACCCAGCTGCCTGAGACGGTCCGGCGCGGAGGTCAGTGTGTAGTCGCCGTGAATAATGTGCGCAGGCTCCTGCACGTTCTGCCCACCGACGACAGCCTTGCCGCCTTTGTGCCCACCGGCAGAGCGCACATTGTGATCAAAGGCCAAAGCCCGGGCGCCCGTGGCGGAGCGCACGATCTCCTCACACTCCGCATAGTAGCGGGTGAGCACATCGCGATGATCCATGAAGTCCAGATCAGGCGTCGCCAGAGGGCGGTCCAGCAGTTCAAAGCCATTGCGCTCACAAGTGAACGTACCGGGATTGGCAAAGCGGGCGTTGTGGACGGTGAGCATATGCTTGTCGACATCAACTCCGGTTGAACTTGCCGTATTGCCGTCCGTGGCACGCTGCATGAGTACCTTGCCGTTGCGGTAAAGCGATGACTCGGCAGTGGGCTTCAGATAATTGAAGCGGCCACGCGTCGTCGGCGCAGGCTCATATGCGTGCTGGCTCATCTGCTGTGCTCCTGTCCATGGGCCTAATCTCGGGGGCGCTAAGTTACGACGCCATGATTTCCTCTTCCATCTGGCCGAGGCGTTCCTTGCCGAAGAACATCTCGTTGCCGACATAGAAGGTGGGAATGCCGAAGCAGCCACGGTCCACTGCGGCAGACGTATTGTCCACAAGCTTTTGCTTCACGGTCGGGTCTTGTGTCCGTGCCAGCAGATCTGCGCCATCAAAACCGGCCTTGGTCATCACTTCCGCGTAGACCTCCGGGTCATCCATTTTGAGGCCCTCTTCCCACATATGAGCGACGCCTGCATCGACATAGTCCATGAGCCGGCCATCCGTATCAGCTGCAATGGCGCCGCGCATCAGCAGCAGTGTGTTGACAGGGAAGTGGGGGTTCATGGCGAACTTGGAGAGATTGTGCTTCTTGATAAAGCGCTGCATCTCCAGAGCGTCATAATCCAGTTTTCCCTTGATGCCATTGAACGCCATCATTGGCGCCTGGTTGCCGGTCGCCTTGAAGATGCCGCCCAGCAGGCACGGGATGTAGTTGAATGTTGCACCTGTTCGCGCGGCAATCTCCGGCAGCACCTTGTGGCACAGATAGGCATTCGGGCTGGCGAAATCGAAAATGAAATCTACGGTTTTGGTCATCTGTTCTTGTCCTTACCAGGTTTCTTTCCACGGACGCATATCCAGCTCATGGGTCCATGCGGTGCGTTCCTGTTTGTGCAGCATCACATAGTTCTGGGCGATGTGGTCAGGGTTGAGAATGGCATCTTCGTCGCGCAGCTGGTCCACATTGGGAAACTGCTCGCGGATAAAATTCGAGTCGATGGCACCATCGAGGATGGTGTGGGCCACATGGATGTTCTTGGGTCCCAGCTCCCGGGCCATGCTCTGGGCGAGGGCGCGAAGAGCATGTTTGGCACCTGCAAAGGCTGAAAGCGTCTCGCGCCCCCGGAAGCTTGCGGTCGCGCCTGTAAAAATGATTGTCCCGCGTTCGCGCTCCATCATGCGTTTGGCGACTTCGCGCCCCATCAGGAAACCGGCAAAACAGGCCATCTCCCACACCTTGCGGTATACCCGCGCAGTGGTGTCAGCAATCGGGAAGCGCACATTTGCACCGATGTTGAAGACGGCAACCTCAATCGGGCCGACGTCCTTTTCGATGCGATCAACAAGGGCAACCATCTGGTCTTCGTCGCGGGCATCGGCAGGCATGGCAATGGCTTCATGCCCTTCGTCGCGGATGCTTTGTGCCAGTGCCTCAAGCGCCTCCGCATGACGATCACGACGCACCACGCAGGAGACCATACCTTCGCGGGCAAACGCCCGGGCAATGGCGCTGCCGGTGTCGTCTCCGGCACCTATTACGAGACAGGATTGCTTGTCGGCCATGTCGTTTCCTCTCGCCTGCTGAGGGGCGCAGGTCATTTGGTTGTTTTTCCATACTAAATATGCTTAGTTGCAAATAACAACTCTTTTCTGCGAGACAAGTGTTTCCAAGATCTGGAAAATCCGATGACCCACAAACACACTCACACCTGCGCCATTGCCGGCATGTTGAATATCTTTGGTGATCACTGGACTTGGCTCGTCGTGCGCGAAGCGTTTTACGGCGCGACGCGGTTCAAGGATTTTCAGCGCAACACCGGCATTTCAAGGAACCTTCTGGCCGACCGCCTGTCAGTGCTGGTGGATGAAGGTATTTTCAAGAAGATCGACATCGGCACGCAGGGCACGCGCTTTGCCTATGAACTGACCGACAAGGGCCAGTCGCTTCAGCCTGTTCTGGCGGCCATGACCCTGTGGGGTAATGAGCACGTCTTTGGTGCGGGCAACGAGCCTGTTGTGATGGTGGATCAAAAGACCGGCCAGCGCGTAGAATCCCTGCAACCGGTCAACGCCAGGGGACGAAAAGTCCTGCCAGAAAATGTCGTCGCGATGCCCGGGCCGGGGGCCAGCAAGGCGACGATACGCAGGCTTGAAGAAGCAGCCGCACTGGATGGCAGCTGATCGCCAGGAGTGTGTCGGCCCGGCGCAGGACGCCGGACCGACAGACAGAGTGCTTAGCGGACGACAACGTCCAGATTGCTGTCGACAACGAAGATCGCGTCGCAATATCCCAGATTGTTTTCCAGCACCCAGACATGACCCTGATACGTCATCTGAACAAAACGGGCGCCTGCTGCGATTGTTTTGTAGAATTTCCGTTTGCCCTGTTGGTCAATCCAATACAAGTCCGTGGTTCTGTTGGTTGGCGTGTTCACCACCACAAGCTGCCGCGCATTGCTGGAACTTGAGGACTTGAGGCCCGCTGTGTTGCAAAGGGGTGCAGCAGCTGCCGGCACGGTGATGGCCGCTGATGCAGCAAGGAGACCTGCGAGCACAAGCGCGCGTTTGAGAATAGCCATTGAGTTTCTTCCATTTTTGATTCTGCCAAACCGGCAATTTGATACCAAACCACTTCGGCCGCATCAGGTCACGCTGCAATTTGTGGGTGTGCTGATATTTTTTGCTACCAGCTTGCAAGGCCCATTGCGCGCGGGAATTTCCGCTAGTTCTGGGCGCCGCGTAGATGCTGTTTCAGCACGGTCAACAGCATATCGGCATAGCTGAACAAAACGTCAGTATTCGGAGCAGTACGCGCATAAGACCAAAGGCCCTGAACCGAAATTGTGGTGAAACCGGCAAGAGCCGAGATCTCATCGTCACTGAGCAGGCGATGAGACGCATTCTCATGATTGAACACTTTGGTGAAGCCGGCCGTCAGACGTCTGTTATGTGCTTCAAGCCTCTCTCGGGTCTCCGTGTCGTCTGGATCAAGCTGCGCGAGGGTGTTCGCGACCAGGCAGCCAAGGATTGGTTGATCTGAGTCCGCCACAGAGCGGAGCTGCATCTCTATGTAATTTCGGATGTCTTCCAGCCCGGCACCATCCGCCTCCACCCGCCCGAACGCAGGTGTGACATACAGCTCCTGGTAGCGATCCAGGCAGGCGTGGAACAGCGCCTGCTTACCTGAAAAATCACTGTAGATGCTGCCGCGACTGACCCCCGTCTCGCGCACGAGATCGCCCATGGAAATGACGTGATAGCCGGTCTTCCAGAACTGGGTGAGGGCACTGTCGACCAGGGTGGTGCGCGAATGGGACTTGGCTCGGGGCATGTTATCTGTTGTAGTGGAACGATCATTCCAATACAACCACTTCTGTCTTCACTCAGGTTCAAGGGATCACATCATGGCCGACAGCTTTCGCGACAAAAAGAAATTTCAGACCGTTCATGGCAAGCAGATGGCCTATATCGAAGAGGGCGAGGGCGATCCCATCGTCTTCCTCCATGGCAATCCCACATCGTCCTATCTGTGGCGCAACATCATGCCGTATCTCGCGGGCAAGGGCCGCCTGATTGCGCCTGATCTCATCGGCATGGGTGATTCAGAGAAACTCGATGATAGCGGTCCTGACCGCTACACCTATGTGGAGCATCGCAAATATCTGTTTGCCCTGCTGGAACAGCTGGGCGTGACAAGCAATGTCACCCTGGTGATCCACGACTGGGGCTCCGGTCTTGGGTTTCACTGGGCGCATACCCATCCGACCGCCGTCAAAGGCATTGCTTTCATGGAGGCCATTGTCGCGCCGATTCCCAAATGGGATCAGTTTCCCGAAGGCGCGCGCGAGATTTTCCAGGGCTTCAGGTCACCGGCCGGTGAAGAAATGGTGCTGGAGCAAAACATGTTCGTGGAGGGCGTCCTCCCAACCTCGATACTGCGTACCATGACAGATGAAGAAATGGACGAGTATCGTCGCCCCTTCGCTGAGGCCGGTGAGGGCCGTCGCCCGACGCTCACATGGCCGCGCCAGATCCCCATCGAAGGTGAGCCTGCAGACGTGGTTGAAATCGTCACCAGCTATGGCGCATGGCTGGCGGATACACAGATCCCGAAGCTGTTTGTGAATGCGGAACCCGGAGCACTGATTGCCGGACCTGTCCGTGATCTGGTTCGGACATGGCCAAACCTCACCGAAGTCACAGTCGCCGGGTCACATTTCATCCAGGAAGATTCACCAGATGAAATCGGCAAGGCAGTCGCCGACTGGCACGCAAAACTCTAGGTCATACCCTTTTGACTGCTGTGGATTTCCTGAGCAGATTGGTCCCGTAGCCCCTGCTCAGGAAACCGTCAGTCGCCTGCTGCGTTTGTCACCATCTGGACAATTTTTGGGCAATTTGTCCCGGATCTGTTTGCCGGCTGCTCACTTTGCTTGACAGCTGCCTAATGTCAGCGCACGACAATATGATGCAGCCGACCCATGAGCAGATCGCCTTCTTCAACGAAACAGGTGATGGCGCGGATACCCGCCCACCCTACAAGGAACTGCTGGCGTGGATTGAGGCGCAGGGCCCGGACGCCCTTTCTCAAAAAAATCGCGAAGCGGAAATGTTGTTCCGCAAGATCGGCATTACCTTTGCCGTCTATGGCGACGGGGGAAGCTCGGAAAGACTCATTCCGTTCGACATCGTCCCCCGCATTTTTACGGCATCCGAGTGGGGCTTGCTGAGTCAGGGCGTCAAGCAGCGCGCCCGCGCCCTCAACATGTTCCTCAAGGATGTGTATCACCGCGGCGACATCATCCGCGCCGGGATAATTCCAAGCGACCTCGTCTATCTCAATGAATCCTACGAGCCTGCCGTGGTCGGCATCACGCCGCCGCGCAGCGTCTACAGCCATATCGTCGGTACCGACATAGTGCGCGTCGGCGCAAATGAGTTCTACGTGCTGGAGGACAATTGCCGCACGCCATCCGGCGTCTCCTACATGCTGGAGAACCGTGAAATCATGATGCGGATGTTCCCGGACCTCTTCGCAGGTCGGCGCATCATGCCGGTGGACGACTATCCAACCCTTCTCCACAAGACCCTGTCATCCGTCGCCCCGCACAAATGCGACAATGACCCCGTCATCGTGGTTTTGTCGCCCGGTTCCTTCAACAGTGCCTATTACGAGCACTCCTTTCTGGCAGATCAGATGGGCGTGGATCTTGTGGAGGGCAAAGATTTGTACGTAGACGGAGAATTCGTCTACATGCGCACGACACAGGGCCCGCGGAAGGTCGACGTCATCTACCGCCGCCTCGATGACCCCTATCTTGACCCTTTGTGCTTCCGCCCGGATTCGCTTCTTGGTGTGCCTGGTCTGATGAATGTGTATCGGTCTGGCGGCGTGTCCATCTGCAGCGCACCCGGTGCGGGGATAGCGGACGACAAGGCCATCTACATCTATGTGCCGGAAATGATCCGCTTTTATCTGGGTGAGGAGCCGATCCTCAAGAATGTGCCCACATGGAAATGCGGTGATCCCGGCGAATGCGCCTATGTGATCGAGAACATCAAGGATCTTGTGGTCAAGGAGGTTCACGGGTCCGGCGGGTATGGCATGTTGATTGGCCCCCGTGCGACGTCTGTTGAGATCGAAGCCTATATCGCGCGCATAAGAGCCAAGCCGAGCGACTTCATCGCACAACCAACGCTCGCTCTTTCAACCTGTCCAACTTTTGTTGATCAGGAGATTGCCCCGCGGCATGTGGACTTCAGGCCGTTCTGTCTGGTGGGAAAGGGGATCCATCTGCCAGCAGGCGGCCTCACCCGTGTGGCGCTCAACAAGGGGTCGCTGGTGGTCAACTCCAGCCAGGGTGGTGGTGTCAAAGACACCTGGATACTGGCGGATTGATCGGGTGATGACATGCTAAGCCGCACCGCTGAAAACATATTCTGGATTGCCCGGCTCACAGAGCGCGCCGAGAACATGGCGCGCATGCTGGAGATGGGATACCGCATGGCGATGATGCCGGCCTCAGGCGCGGGGCACCGCAATGAGTGGCGCTCAATCATTGCCGCCGCCGGACGCAAGGCCGACTTTGAAGCCAATTATGATGCCACCAATCAGCGCATGGTGTGTGACTACCTGATCTTTGACGAAGACAATCCATCCAGCATTCTCAATTGCGTGCGCACGGCGCGGGAGAACGCGCGTGCCATCCGCACCGCATTGACGACCGAGATGTGGGTTGCTCTCAACGAGACCTGGATTGAACTGCGCGA
The DNA here is from genome assembly GCF_040362765.1 of Pyruvatibacter sp. HU-CL02332. Lineage (NCBI taxonomy): Bacteria > Pseudomonadati > Pseudomonadota > Alphaproteobacteria > Hyphomicrobiales > Parvibaculaceae > Pyruvatibacter > Pyruvatibacter sp. HU-CL02332. The sequence goes on from NZ_BAABWK010000001.1 coordinate 1,871,182, forward strand.
TATGAGCCCTGCGCAGATGGCTGCCGGCGGCCTGCCAACTTTTCTCGACTGGATGAAGGGGCGCACGGCGCAGTTCCGCGGCGCCACCGATTCATCCATGCTGCGAAACGATGGATATGACTTCCTGAGGATAGGGTCATTTGTTGAGCGTGCTGACAACACGGCACGTCTGCTTGATGTGAAATACTATGTGCTGCTCCCGGAGTCAGAAAGCGTCGGCGGGGGCATCGATAACTATCAATGGACGACGGTGCTGCGCGCGCTTTCCTCGCACCGCGCCTTCCACCACATCTACCGGTCCGACTACACGCCCTGGAGCATTGCGGACTTCCTCATTCTCAATCGGCAGTGCCCCCGGTCGCTGCTGTATTGCCACAGTCAGCTCGGTGAACACCTGACCCAATTGTCACGTCGCTATGGCACACGCTCGCAAAGCCTCAGCCGCACCAACATTCTCATCGCCCGGTTGGCCGACAGCACCGCCGACGACATCTTCGAGGTGGGCCTGCATGAGTTTCTGACAGACTTCATTCGTCAGAACTCGGAGCTGTCAGAGAGCCTTGCCGCTGATTTCCATTTTGGGTGGAGCTAGCGCATGCGCCTCAACATAGAACACCGCACCCGCTACACCTACTCCGAGCCCGTGCGCTTTGTGGTGCAAAGCCTGAAGCTCACGCCCAGTCGTCATGAAGGACAGCAACCACTTGTCTGGTCCGTGTCCGCCGAAGGCTGCAAGATTGGCGGCGCTTTCAAGGATGGCTATGGCGATGAAGTGTTGACGCTCACATGCCCTGAGCCGCGCGCCGAAGTAGATGTGCTGGTCAAGGGCGAGGTCATTACCCACGATACTGCCGGTGTGCTGCGCGGCCACGCAGAGCAGATCAAACCACGCGCCTTTTTGCGGACCACGGACCTGACCACCCCCGACAGTAGAATCCGTGATCTGGCCCTCAGCGTGGCGGGGCAGCAGAACGCGACGAATGACGGGCAGCCCGGCACTCTTGATCTTGCCCATGCGCTGGTTGATGCCATTGCTGATGCGATTGCCTACGTGCCCGGCACGACCCATGCACGAACCACAGCAGCTGAAGCTCTTGAAGCCGGTGAGGGCGTCTGTCAGGACCACGCCCATGTGATGATTTCGGCCGCGCGGATACTTGGTCTTCCCGCGCGCTATGTCAGCGGATACCTGTTTACGGATGCCAGCGGTGCTACCCATGAGGCCGCCCATGGCTGGGCCGAGGTCTCGCTTGATGGCCTTGGCTGGGTAGGGTTTGACATTTCCAACCGCTGTTCCCCGACGGATGGCTACATCCGCTTGGGATCAGGCCTTGATGCACATGATGCAGCGCCGATAAAAGGGGTGCATACCGGCGTTGCGGATGAGGAGATGAGCGTCTCCCTCACTGTGCAGGAAGCCCAGCAGCAGTAAAGTCCAGCGGGCTTTGGAGGAAACCGAATCATGACATATTGCGTCGGCCTGATGGTCAATCAGGGCCTCGTATTTCTGTCTGACACCCGCACCAATGCGGGCATCGACAACATCGCCCGCTTCCGAAAGATGTTCACGTGGGAAGTCCCCGGCGAGCGCACTCTGGTACTTATGACGGCAGGCAACCTGGCGACCTCGCAGGCCGTGGTCAGTATGCTGGAAGAAGGCATTGAAGCCGGTACGTCAGAAGAGGCTGCAGAAATGCTTGGCGACGATGCTTTGCCTTCTCTGCTCAAGGCTCCCAATATGTTCCGCAGCGCTGAAATTGTCGGGCAGGCGATGGTGGCGGTGCAGAAGCGGTTCCGAAAATCTCTTGACCAGATGAATGAATCCGGTGGCTCCACCATGATCCTTGGTGGCCAGCGCAAAGGCGGCACACCGAGGCTGTTTTTGATCTATCCAGAAGGCAACTGCATTGAGGCGACGGAGGACACCCCGTTTTTGCAGATTGGCGAACACAAATACGGCAAACCTATCCTGGACCGGGTGATCGCCGGCGACACGCCGTTGGAAGATGCGCGTAAGGCAGCTTTGCTGTCGATGGACTCAACCCTCCGCAGTAATCTGTCTGTCGGTATGCCGCTCGACCTGGCGGTGCTGCCAACAGATACCTACGCGCTGTCCGAGCGCCGCCGTATCGAGGCTGATGACGACGCGTTTCATGCGTTGAGTGAAACATGGTCAGCCGCTCTGAAAGATGCGTTTTACGGGATTGATTGAGGAGACGGTGACGTTTCCCCAGGGCAACGATCCTTACTGTTGCTGAAACGCCCGCCGGTTATGCGCCCCAGACTTCAAGATGGTTCTTGCGCTCAACGCGGCGGCTGGTGCGCAGGTTTAGCAACGTGTCCAGACCGGTTTCCTTGAACAGGCTGCCAATGGCTGCCTGAGCATCTGCGTCACATCCAGCGACATGATCGGTCAGCCGCTGCAGCAGATAGAACCGATAGGGCATGACCACTGTCTTCAGTGGGATACCGCGCCACTCGAATTCAACGGTGCCGATCGCCCTTGTTGCAGGGTTATCAAGGCCATTGGTCCCTGGCTCGATGTCGGGCCGCGCTGCGAGCCAGTCATTGGCGTGGGCCACATGGGCGGTTATTTCGGACAGATACTCATCCCTGACATAGCGCATGAGGTGCTTGAGCGTCTCCGGCACGTCATCATCCGCGCACATGTCATTCTGCGTGTGGGTGATGTTGTGATCATGCAGCGCCTCGGGCGCATTCATCTGCTCCGTCCAGCGAAACACACGTGGTGCGATCTCTTTCATGAGAGTCGTCGGATATGGATCTCGACCCAGATGGGCGAAGAGCGGGTTGAACAACCCGTAGTCACCAACCGTCGGACGCCCACCAAGCAGATAATGGTGCTCTGCCAGATGCGCATCAAACCTTGCGAGAAAGTCCGCATAGGTCTCTTCGATCTTGGCATATGTTTCCGGCACAACCCCAAATGCTGTTGCCGCGCTACGCATACGACCGCTCGCATAGTCGAATGTCGCTTTTTGCTGCGCCGGGTCCTTTGAAGACGGCAACACATCGGAAAAGACATTGGCCTGCAGAAAGGCCAGATTATGTTCATCAAAATTCCAGCGGTAGTGCATTGCGGGGCGCAGCAGCCCCTCGCCACCGAACAGCTCAAACAGATAGGAGATCGCCTGCATGACCGGGCCGGGTGGAAGAATGGATGCCTTGCGTTCCGGGCTTTGCTCAAAGTGATCCAGAATGTCCGTGCCATCCTGCAGCACTGTACCGTCCGGGGTTACCACAACCGGAATGATGAAGCGCCCGACCTTGGGAACAACGTCGGCAGTGAAACTCGGATCACCCGCCCGGACCTCAGTGAAGGGAATGCCCTGCTTGCGCAGATAGGCCCTTACCTTGCCGGTGTAGAGCGACCCGGCAATTCCATACAGCGTGTGTGTTCCGTCAACCATCAACATCCGTCTCCCAAATTTGCGACGGGGAATATGGCATTGAGAGTGTCAATAATCTAGGGGCGAGCAGTCAGCCTGATTTACTCCGGCGCGCCAACCTCGTGGCGCCACAAAATTGTGTTGTCCGCCTTGATGTCATCCGTCCAGATGAGTGACGCGGACGGCACCCAGTCGATGTCGTTGTACCCAAACCGCGCACCGATTTCCTCGGCGGTATATTCGGTGGCATTGACCCAATCGGCATCGTCAAAGCGCGCCGCTGTCCAGCCATCAGGCGCGTCTGCTGCGTAGAACGCGCAGTCAGTAAGCGGCTGTGTAGATTTTTCGCAGTCCGGATTAAGCGGCGCCCGGTGAATAACCAGGCCGCGCCAATTACGGGAGGTGGCGGCAACCACCTTGCCGCTTTCAGCTTCAGTCACCTGCGCAATGAAACCACCGTCACCGATCTGCTGAAAGAACGTGAAACTTGCACTCACCGGGAACAGACCAAAGAACGAGCCGATATACTCAAGCCCGCTGTCATTCTCGATGTAGTCGCGCGTCACAACGGAGAGGGTGAGCGGGTAGGCAGCGCGGAAGGTGAATGTGTCTGAGTTGAACGAGCGGATCTCTGTCACCGGCGTGCTGTCCTCTCCAACGAGGTCCCCATTGACGTAAAACTCAAACCAGTTGTCCGCCCAGACCGACACGGTGAACTCGCGTTCACTCCCGGGTTCGGATGCGGCGGCGGGAAGGCCGGTGCCAAAGGCCAGCGCAAATGTTGCCATGACAAGTATGGCAGCGCGTTGAAAGACAGGTGGGAGCATCATGTTCATTGCTGTCTAGCCTTTCCAAAGGAAGCTGGGGCCGGGCAGGTCACGCCCATCGTCTGGGCCAACCTCAGCGTCAATGAGGGCGTTCAGTTTTGCGTTGAGCGCCAGAATCAGCTCGTCGGGCACTTCGCCGGTCGTGGCCAGATTGACGGTCTCGCCGGGATCAGTCTCAAGGTCAAACAGCTCCAGGTCATTGCGTGCCGTGAGCTCCTCGAGCGTCTCCGGCCGATGGTGCTCGCGCGGTGAAAAGTATCGCGCAAACTTGTACCTGTCAGTGACGAGGCCACGCATGAACCCGCGTGCGCTGAAGTCGGGTAGCAAGCCCGCGTTGGCCGGTGCTCCGGCAAATGGAATGCCCGCATCTGTTGCCATCCCCTGAAACGCGCCGCGTGCGAACTCTGCATCCAGATGGTGGCTAACACTGTATGTCACAAGCGCGCCACTGCCTGACCGGCTCCGCTGAGTGGTCTGTGTTGTCAGATCTTCGGACATATCCAGGCCCCGAATTGCTGCATACCGGTCCCGGACAGTTTTCTGGTCCATGCCCACAAGACCCAACATCGTCGGTGTGAAGTCCACAGCCGACACAATACCAGAATTGCTTCGCGCAGTTTTTGCATCCGGATGCATCACAACAAAGGGGACACCAATATTTTCCCGATACATCCATGGGCCCTTCTGACGCAGGCCATGCACGCCCCCCATCTCGCCATGATCGGACACCAGGACAACGATTGTATTGTCCGCCTGGCCGGTCGCGGTAAGAGCATCAAGCACGGTGCCCAGATGTTGATCCACGTCGCGGATGCAGTTGTTGTAGTAGCTGCTGAACCTGATCCATGCCTCTGAATTGTCGTGCGGCATGGTCCCATAGAAATGGTCCATATAGGTGTCATAATTGGCCTGCGCCGGCACCTGTCCCGCATAGTTTGAGGGCCTGAAATTGCGTGGCAGGTCGGCGGTGTGGTCCATTGCGTAGATCGGGTCGTCCGGCTCCGGACGAACCGGGCCAGGAACTGCATTTTGAACCCGTGTCTGGGCCTGATTGCCCGTCGCGTCGAGATACATGATGTCATGTGGATTGACGAAGCTGACGGTCAGCGCCCAGGGCTGGTCCAATGTTGTCGCTGTCGTCGACAGCCACTTGGCGGCATCCCCCGCAATACGGCCGTCATACTTCCAGCCGGCATGATCGTCGATGATCTCCGGTCCCCAGCCGTAATCCGCATACCCATAGGCCTCCAGCGCATGCTTGCGCTCCGCCGTGTCACCCCAGGCCATGTCCTTGGGCAGTTCGTGCAGATGCCACTTACCCTTGTATGCCGTGTAGAAGCCTGCATCGCGCAGCATATGCCCAAGCGTCGGGATTGCCGGGTTAAGCGGCCGCCCTATGAGCGGCACATTCGTATTGTCCTGCACATGGGTGTGCTGCACATGCTGTCCGGTCCAGAAGACCGACCGTGACGGCGTGCACAGCGGGGTTGTGACGCTCAGGTTGGTGAAGGACGTGCCCTGATCGGCGATGCGGTAGTGGTTCGGCAAATCAAGGTCGGCGGGCAGGGTATCCCACACACGTTCCTGATCGACCATGACGATCAGCAGGTTCATGTCCTTGCGCGCATCGGGCAGCGGCGCATCAGCAGCCACGCCTCGGCTTGCTGTCGGCTCCCGCCGCCCGAAAGTGAGGCCTAAACCCGCCGCTCCCAGTGCAGCAGCACCGCCAATCACACCACGTCTCGAAAGCTTTGCCATCGTCCACCCCAGCCGCAGATCATAAATGAGAATACTCTCAATAATGAGAATTACCTCATTTGTAAATGGCCATACTTATTGGTGCGTCCGTGATGGAGGCAGAACGCAGGAACATCTCTGGAGAGCAGGCTGTGCCGTTCGTCTTTTTCACCTGAACATAGGCTGGCGTTGCAAATACAAGGTCCATGAGCCAGCGTCCGGGTCCGACGACAGCCTCTGGATCAACAAATCGATGTATTCAGGACGGTATTGGAGAAATGGTGGAGCCAGGCGGAATCGAACCGCCGACCTCTTGCATGCCATGCAAGCGCTCTCCCAACTGAGCTATGGCCCCGAAAACCATTTATAGGCGCCGTTCTCAGGCGCGTGCCGTTGTCCGGCACCTGAAGGTAGCACGTGGGGGTGCGACCTTGTCTTTCTGCGGACCTGATCAGGCTTGCGAAAGAGGCGGGACATTACTCGGCGTCCCGCCCCATATCAAGCGCAGATTGGCAACGGCCGTAAAGACCGGTCGCCGGACCCCTTGAGGGCGCACGACCTTAGTCGTCGTCGCCCTTGCCGGTGGGGATCACGTCGGACAGATCATCGTCCTCATCGTCATCATCATCGGAGAGGAAGGTGTCGTCGTCTTCATCTTCTTCGAGTTCGGCATCGATTTCAGCGTCGCCGAGATCAGGCAGATCGTCGTCGTCGTCATCATCGTCGTCATCTTCATCGAGGCCCGGCTTGCGCTTGCGCGTTGTGGCTTTCTCGCCGGACGCCACTTCATCGAGGCTCTGCGTGCCGTCGTCCTCAATCTCGTCCTCGTCGTCTTCGGCCTCGGCTTCTTCTTCCTCAGGCTTTTCAGCCTCTGCAGCCTGGGCCTTCGCCTTGGCACCGCGACGCGGCTTGGGCGGCGCAGCCTGCGGCCACTCGTGTTCGCATTTTGGACAATGGATGGGATCTTTTTTGAAGTCGTAGAACTTTGCTCCGCATTCCGGGCAAATCTGCTTCGTTCCCCATTCGGGCTTTGGCACGGGCAAGCCTCTTTCAGCGTATGTTCGTTGCGCAGCAGGTTGTTCCGCTACATGTAGGTTTTCCCATTGCCACGATCATTCCGGACTGTCAAAAGAGAAATGCGTGAGGGGGCGAAATCTTGCACGATTAAGCCCAAACGCGCGTTCCTGTAGGCATTTTTGACGCACCGGCGACCATATGACCGCTTCTTCTTCGCACGGCCATTCTTCTACCCAAGCCATGCCCTGGCGTGCCGTACCCACAGGCGCCCTCAAGGGCGATGTGCGTGTGCCGGGTGACAAATCCATGTCACACCGCTCCTTGTTGCTGGGGGCATTGACCGTTGGCCGCACCACAGTGTCCGGCCTGCTGGAAAGCGACGACGTGCTGGCCACTGCCGGGGCGGTCAATGCCATGGGCGCCCAGGCAGTGGACAAGGGCGACGGCAACTGGGAGATCGACGGTGTCGGTATCGGGGGTCTCGCAGAACCACAACAGGCGCTCGACTTTGGCAATGCGGGCACCGGCAGCCGCTTGATGATGGGCGTCGTGGCCGGTCACCCGATAACGGCAACCTTTATTGGCGACGCCAGCCTGTCGCGCCGGCCCATGCGCCGCATCACGGACCCACTCAGCCTTATGGGGGCAACCTTTGCCGGTCCGCAGGGCGGCACACTGCCCATCACAGTGACGGGCGCCCGACCACCCCTGCCGATCACCTATACATTGCCGGTGGCATCCGCACAGGTGAAGTCCGCTGTCCTTCTGGCCGGATTGTCCGCACCCGGACAAACGACTGTGCTGGAACCAGTGCGCACCCGCGACCATACAGAGAACATGCTGCGCGCCTTCGGGTGCGACGTGGCGGTGGAAGAGGGGCCGCACGGCATCCATGCGGTGCGCGTCACTGGCGAATGCGAACTGACCCCAACCCATGTGGATGTACCTGCTGACCCGTCGTCGGCAGCTTTCCCGCTGGTGGCAGCCTTGTTGATCGATGGATCTGACGTGGTCGCCCGCGACGTAATGGTGAACCCGTTGCGCGCAGGCCTGTTCACAACGCTCAAGGAAATGGGCGCTGACATCACATTTGAAAATGAACGCGAAAGCGGGGGTGAGCCCGTAGCCGACATCCGCGCACGCTTCAGCGCACTTGAAGGTGTTGAAGTGCCGCCGGAACGCGCCGCGTCGATGATCGATGAATATCCGGTGCTGGCGGTGGCGGCTGCCTTTGCCACTGGCAAAACCGTGATGCGCGGGCTTGAAGAACTGCGCGTCAAGGAAAGCGACCGCATTTCCGCAACCGTGGCCATGCTTGAAGCCTGTGGGGCGCAGGTGGAGGAGCTGGAAGACGGCATGATCGTCACCGGCATAGGCGGCGCCATTCCCGGCGGTGGCCATGTGCTCACGGGCCTTGATCACCGCATTGCCATGTCAGGCCTTGTCGCGGGTCTGGCGGCCAAGTCCGCTGTGACCATTGATGATGCGGCGATGATCGCCACCAGCTTTCCGGCCTTCCGCGACCTGATGGTCGGGCTGGGCGCGCAGATATCGCCCACCAACAACTAGAGTATCTTCCAATGAGCGCACTTGTGATTGCCATTGATGGCCCCGCCGCAGCCGGCAAGGGGACCATTGCCAAGGAACTCGCGCACCAGCTGGCGCTGGCCTATCTCGACACGGGCTCTCTATACAGAGCGGTGGCGCATGCCGTGATCCTGGCAGGTGGCGATCCGGCGGACGATGCAGACGCTGCCAGGGCGGCTGAAACACTTGATATTGAAGCCATCGATCAGACCGCCATCCGCACCCGCGAAGTGGGGACTGCAGCTTCGCTTGTGGCGGCCAAGCCGCAGGTGCGCGCCCAGCTGCTGGAAACCCAGCGCCGTATCGCCAAAAACCCGCCGGCAGGCAAGGGCGGTGTCGTGATGGACGGGCGGGACATCGGCACGGTCGTGTGCCCCGATGCAGACGTAAAACTCTATGTCACAGCTACCGATGACGCCCGTGCGCACCGGCGGTGGCTGGAACTGGTCAAGTCGGACCCTGATCTGACCCAGGCTCAGGTGCTGGCGGACCTCACCGAACGTGACCGCCGGGACAGCGAAAGAGCCACCTCGCCCTTGGTGCAGGCTGAGGATGCAACCTTGCTCGACACCACCAATTTGAGTATAGAAGCGGCGATCCAAGCGGCGCTCGATATTGTCGGGCGGCGATAGTCACGTTTCTTAAGGGAGTTGCTCTTAACTAACCGCTGTCTGACGCCACTCATCATATTGCCGTCGCAAGGTGTGAAAGACCCCGAAAAACGGGAGATTTCGCGCCTTTTTTCATGGGCGCAAGCCTCTGGATGATGGGTCACGCAACGATCAAAAAAGCCGCAATCAAGCGGAAGACCGCCGGAGACAACCGAGCGGCCCGAAAACATACAATGCTACTGGAGCAACCATTTATGTCTCAAACTGCGGCCGATCCCGGCCTTAACCCGACGACCGACGATTTTGAAGCCCTCCTGATGGAGAGCCTCGAGACCACCCACATGACGGAAGGCTATGTCGTCAAAGGCACCGTCACTGCCATCGAAAACGACATGGCAATCGTGGATGTGGGTCTCAAGACAGAAGGCCGTGTGCCTCTGAAGGAATTTGCAGCCCCCGGCCAGGACCATGGTCTGACCGTCGGTGGTGAAGTGGAGGTCTATCTCGAGCGCGTGGAAAACGCGATGGGTGAAGCCGTCCTCTCCCGCGACAAGGCCCGTCGCGAAGAAGCCTGGGAGCTTCTCGAAAAGGCTTTCGAAAAGAACGAACGTGTCGACGGCCACATCTTTGGTCGCGTCAAAGGCGGCTTTACGGTGGATCTGGGCGGCGCTGTCGCCTTCCTGCCGGGCAGCCAGGTCGATATCCGCCCTGTGCGCGATATCACACCGCTCCTCAACATCACTCAGCCCTTCCAGGTGCTGAAGATGGACCGCCGCCGCGGCAACATCGTGGTGTCCCGCCGTGCCGTGCTTGAAGAAACACGCGCAGTACAGCGTGCGGAACTCGTCGAGAACCTCACCGAAGGTCAGGTCCTCGAAGGCGTGGTCAAGAACATCACCGATTACGGTGCATTCGTGGATCTGGGCGGCGTCGATGGCCTCCTGCACGTCACGGACATTGCATGGCGTCGTGTGAACCACCCAACAGACGTTCTGTCCATCGGCCAGACGGTCAACGTGCAGGTCATCAAGGTCAACCAGGAAACCCAGCGTATTTCGCTTGGCATGAAGCAGCTTGAGGCTGATCCCTGGGATGGCGTTGCTGCCAAATACCCTGTTGATCTCAAGATCAAGGGCCGCGTGACCAACATCACTGATTACGGCGCATTCGTTGAGCTGGAGCCAGGTGTTGAAGGTCTTGTCCATGTCTCTGAAATGAGCTGGACGAAGAAGAACGTGCATCCAGGCAAGATCGTTTCCACGTCTCAGGAAGTGGAAGTGATGGTGCTGGAAGTCGACCCTGTGAAGCGTCGCATCTCGCTCGGTCTCAAGCAGTGCCTCGACAACCCATGGTCATCCTTCCTGGTCAACTTCCCGCAGGGCACCGAAGTTGAAGGCGAGATCAAGAACATCACCGAATTCGGTCTGTTCGTTGGCCTCGACGGCGACGTGGACGGCATGGTCCACCTCTCCGACCTCGACTGGAACCGGTCCGGCGAAGAAGCCATTGCCGACTACAACAAGGGCGACATGGTGAAAGCCACCGTTCTTGACGTGGATCCGGACAAGGAACGCATCTCCCTTGGCATCAAGCAGCTGGGCGGCGATCCCTTCGAAAGCGTTGGCGACATTCGCCGCGGTGAAGTCATCACCGTGACGGTCACCAATGTGGAAGAAAACGGTCTTGAAGTGACAGTGGGTGAAGAGCAGTTCACCTCCTACATCCGTCGCTCCGAACTGAGCCGTGATCGCGCTGACCAGCGTCCTGATCGCTACAATGTTGGCGACAAGATCGATGCCCGCGTAACCCAGATCGACAAGGCCTCGCGCCGCGTGTCCCTGTCGATCAAGGCGAAGGAAATCGCTGAAGAGAAGGAAGCCGTCGAACAGTATGGCTCAACCGATAGCGGCGCATCCCTCGGCGACATTCTGGGTGCAGCCCTCAAGGGCAAGGACGACGAATAGTCGTTTCGCATAAAGAGTGACGTTTCGCTGACAACGCGAAGCTGACAGAAAACAATAAAAGGCGGCAGGGAATGACCCTGCCGCCTTTTGCATTTCAAGCAGCAGAACTACGCATTTTCGCGCCAATTGGCGGTTTTGCGCCCGGTAGTCAGATCGTGCGTCAAAATGACACTGTGTCAGTAATCCCTGTCCGTGAAAGGCCCGTGGTTGATAAGTCTTTGAAAATGCTCGCCTTGTTGCGCTCACGCAACTTGACGCCCCCTGCCTCCTCGGGCATCGTTATGGCTTGGCACTAGGGACAAGGGCCGGATGATTAAGTCAGAACTCGTACAGCGGTTGGCGCAAGCCAATCCGCATCTGTATCAACGCGACGTTGAGCGTATCGTTGGCACAATCTTTGAGGAGATTGCGCAGGCGCTGGCCAATGGCGACCGTGTGGAACTGCGTGGCTTCGGCGCGTTTTCCGTCAAGACACGCCCGGCACGGACCGGCCGCAACCCGCGCACCGGTGAGCCGGTGGAAGTGGAAGCGAAGTCCGTACCGTTCTTCAAGACCGGCAAGGAATTGCGCGAACGGCTCAACCGCCGCCCGCTGGGCTCCGATGCTGCACTGACAGAACAGCCATCAGAAGCCGGTGAGCCGGACAATGATGATGTGCAGGACCTGGCCCCCAATCTGGCCGCCGGCGAATAGCCTTCCCGCTTCTTGAAACTGAACATCGCGTCAGCATCGGCTGGCAGTGGTTCAATGCGCGTGGCTGGGGTAACATCCAGCCTTGTTCACAAGACAAACTGTTTGAAAGTGATCTGGTAAGTGACGTTGAAGACCTGGTTCATTCTCCTTCCCTGCGTACTCGTTGGCGTTGTGCTGACCCTGGCCAATATGGTGCCGGTACAGTTCAGCCTTGATCCCTTCTCATCAACCCGCCCGGCGCTTGCATTCACCGTGCCGCTGATCGTGGTCATCATGGGTGCCTTTCTGGCCGGACTTCTGGCCGGTGGCCTTGGGGCATGGGTTGGACAGGGGGGACACCGCAAGGGCGAACGTCAGGCCAAACGTGAATTGAAGCGCGTGCAAAAGCAGCAGGGCGCTGCCAACTCCAACAGTGCTGTCGAAGCAGGCACGGCACTGGCTCTGGCCAGCGAGACCGCGCCAGCGCTGACAAGTCAGACCGCAAATGCGTCTCGTCACGGCGGCTGAAATAAATCAGGCCCTAGACGTCCGCTCCTTGATGGAGCGGCTGCGCTCGGCCTTTCGTGACGACATCGCCAACCCGGCGCGTACTCTCCACCACATTGAATCAAGCCTTGGTCCCGGTGAGCCCGGTGCTGGCGATCTGATGGTCATGCCCGCATGGGTGCGCGGCACGGCACGCTCCGGCGACATGAGCGGGCGGCGCGGCTATATCGGCGTCAAAATTCAATCGGTTTTTCCTGACAATCGCACCAAGGGCCTGCCGTCGCTCACAGGTGTGTATGTGCTGATGTCCGGCCGCACGGGTGAGCCGCTGGGCCTGCTGGACGCACCCACTTTGACCGCGTGGCGCACAGCGGCAACGTCGGCGCTGGCGTCCACATATCTCGCCCGCCAGGATGCCGAGCGGTTGTTGGTCGTCGGCAGCGGCGCGCTGGTGCCCCACCTCATCAAGGCCCATGCGGAAGCGCGTCCCATCTGCAATGTGCTGATCTGGAACCGGACGGAAGCAACAGCACAGAAACTCGCCAAGCGCCTGAGCCGCCCCGACATGAAAGTCGCCGCCACAACGGACCTTGAAGGCGCTGTACGCGGCGCAGACATCATCTGCACCGCCACCGGGAGCACCCAGCCGTTGATCAGGGGGGATTGGTTACAGCCCGGCGTGCATCTGGACTGCGTTGGCGGCTACCGCCCGGACATGCGCGAGGTGGACGACGGGGTTATGTCGCGCGCCCGCATCTTTGTGGATACCCGCGAAGGCGCCATGAGCGAGGCGGGCGACATCATGACCCCCCTTGAGAGTGGCGCCATCACGGTGGAAGACATCACCGCCGACCTGCATGACCTGGCGCGCGGCGAGCGGGCCGGGCGGCGCTATCACGATCAGATCACGCTGTTTAAGTCCGTGGGCGTGGCGCTGGAAGACCTGGCGGCTGCAACGCTGGCGTTTGAGCGCACGTAAAACCCAAAATACAAAGCCTGACTCCGTGCTTTTCCCACGTTATGCTTTTCGCGACAGGCTGACGACTGGCGCAAAATGACCAGCGCAGCCGGAGGAAACTGATGAGGGGAGGCGGGCCAATGAGCAACGCCATTACGATTGATCGGCTGACGCCGACCATTGGCGCGGAGATTTCCGGCGTCGATATGAGCAAGCCGCTGGGCAATGAGACCTTTGCCGCCGTCCATGATGCGCTGATGGCCCATGGGGTCATCTTCTTCCGTGACCAGGACATCACGCCGGCGCAGCACAAGGACTTTGCCAGCAAGTTTGGTCACCTGCAGGTGCACCCGTTCGCGCCCAATCACAGCGAAGAGCACCCTGAGATCATCGTCATCGAGCATGGTCCAAAGCGGAAACCGGACCTCAACAACTGGCACACAGATGTGACCTTCATGCAGGAGCCTCCGCTGGGCTCCGTACTGCATGCCAAGATCATGCCGGAGACCGGTGGCGACACCATGTGGGCCAGCATGTATGCCGCCTATGAGGCCCTGTCAGACCGTATGCAGCGCATGCTGGGCGAACTGACCGCAGTGCATGACTATGAGCACGTGTTTGGCAAGAGTGGCCGTCTATATCGCAACCAGGCTGACGGCAAGATGCAGTCCGAACGCGAAAAACATCCGCCTGCGGAGCATCCCGTCATCCGCACGCACCCGGTCACAGGCCGACAGGGCATTTTTGTGAACTCAAGCTTCACCACCCACATCAAGGATATGAAGCAGAAGGAAAGCGATGCGTTGCTGGCCTTCCTGCATGATCATGTGAAGCAGGCTGAATTTCAGTGCCGCTTCCGCTGGCAGAAAAACTCCGTTGCCTTCTGGGACAACCGCTGCACGCAGCACTATGCCATTGCCGACTATTTCCCCGAGCACAGGCAGATGCACCGCGTCACCATTGATGGCGATCGGCCCCAGTATCAACCAGAGCATCGTCCCAACTAACTCCCCCACCCAAGAAGAGGAAAGATCATGGAAGATCTGATCAACAGCGTCACGACCGCAGCGACGTACTCAAATGATTTGCTGGCGGCACTTTATGTCATGGCTGCCTGGACGGCAGTCACCTGGATACTCATGACATTTGTGCGCCTTGGTGCCATGAACGCTGCCGGCCTCACGCCGGATGATGCCAAGCACACCGATGCGTTGAATGTGCTGCCAGCCCGCCCACGTCAGATGGCGGACAACTACAACCATCTGTTTGAAGTCCCGGTGATCTTCTACGCGGTGGTGCTGGCCATTCTGGTCAGTGGCCGTGCGGATGAAATCCACATGTATTGCGCCTGGGGCTTTGTGGCCACGCGCATCGTGCACTCCTTGTGGCAGTGGACAAACAATGGCGTTGGCGTCCGCTTCCCGATCTTCTCCCTGGGCTGGATCCTGCTCATGGTCATGATCGTGCGTGAACTGCTGGCTGTGCTTTAGTCAGCGGCTCCGCGAAACGAACAAGAGTAGCCCGATATCTCCGGAGTTGCTGGTGGCTGGCACCTGCAACTCCGGAAGCCGGGAAAGTACCAAAGAGGAAACGTCATCATGAAACTGGATCTCGCAAGCACCGCCTTTCTGGCGCAACTGGCATCGTTGGGTGCGCCCGGGTTTCATGAGATGGAGCCGGAAGAGGCGCGTCTCGCCGGTGGCCAGATATCCGAATCCTTTCCGCCGGGCCCTGACATGGCATCGGTGCGTGATGAGACCATTACAGGCTCAGACGGTGTGGGGTTCCGGTTGCGTGTTCTTTCACCAACCAAGAGCCCTCGTGCAGCAATCGTTTTCTACCATGGTGGCGGCTGGGTACTGGGCGACATAGATCAGTACGACACCCTGGGCCGCCAACTTGCCAAACGCACAGGCGCAGCCGTCATCCTCGTCGATTATCGCAAGGCGCCTGAGCACCGTTACCCGGCGGCCGCCCATGATGCCTATGACGCGCTGACATGGGTCGACGCCAACATTACGTTCATCGCTGGAAAGCGCGTGCCGATCATTGTGGCAGGCGACAGTGCTGGCGGTAATCTCGCCGCGGTGGTTGCACAGCGGGCAAAGGCAGAGAACGGGCCGGACATCTCGCTGCAGCTTCTTGTCTATCCCGTCACCGATGGGGCGATGAACACGCCTGGCTATGCCAATCCCGACAATCAGTTGCTGCTGAATACGCCGCTGATGGAATGGTTCTGGGATCATTACGCGCCGAACAAAGAAGACCGGGAGGAGCCCGGCGCTTCGCCCGCGCGTGCCAAAGATCTGTCCGGCCTGCCGCCGGCACTTGTCGTGACCGCAGAATATGACGTGCTGCGCGACGAAGCTGAAGCGTATGGCGAAGCGATGCAGGCGGCGGGTGTTCCGGTCACGATCAAACGCTTTGATCGGCAGATGCACAATTTCTTCGCCATGCCCGGCCTGTTGCCAGCCGCCGCGACAGCGCTGGAATATGTCGGCCAGCAGATTGACCGGCATCTGGCCACATCCAGCGAGGTTGATGCGGTGATCGTCGGCGCTGGTTTTGCCGGCATGTATCAGCTTCACAAGCTGCGCCAGCAGGGCCTGTCGACGCGCGTGATTGAGCGGGCCGATGATGTCGGTGGCACATGGTACTGGAACCGCTATCCCGGTGCGCGGGTAGATATTGAAAGCATGGCGTACTCGTTCTCGTTCGATGAAGAACTGGAACAGGAGTGGACGTGGAAAGAGAAATACTCGCCCCAGCCTGAAATTCTCTCATACGCGCAACATGTGGCTGACCGGTTTGATCTGCGCCGCGACATCACGTTTGAAACCAGCGTCACGCGCGCGCTCTACAATGAAGATACAGCGCGCTGGAATGTCTACACTGACACAGGCGAGGTGATCTCTGCGCAGTATCTGATCATGGCGACCGGGTGCCTGTCTGCAATCAAGACACCGGATATTCCCGGCGCCGATACGTTTACCGGCGAGACATACATCACCGGCCTCTGGCCCCATGAGGGTGTCGATTTTTCCGGCAAGAAAGTTGCCGTCATCGGCACAGGCTCATCCGCCATTCAGGCCATTCCGCACATTGCCGAGCAGGCAGACCAGCTAACGGTTCACCAGCGCACGCCGGCCTATTCCATGCCGGCGTTCAATCGCCCGCTGGAAGAGACCGAAATTCAGAAGATGAAGACCACCTATCGGGATTATCGCGAAGCCCAGCGCAACCATCTGGCGGGTATTCCGTATCCGGAGCGTAACCTGATGCCGGCCGCTGCCGAGGGCGACAATGAACGCAAGGCCCGTCTGGAAACCGCATGGGAGTCCGGCATCCTCACCGCGCTCACGTCGTCATATATGGATGTTCTCTCCAACCAGGACGCCAATGATCTGGTCTCCGAGTTTGTGCGCGACAAAATTCGCGCCCGTGTGAAAGACCCTGAAACGGCTGAAACGCTGGCTCCCAAGACCTATCCGCTGGGTACCAAGCGCCCCTGTCTCGATACCAATTATTATGAGACTTACAATCGCGACAATGTGCGGCTTGTTGATTTGCATAAGACTCCCATTGAGGAGATCACACCAACGGGTGTGCGCACGACCAGTGGGGAAGACAGCTATGATGCGATTGTCTTTGCCACCGGCTTTGATGCCATGACGGGCGCGCTGGAGCGCATCGATATTCGTGGGGTCGACGGCATGGCCCTGAAGGATAAATGGGCCGACGGGCCACACACCTATCTGGGGCTGAGTGTGGCGGGCTTCCCGAACCTGTTCACGATCACCGGCCCATCCAGCCCGTCCGTGCTCAGCAATATGATCGTGTCGATTGAGCAGCATGTTGACTGGATCAGCGATTGTATCGCGTGGATGAGGGACAAGGGTCACACCACCATCGAGCCGACCGAAAAGGCCGAGACCGAATGGGCGATCCACAATGAGCAGGCTGCCAATCTGACGCTCTTTCCCCAGGCCAATTCCTGGTACATCGGCGCAAATGTCCCCGGCAAACCGCGCACTTTCATGGCTTATATCGGCGGCGTGGATGTTTACCGTCACATTTGTGATGCCATAGCTTCAGATAACTATCAGGGGTTTGAGACGGCATAGGGTCAGTCAAGGGTGTGATCCTTCGGACCGGCGCGCACGTAAGAGTGGTATGCCTGTTTTGGGAGAACACACAGTGTCAGATAGCCGCCGCCAGATACTCGTCATCGCCACTGCCATCGCGCAGTCGGTTGCGCCTGCCATGCCCGCCCTTGGCATCGGCATAAGTGTCGGGGCACGCGACGGTGCAGCGTCGCCGCTGGAAGTGCCTGCGGGCTACGCCTTTTCCATCTGGGGCGTGATCTTCCTTCTCGGACTCATCTACGCGGTGATGCAGGCATTGCCGTCTGCGAAGGATAATTCCCTTTATCGCGACATCGGCACAAAGGCCTGGATGCTGTTCGGGCTTTCCACCGCGTGGATGGTCGTGGCCCAGCTCAACGGGCCCAATGTGATTCTCGCTGTCATCATTGTGGTGATGCTCGTCATCGCCATCCGCATCATCGTGACAGCGCGGGATGATCGCGGCGAC
This sequence comes from Pyruvatibacter sp. HU-CL02332, assembly GCF_040362765.1. Taxonomy (NCBI): domain Bacteria; kingdom Pseudomonadati; phylum Pseudomonadota; class Alphaproteobacteria; order Hyphomicrobiales; family Parvibaculaceae; genus Pyruvatibacter; species Pyruvatibacter sp. HU-CL02332. The sequence goes on from NZ_BAABWK010000001.1 coordinate 1,889,065, forward strand.
ACGGGACGCCTGATCATCATACCCCTGTTCGGGCTCTATGCAGGCTGGCTGACCCTGGCGACGGCGCTCAATATCTCCGGCGTTTTGCGGGACTTTGATGTCGCACCATTTGGCCTGCCGGACTGGCAATATGCGTCCGGCGTGCTGCTGGCGGCAACTCTGGTTGCGATTCCCGTGCTGCGGCGCCTGCGTAGTCTGATCTGGTATGCCGCAGCGGCCATCTGGGGTCTGGTCGCCGTCATCGTCAAGGATCTGCCCATGGGCCCGCCGGACGGGTATGTGGGCGTGGTGGCAGGCGGCATCGTCCTTGTCCTGCTGTTCATTGTGGCCAGCTATGGCCGCACCAAGAACCGCGAGCCCGATTATCCGTTTGTATAGGCGGCCACTTTGCAGGCCGCGCTGCATAGCAGCCCTTCAGCGAGAGATTGGGACCGTGCCACCTGTGCTGCTATAAACCGGCCCATGAGCACATTTGAAAATCCAGTCTTCTGCGCCCTCGACACACCCTCACCGGACAAGGCGGCAAAGCTCGCCCGCGACGTGGGCGCTGCTGTTGGCGGCCTCAAGCTCGGTCTTGAGTTCTTCATGGCGGCCGGGCCGCAGGGCTTTGCCCAGGTGGCCAGGGAAGGTCGTCCGATCTTCCTTGATCTCAAGCTGCACGACATTCCCAACACGGTGGCAGGCGCGGTGCGCTCGCTGCTGCCGCTAAAGCCGGCCATCCTCAATGTGCATGCGCAAGGCGGCCTCGCCATGATGAAGGCGGCAAAGGCTGCGGCGGACGAAGCGCCGGAGGGCGGACGCCCCGTCATGATCGGCGTCACCATGATGACCAGCCTTGATCAGTCCGATCTCGAACGGCAGGGCAACCGTCTGACCACCACAGACTATGTGCGCCGACTTGCCGAACAGACCGCAGAAGCAGGCCTTGAAGGCGTTGTGTGTTCTGCGCTCGAGATTGAAACACTGCGTGCCGATCTTGGCCCGGACTTCAAGCTCATTGTGCCGGGCATTCGTCCTGCAGGCGCTGACATTGGCGACCAGAAGCGGGTGATGACGCCTACCGAGGCGCGCGATCTGGGGGCGGACATTCTGGTGATCGGCCGCCCGATTACCGCAGCGGATGATGCCGGCGCTGCAGCCCGCGCCATCGCTGCTGATCTGGGGCTCTAGGCAGATGTCATCGCTCACCATCAAGATCTGCGGATTGACGACACCCGAGGCGGTGGAAGCGGTGAATGATATTGAAGCGGACATGGCCGGCCTCAACTTCTTTGAAAAAAGCCCCCGTTATGTGACGCCGCAGCGCGCCTGTGACCTGGCATCGGCCCTCAAGCCGTCGGTCCAGTCGGTCGCGCTAGTGGTGGATGCCCATGACGATGAACTGGACACGATCGTGGCTGGTGCGTCGCCGAATATCATTCAGGTGCATGGGCGCGAGACGCCGGAACGCGTGGCGCAGATCAAGGCCCGCTTCGGTCTGCCGGTCATCAAGGTGCTGGCAGTCAAAGGCGCTGAAGACATTGAAAAAGCCCGTCTTTACGAAGACGCCGCCGACTGGTTGCTGTTTGACGCCAAACCCCCTAAATCACTCGCTAACGCCTTGCCCGGCGGCAATGGTCTGGTCTTTGACTGGCGCCTGCTGACGGGGTTCACGAGCCGGTGCCCGTGGATGCTCTCAGGCGGCCTGAATGCAGACAATGTGGCTGAGGCCATCCGGATTTCCGGGGCCAAGGCGATTGATGTCGCATCCGGCGTCGAGAGCGCGCCAGGCGTTAAGGATCCCCAGCGGATCAAGGATTTTGCGGCTGCAGCCCGCGCGTAAGCGTGGCGCGGTCAAAGTGCCCGCGCATGAGCGCGGCGCGGCCAGAAGCTCCGCGCGCTAGCGGTGGATGAAAGGAATTTGCCGTGAGCGGATCAGACTCACCTGCGGAGACACCCAACTCGTTCAAGACGGGTCCCGATGAGCAGGGCCATTTTGGTCTTTATGGCGGACGCTTTGTGGCCGAAACCCTGATGCCGAATGTGCTGGCGCTGGACAAGGCCTACCGCGCCGCCAAAAAGGACCCGACCTTTGATGCGGAGCTGGTAGATTTCCAGCAGCACTACACCGGCCGTCCAAGCCCGCTTTATTTTGCAGAGCGTCTGACGGAACATCTGGGCGGCGCAAAAATCTACTTCAAGCGCGATGAGCTGAACCACACCGGCAGCCACAAGATCAACAATTGCCTTGGACAGATCCTGCTTGCCAAGCGCATGGGCAAGACCCGCATCATTGCCGAAACCGGAGCCGGTCAGCACGGCGTGGCAACAGCCACTGTCGCCGCCCGCTTTGGCCTTCCGTGTACGGTCTATATGGGCGCGACGGATATTGAGCGTCAGGCGCCCAATGTGTTCCGCATGAAGCTGCTGGGCGCTGAGGTCATTCCCGTGACATCCGGCACTGGCACCCTCAAGGACGCCATGAACGAAGCCCTGCGCGACTGGGTGACGAATGTGGAAGACACGTTCTACATCATCGGCACAGTGGCAGGCCCGCATCCCTATCCTGAACTCGTGCGCGACTTCCAGTCGATCATCGGCAAGGAAGTTCGTGCCCAGATGATGGAGCGCGAAGGGCGCCTACCGGATTCGCTCATTGCCTGCATCGGTGGTGGCTCCAATGCCATGGGGCTGTTCTATGAGTTTCTGGATGAGCCGGATGTGGACATTTACGGCGTGGAAGCCGCCGGCCATGGGCTTGATAAGCCCGGCGAACACGCAGCGTCCCTGACCGGCGGATCGCCCGGCGTGCTGCATGGCAACCGCACCTATCTGTTGCAGGACGATGATGGCCAGATCATTGAAGGCCATTCAATCTCTGCGGGTCTGGACTATCCCGGCATCGGCCCGGAGCATTCCTGGCTCAAGGATTCAGGTCGCGTGACCTATCTGTCCACAACCGACAACGAGGCGCTTGAGGCGTTTCAGCTGTGCACCCGGCTTGAAGGCATCATACCCGCCCTTGAGCCATCGCACGCGCTGGCGCGGGTGACGGAACTCGCACCCACACTGCCCAAGGACCATTTGATGGTGATGAATCTGTGTGGCCGTGGCGACAAGGACGTGTTCGCTGTCGCTGGATATCTGGGCGTGGAGCTTTAGTCATGACTCATACCCGTATCGACACACGCTTTGCCGAACTCAAGGCGCAGGGCAAGAAGGCCTTCGTCGGCTATGTCACCGCCGGTGATCCCGATGCTGAAACCTCTTTGAAGATCGTCAAGGGTCTGCCCGGTGCAGGCGTTGACATCATCGAGCTTGGCATGCCGTTCTCAGATCCCATGGCCGATGGTCCAGCCATTCAGGCCGGTGGTCTGCGGGCGCTCAATGCGGGCGCCACCATGATCAAGACGCTGGAGCTGGTGCGGGCGTTTCGCGCCGACGATGACACAACGCCCATCGTGCTGATGGGCTACTACAACCCGATCTACATTTACGGCGTCGACAAGTTCCTGGCAGATGCCAAGGCAGCAGGCGTGGATGGCCTCATCGTGGTTGATCTGCCGCCGGAAGAAGATGAAGAGCTGTGCATTCCAGCCACCAAGGCGGGCGTGAACTTCATTCGACTGGCCACACCGACAACGGACGCCGAGCGTCTGCCTGCGGTGCTCGCGAACACATCTGGCTTT